>JAJYUP010000047.1 GCA_021792455.1 Actinomycetes bacterium | reverse complement strand
CGTGAGGCGAGGGGCGATCCCACTCTCCGGTGAGAGCGGGATCGATGAGATCCGACGGGAGGTCGAAGCCGACCTGCGACGCAGGGGCGCTGGGGGCGGTGCGCTCGGTGATGCAGGCGGCGGTGCCCCTGAGAGCACGGCGTCGGAGGCGGCCGGAGGCGCTGGGGGCGGTGCGCTCGAGGACGCTGGAGGGGGTGCGCTCGAGCGCGCAGACGTCCCCGCCGTCGAGGAGCTCGACATCTATCAGGAGTTCCAGGAGGCCGCTCTGAGGTTCATCGATCAGCGCGCGATGAAGCCGCTGAAGGTCGTGCTCGACGGCGGGAATGGCATGGCGGGGCCGATGGTTGGCCCTCTGCTCGAGCGCCTTCCCCTGCAGCTCACGCAGACCTACTGGACGCCAGATGGCAGCTTCCCCGACCACGAACCGAACCCGCTGCTGCCGGAGAACAGGCAGTTCATCATCGAGCAGGTGAGACGCACGGGCGCCGACCTCGGCATCGCCTGGGACGGCGACGCCGACCGATGCTTCTTCATAGACGAGCAGGGGCAGTTCGTCGACGGGGACTTCCTCACCGCGCTGCTCGCGCAGTCCCTGCTTCGCAAGCAGGGATCAGGCTCCGCTCTGCCCGGATCCCCAGGCGAAGCTTCACAGCCGGCTGGGCCTCCCCCTCCGCAGCGGATCCTCTATGACGTCAGGGCCTCCTGGGCTGTGCCTGACACCGTCCGCGCCGCGGGAGGGATCGCTGAGGTCAACAGGGTTGGCCATGCGTTCTTCAAGACGCGGATGCGCAGGGAGGGAGCGCTGTTCGGCGGCGAGGTCTCAGGCCACTACTACTTCCGCGACTTCTACTGCGCCGACTCAGGGACGCTGCCTGCACTGCTCATGCTCGAGCATCTCTCCCTCACCGGCAGGAGCATGTCGCAGCTGCTCGCGCCGATGCGCGAGCGCTACTTCATATCCGGCGAGATCAACTCAGAGGTCGCAGACCAGCAGGGCAAGATCGAAGAGATCGCGAGGCGCTACGCAGACGCCCGCCAGTGCACGATCGACGGGATCTCGATCGAGTATGAGGACTGGCACTTCAACGTCAGGCCGTCGAACACGGAGCCGCTGCTGAGGCTGTGCCTCGAGTCAGTGCGCTCCAGGCAGCACATGGAAGAGCGCAGGGACGAGGTGTTGGAGCTGATCCGCTCGTGAGCGAGCGCGCGCTCGTCCCCGAGCAACGCGACCCAGCCGAGCTGCGCGAGGCAGGGGTGCACAGGCTGTCGATAGCGACGCCCTTCAGGATCGGGCGCGTCAACATCTACCTCATCGAGGATGAGCCGCTCACGCTCATCGACGCAGGTCCGCACTCCGCGAGCAACCTGAAGGAAGTGCAGGCGGGCCTTCAAGCGCTCGGTCACCGAATAGAGGAGGTGCAGCTGCTGCTCATCACCCACCAGCACCTCGACCACTTCGGGCTCGCGCATGCGATAGCAGAGCGTTCGCGGTGCGAGGTCGCCGCGATCGCGCCGCTCGCCGGCTACCTGTCCGCCTACGATGAAGAAGCCGAGCGGGACGACCTCTTCGCCGCCGACCAGATGCTCCGCCATGGCGTTCCGCCGGAAACAGTCGCATCTCTCCGCGCCCTCGCCGCGAGCTTCCGAAGCTGGGGTGAGGGCGTCGAGGTCACGATGCCGCTCAGCGACGGCGATGTGATTGCGCTCAGAGACCGCAGGCTGAAGGCCCTGTTTCGGCCGGGGCACAGCCCCTCAGACACGATCTTTCTCGACGAGGACAGGGCGATGCTCTACAGCGGCGACCACCTGATTCAGAAGATCTCCTCGAACGCGGTGATAACGAGGCCGCTTGGCGCAGAGCGGTGGGAGGCCAAGCAGCGTCCCGCATCGCTGCTCACCTACATCGACTCGCTGATCGCGACGAGGCCGCTGCCTGTGGAGATCGTCCTCGCAGGGCATGGCGAGGTCTTTCAGGGTCACGCCGCGCTGATCGACGAGCGGATGCGGCTCTATCGGCGGCGAGCGGCGAAGATCAGGAGGCTGATCGCAGGCAGGGCGCTCAGCGCCCATCAGATAGCCCTTCAGATGTGGGGCAACGTCGCCGTCTCCCAGGCCTACCTCACCGCCTCAGAGGTCCTTGGGCATCTCGACCTGCTCATCGAGGAGGGGCAGGCCCTCGAAACCGAAGCTGGAGGGGTCGCCCTCTTCGAGGCCTGACGGCCCGCGGCACGTCCCTTCTGCCTGCTTCGAGGCCCAGCCGCGGAGCCCGCGGCACGTCCCTTCTCGCCCCCTTCGAGGCCCAGCCGCGGAGCTGCACCACCTGAGCGCCCTGCTCCGTCTCCCTAGGCGCGCCGCTCCATCTCGGTCAGGTGGGCGATGTTCTCGAGGTCGTCCTCATCGTCGCTTCTGTCCGTCTCGAACCACGCCTGAAGGATCTCTCTGAGCAGCGCGTCAGAGGTCGCCCTCAGGCTGATCGCAAGCACGTTCGCGTCGTTCCAGCGTCTCGCCCCCGCCGCGCTCTGCGCGTCGAGGCAGAGCGCCGCCCTCACGCCTCTCACCTTGTTCGCCGCGATGCTCGCGCCTGTGCCCGTCCAGCAGCAGACGATCGCCTGCCCCGCCCTCCCCTCTGCGACGTCCCTCGCCGCCGCCTCGCTCGCGAAGGCCCAATCGCTGCGCTCGCCGTCCACGAAGGCACCGTGGAGGATCAGCTCCTGCCCGCGCTCCTTCAGCAGGCGCGGAAGCTCCTGCGCTGGGCCTGCAAGCTCGTCTGTTGAAAGGGAGATCGTCAAAGGGTGCTCATCTCCCCGCATGCGCGGCGCGCCGCCGCCTCGAGCAGCATCCTGTGGATCCGATCGTCGCCTGTCAGCTCGCTGTGGAAGGAGATCGCGATCAGGTCGCCCTGGCGTGCAGCGACGGGGTGCCCGTCGAGGATCGCGAGAGCTTCGAGATCCCTGCCAAGCCGCTCGATCCATGGCGCCCTGATGAACACCGCCCTCATCGGAGGCCCGTCGATGCCGGCGATCTCCAGATCCGCCTCGAAGCTGTGTATCTGCCGGCCGAAGGCGTTCCTCGCCGCCCTCATGTCCATCAGGCCGAGGTGGTCCTCGTCGAGCAGGATCAGGCCGGCGCAGGAGCCGAGCACAGGCAGGCCACCCCAGACGAGCCTCTTCAGCGGCTGAATCAGGCCCTCCCGCTGAAGGCCGAGCATGATCGCGGTCGACTCACCGCCGGGAAGCACGAGCCCGTCGATCCCTTCGAGGTCTGCTGGGACGCGCACCTGCCGCACGCGGGCGCCAAGGCCAAGCAGCATCCGCTCGTGTGCCTCAAAGCCGCCCTGAATCGCGAGCACGCCGATCAGAGGCGCCCCACCATCTCCTCCTGCGCCTTCGCCAAGCTCGCCGTCACTGCCGGCTGCGCCTTCGCTGCGCTCGCTGCCAGAGCGGGCTGCGGCGAGTTCGGGCCGCCCTGCTACCACCCTCGGCCTGCGAGCAGCTGCTGCTCGCTCAACTTCGAGGTCTCTATGCTCATCATCGCCCCGCGAAGCCCTCTCGAAGCGGCTGCGATGCGCTCAGGATCCTGCCAGTGCGTCGTTGCCGCGACGATCGCCTTCGCCCTGCTCGCGGGATCCTCTGACTTGAAGATCCCAGAGCCGACGAACACGCCCTCGGCGCCGAGCGCCATCATCAAAGCCGCATCAGCTGGCGTCGCGATCCCGCCGGCGCAGAACAGCACGACGGGCAGCCTGCCTGAGGAGGCGACCTCACGCACGAGCTCGAGCGGCGCGCCAAGCTCCTTCGCGGCAGCGGGCAGCTCCTGCTCCGCCAACATCGTCAATGACTTCATCTCGCCTGTGATCCTTCTCATGTGGCGCACCGCCTCGACGATGTCCCCTGTGCCCGCCTCCCCCTTGCTGCGTATCATCGCGGCGCCCTCACCGATCCGCCGAAGCGCCTCCCCCAGGTTCGTCGCCCCACAAACGAAAGGCACCTCGAACGCCCACTTGTCGATGTGGTTGACCTCGTCGGCGGGCGTGAGCACCTCAGACTCGTCGATGTAATCGACCTCGATCGCCTGGAGCACCTGAGCCTCGACGAAGTGGCCGATTCGCGCCTTCGCCATCACGGGGATCGAGACAGCCTGCTGGATCTGCTGAATCATCTCTGGGTCAGACATCCTCGCGACGCCGCCATCGCGCCTTATGTCTGCAGGCACCCGTTCGAGCGCCATCACCGCGGCAGCGCCGGCATCCTCCGCGAGCTTCGCCTGCTCTGCTGTGACGACGTCCATGATCACGCCGCCCTTCAGCATCTCGGCGAGGCCGCTCTTCACCCTGAAGGTCGCCTCTTCTCGCATCTGCCTGGACAGTTTATCCCTGCCGGCGCATGCGCCGGCAGGCGGGGGCGTGCATGCACGCCCCCGTGCGGACCCTTGCATGCAAGGGTCCGGCGAGGGCCGCATGCGGCCCTCGCACACCAGAGAGGAAAGCTGATCTCCCCCTCACTTCAGCCGGTATGCCTTTATGCGCTCCTCGTGGGAGTCGCTGTCGCGCGCGTAGACGGCGTATGCGAGCGCCTGCACGAGGCTGAGCAGCGCGGTGTGGGAGCGCACGTAGGCGGGGCTGCTCGAGGAGTAGTAGAGCCTGATCTCCGCGAGCTTCCGAACCTCTGAGAGGGTTGCGTCCGCGATCGCCGCCGTCTTTGCCCTCCTGTGGCGGGCGAGCTTCAGTGCGCGCACGACGAGCGGGTGGCTGCGCCCTGCGGAGAAGGCGATCACAAGCGTCCCGGCGTCGATTCGGGACAGCCTGCTGAGGGTCTCTTGGGAGGGGCTTGCGGCGATGTCGACACGGAGCGCAAGCAGCATCAGCAGATGCCGCAGGTAGCTCGCGAAGAACGCCATCTGGTCGGTGCCTGCGACGAGGATCCGCTCTGCGGAGACGATCGCCTCGACGAGCCTCTCGACGGCGGCGATGTCGAGCTTGCCCGCCGTCTGCTCGATGTTGAGGTGGTCGGCGACGAGCATCGACTCGAACTCCCCCTGCTCGAGCCCGAACAGCGGCCGCGGGGATGCTTCAGCTGCTTTCGGCGAGTGCATGCTCCGGTACTCCGCCCTCGCCGCCGCCTGCAGCTCAGGGAACCCCTCGAAGCCGAGCGCCTGGGAGAAGCGCACGACCGTCGAGCTCGAGGTGTTCGCGCGCCGCGCGAGCTCCTCCGCGGTGTGGAAGGCCGCCTCGTCGAGATGGTCGACGATGTATTGGGCGACATCCTTCTGGGAGCGTGAGCATCCCTCGAAGCGGGACTGGATGTATGAGGAGAGGGTCTGGTTGCCTTGGGGCCCCTCCCCTGTGGGGGGCGAGGCGATCGCTGTCGCTTCTCGCTTCATCGGCGATGTTGTTCGACGACAGTCGCCCTCACTCCTTCTATGCAGGTGCAGTGAGTGGCCGCTGAAGGCCCTGCCGCACCCCAGCTGCGCCGCTGCAGGTGCCTCGGGCGGGCCGCTGTTCGAGGCCTCATCACTGCTGTGAGCAGCTCGTTCCGGCGCTGGCCTGCGTGCACGAAGCTATCCTCGCGACCGTGAGCTCGAGCGCATCCGCTGAGCGCGAGGCGGCAGCCCTGCGCCGCCTCCGAGAAAGCTTCCCCGTCCTGCGGGATGCCGCCTATCTGAATGCAGGCACAGACGGGCCCCTGCCAGTGCAGGCGATTCAGGCGGCGGGGGAGGTGCTTGCGCGCGCCGGGAGGCTTGGGCGCGGCAGGGAGCACTTCGAGCTGCGCAGGCAGCTCTCAGAGCAGCTGCGGGAGGCGTATGCGGCGAGCCTGTCCTGCGATGCCGGCGAGGTCGCACTGACGAGCTGCACGACGGAGGGGCTCGCGATCGTGCTCGAGGGCCTCGACCTCTCCCCTGGCGATGAGATCCTCACGAGCGATGAGGAGCACCCAGGGCTGCTCGGTCCGCTTGCAGCCGCGCAGCAGCTGGCTGGGGTGAGGGTGCGCCTCGCACCGTTTCAGAGGATCGCGGAGGCGATCTCGAGCGAGACGAAGCTGATCGCATGCTCACACGTGAGCTGGATGACGGGCAGGGTCTGCCCAGCAGAGCTCGCAGATGTCGATGTGCCACTGCTGCTCGACGGTGCCCAGGGAGTTGGCGCTGTGCCTGTCGAGGTGAAGGAGCTTCGCTGCTCCGCATACGCCGGCGCCGGCCAGAAGTGGCTGTGCGGACCTGACGGCGTCGGCATGCTCTACGTCTGCCCTGAGTTGAGGGAGCGCATCTCTGTGCGGCGCCGCGGCTACATGAACCTCCTCGACCCTGGTGCAGGGCTGCAGGCGCGCCTGCAGCAGGACGCACGGCGCTTCGACGCCCTCGCGCTGAGCGCGGAGACCCTCGCCTGTGCACTCGCAGCCTGGCGCGTGCTGAACGAGGCGGGCTGGGGTCTGGTCCACAGGCGCGCAATGCGGCTTGCAGCGCGCCTTGCGGCGCTGCTGGCAGCGAGCGGCAGGAGGGTCGTCGGGCGCGAGGGCGCAGCGGCGGGGCACGAGGACGCGAGCTCCGCTGCGCCTGAGGGGGCTGAGGCCACCGATCGTGAGGGCGCGGAGTCCGCCGGGCCTGAACGCGGCGAGACAGCCTTCGCAGAGGGCAGCACGCTCGTGACGTTCGAGAGCCCTCACCCAGAGCGCGAGCGGGCAGAGCTCGAGGAGGCGTCGGTGATCCTGCGCGACATTCCCGGCAGGCCCTGGCTGCGCGCCTCCGTCGGTGCCTGGAACGACGAGCAGGACCTGCAGAGGCTGCTTGCGGCCCTGCAGGCATGAGCTCGGGGCCAGAGCGGTGAGCACCGGTCCTGCGACTGCCTCAGGCGTGCGCAATCGTCGGTCTGCAGGTCGCGAGCAGGGCTCAGGAGCGGCGCTCCTCAGACGGCTGCCTGCTCACATCCCCGCCCTCGCGATCATCCTCGCGCTCTCAGCGGGGATGAACACCTGGGCACTGTCCCGCAACGGCTACGCAAACGCCTTCTACTCGGCGGGCGTGAAGTCGATGCTGCTCTCGCTTCACAACTTCCTGTACCTCTCCGCAGACCCTGGCGGGCTGATCTCGATCGACAAGCCGCCGCTTTCGCTGTGGCTGCAGGTCGCGAGCGCAAAGCTCTTCGGCTTCACCCCCCTCAGCCTGCTCCTGCCTGAGGCGATCGCAGGAGTGCTGTGCGTCTGGGTGCTCTACCTCACGCTCGCCCGCAGCTTCGGCAGGACGGCTGGACTGATCGGCGCGGCCTGCCTCGCCGTCTTCCCCGCCTTCGTCGCTGTGAGCAGGGACAACAACCCAGACGCGCTGCTGATCCTGCTGATGACGCTGAGCTGCCTCGTTGCGCTCGCCGCAATCAGGAGCGGCAGGCTGAGCACGCTGCTCCTGTGCGCGCTGATCCTTGGGCTCGCCTTCAACGTGAAGACGCTCGCCTGCCTGCTCGTCGTCCCCGGCATCGCGCTTGCCCACCTGCTCTGCGCCCCAGGCTCAGCTGCAAGGCGCCTCGGCAGGCTTGCCGCGGCGGGCCTGCTGTTCGCGGCGATCTCGCTTTCATGGATCACCTTCGTCGAACTGACGCCCGCCTCTCAGCGGCCATATGTCGGCAGCAGCATGCACAACTCAGAGCTTGGCCTCACATTCGACTACAACGGCTTCGGGCGCCTCGATGGGCAGCTTGGGGGGCCTGAATCGATACCAAACGAGCCTGGCGCCTACGTGCCGCTGAGTCGCCTCGCAAAGGGCGAAGCACCGGTGCGCCACCGGCCCGCGCCGCATGCGCCCTCGGCGAAGGGCTCGAGCCGTGCCTCTGAAACGCTGCCAGACGGACGCGCGAGCAGAGTCACCGCCTTCGCGCAGCCACCAGGTCCACTGCGACTCCTCGAGCAGGGTCTCGGCTCCCAGGGTGGCTGGCTGCTGCCGCTCGCGGTGGTCGGGCTGATCGCAGCGGCGATCGAGCTGCGCATCCCTGCCCGCCCCTCGAGCACTGCCCGCGGGCACGCGCAAGACGCGCTTCGGCGGGATCCGCGCCTTGCCGGCCTCATCGTGCTTGGCGGCTGGTTCGTCGTCGAGGCGGTCTTCCTCAGCGTCGCGAAAGGGATCGTGCACCCCTACTACACCTCAGCGCTCGGCCCTGGGGCGGCGGCGGCCGCAGCGGTTGGCCTCATCGCCTTCGCGAGGCTGATCCCAAGGCGGAGCATCGCCGCGCTGCTGCTGTTGGCGCTCGGGCTCGGACTCACCGCCGCGGCGCAGATCGTCATCCTGCACCGCGACCACTACATGGCGTGGCTTGCGCCCCTTCTGGTCGCGCTTCTCCTTCTCTCGCTCGCCGGCGCGCTCGCCGCTGCGCTGCGGCTGCGGCGAGTTGCAGCGCCTGCGCTCGCACTTGCGCTTGGCGCGCTGCTCATCGCCCCGACCGCCTACTCCGCCGCGACCTCGGGGGCGCCTGTCCAGGGCACATTCCCTGCGGCCGGGCCAAGGGCGGCGGCAGGCTACGGCGGGCTCGACCTTCCTCCTGAAAAGCTGCTGCTCACCCGCCGGCTCTTCCGCTTCCTCTCCACCCACCAGACCGGCAGCCGCTTCTCCGTGCTCACAGTCTCATCCGTCACCGCCGCGCCGCTCATCCTGCTCGGATCGCCGGCCGCATCGCTTGCAGGCTACAGCGGCGATGATCCTGCGCTCTCTGCAGCGCAGCTTGCGAAGCTCGTCGCGCGTCGGGAAGCGCGCTACGTGCTGCTCGGCGGCCCCTACTCCACCCGCGGCGGCAACGAAGCGACCCGGGCGACGCTCGCCGCCTGCAGGCAGCTGCCCTCCAGCGCATGGGGAGGAATCCGCAGCTCCCCCTCGAGCTACGTGCTGTTCGACTGCGCTTCGCGCGCCAGACAGATCGCCGCCGCTCACCCGACGACCTGAAGGTCCCTGCCGAACGCCACCTTGAACAGCTCACGCTCCCTGCGTGCCGCCCACTGAGGCACGGCCGTCTGCCCGCTTGCGAGCAGCCGCAGCCTCACGGCGCCGTCCTCTGCGGTGAGCCTCACGTCCGCCACGAGCTGATCGCGGGAGCGCTCGAGGTCCTCAGCGAGGCGCAGCAGCACCGCGAGGCGGTCGAGGCGAGACAGGTCTCGCTTGCTGAACAGCGGCGCGAGCGCCCCCGGCTCCGGCATCCCCTTGCGGTGGTAGCGGACGGCCTGGGCGATCGTCGCGACCTCCGTGGGATCGAACCCCGGCAGTCCTGCGTTGATGATGAGGTATTGGGAGTGCTTGTGGTGGTCGTCGTAGTCGATCGACATCCCGATGTCGTGCAGCATGCACGCAGCCCAGAGCAGCTCGCGCTCGGCAGGGTCGCCTTCGTGAAGCCTCATCTGCGCGAGGGAATCGAACATCGAAAGCGCAAGCCTCGCGACGTGCCGGGTGTGGGCGCTGTCCATCCCGTAGCGGCGGGCGAGGTTCAGCACCGCCTCGGCGCGAACCTCGGCGATGAGAGGCTCGACTGGATGATCCTGACCGCTGGCTCCCGACCGCTCCTCGAGGCGTGACGGAGCCGACGATCGGGCGGCCCCCGCGGCGTGGCTGGCGCCAGCCGTACCGCCGTCGAGCAGCCACTCGAAGAAGATGCCCTCCCTCAGACCTGCCTCCGTCACCTCGAGCGCCTCAAAGCCGCCGACTTCGAGCACGGTGTCGATCACGACCGCCCCGGCGAGTATGAGGTCTGCCCGTGCAGGCTTGATCCCCGGAACCTTCGCCCTCTCCTTCGCCGGAAGCTTCGCAAGCCTCTGCCCCAGCGCCGCAAGCGTCTTGCGGCTGATGCGAAAGCCCTGGACGCCCCCGCCTGGCAGCCGCTGCGCACGCTGGGCGGCGGCGGCGAGGTTCCTCGCGGTTCCGCCGAGACCGACGATCCTTCGCCCCTGCGCGCTCAGCCACTCCGATCCCTGCAGGGTCGCGGCGACGTGCTCTCTCAACGCCTGCACGTGCGCGGGCTGCGCTGGGCCGGACTCTGGCAGGAACAGCTCGCTCATCCTGACCGCCCCGAGGGGCCAGGAGGCGGAGCGCAGGGAGTGGCGGGCACACACGGAGACGAGCTGGAGCGAGCCGCCGCCGAGGTCGAGCACGCAGCCGTCTGTGAGCGTCGTCGAGTTCACCGCGGCGAGGTGACCGTACCAGGCCTCCTCGCTCGCGCTGAGAACCCGAATCGGCAGGCCCGTCTGCCTCCTCGCAGCGCTCAGCAGCTCATCGGCGTTCTCAGCGTCCCTGATCGCGGAGGTCGCAACTGCGTCCACCTCCTCCCTGCCAAGCCCGCTCGCCTCGCAGAAGTGTGCGAACACGTCGAGGCTCGCAAGTGCGCGGCGGATCGGCTCTGCTCCCAGCCTGCCCGTTGCGGCAAGCCCCTCCCCGATGCGCACGGGCTCGTATATCTCATCGGTTCTCTGCCACCAGCCGTCGTGCGTGCTGAACACGACGAGCCTGAAGGAGTTCGAACCGAGATCGATGACGGCAAGGCGCTGCCCAACTCGCATCTTCTGAGCGTATTGCGGGCGCTCGTGGCGCGGGCGCTCCTCGCAGACGGGGTCAGCTGCCATCTCGCGAGGCGGGCTGCCTCCGCTCCCGCCAGCACAGCCACAGGACGTGCCCAGGCGGTCCTTGGAGCTCGGCGGCGCGCCAGGCCCCCGCCCTGCCTCCAGCCCAGAGCATCGGCGCCTCGACGCGGCGCGGGTCGTAGCGCACGGCATCGCCAAGGCCCTTCGTGAGCGCCTCCTTGCTGCACCACATCGAGGTGACGTAGAGGTCCAACTCGTGTGCGGGCGGCAGGGCGAGCACCTCGGCGGGCGTGCAGATCGACCTCGCGAACCTCTCGTCGACGTGGGTGACGCGCTCGATGTCGACGCCGACCGGCTGATCGTGGAAGGCGAGCAGGGCGTAGGGGCAGCGGTAGGAGCGAGAGGAGAAGGGCCTGTGCTTCGAGGCTGTGATCTGCCTCGCCGCTGCGCGCAGGGGGGGCTCCTCTGCGCCCTGCGCTCGGGCGTCCAGCAGCATCACCTCAGGGCCATCGGGCAAGGGCCGACACAGCACCCGATGCGCAACCCGGATCTCCTCGGCGCTGTCGTGCTCGGCTCCCACCCTCAGCGGCGCTCAGGCGGCGATCACAGGCGCGCCATGCCATCGGGTGCCCTCGGGAAGGCGCTCTCCGCGCATCACCACGGAGCGCCCGCCGACGGTGCACCCATCGCCGAGGACGCTGTCAGGCAGCATCGCGCTCGCCGGGCCGAGGGTCGCCTGCTCGCCCACGACCACGGGACCGATCCGCATCAGCCGGTCGTGGAAGAGGTGGGTCTCGACGACCGACTGGCGGTTCAGCGCACAGCCGTCGCGAAGCGTCACCTGCTCGAACTCCGTGATCGTCAGCGTTTCGCACCAGACGTCGCGACCGACCTTCGAGCCCATCAGCCTCAGGTAGATGGACATCAGCGGCGTGCCAAGCGCCGCCTCCAGCAGCCACGATCCTGCCAGCTGCTCCTGGCAGGAGTTGACGATCTCGTCCCTCCAGACGAAGAAGGACCAGAGCGGATGCTCACCGGCGCGGTAGCGCCCCATCACCGTCCACTTCACTGCGACCGTGAACAGGGTCGCGGCAACGCCGCCCGCAAGCAGCAGCGGCGCCGCGGCGAGCGGCATCGCCCACACGCCGAACCACCTGCCCGCCGCCTCCAGGCCCCAGAACTGCAGCAGTCCGAGCACCGTCGCGACGCAGGCTGGCAGCAGCAGCCGCACGAGCTCCATCGCAGCCCTCGCCGCGATCAGGGAGCGTGGCGGCTCAGTCGTGCGCCTGACGTCGACGCGGTCGGGCACGCGCGGAAGCTCGAGCGCCGGCGAGCCGAACCAGGATGTTTCCGGCGGCGGCGAAAGTGGCGGCGTGCTCTGGACTCCGACGAGGCTTTGCGCCCCGATGCGGCTGCCTGCATCGAGCACCGCGCCGTTGCCGAGGAAGGTCGCTTCTCCTATCTCTATCCCAGTGACCTGCAGCCAGCCGCCGCGGGACCTCGCACCGGAGAACACGACGTCGTCGGCGGAGAAGCTCAGATCGCCGAGCTTCGTGAGCGCAGTCAGCCCGACGGCGGTCGAGACCTCTGCGCGCCGCCCCACAGAGATGCCCGCGAGACGAAGCCAAGGGCCGGTGTAGATGCTCGAGAAGAGGGGGAACAGGATGTCTCGCGCGCTTGCGAGCAGCGCCTCGCTGAACCACAGCGCCCATCCGACGCCGCCGCCGGCGGGATGCCAGCCTGGACGCACGAGGCGGGAGACCAGCCTGAAGCTCAGAGCCGTCAGCAGCGCGTAGACGAGCAGGAATGCCGCGGCGGAAGGCGCGCTCCAGATCAGCGCGAGCAGCACGAGGTTCGACGCCCCTGGGTGCCATGGCGCGATCAGCAGCAGCAGCACGATGCCAGGTGCCGCAGCGAGCAGCGCGGGCAGCCCGTAGGCGAAGATGCCGAACGCGTAGGCGGCCTTCCACAGTCCGCTTCTGCGCGCCTCCGGCGGCGCCTGCTGCGGCCAGCTCTCCCCCGCCCGTCCGACCGGACGGGCCGGCGAGCCGGCCCACCGCTGACCTGGGGGCACCTCCCCCTCGATCACCGCCGCAGGCTCGACCTCCGCGCCCTGCCCTATGTGCGCACCAGGCATCAGCATCGCCCTCGTGCCGACGCGCGCGTGGGCGCCGACGTGCACCTCACCCACGATCAGATGCCTGCCTTCGATGTACCAGCCGTGCATGTCCACGTCGTCCTCGAGGGTCGCACCCTCGCCGATCCTCGCAAGGCTCGTCGGCGATGGGATGCTGCCGAGGCGCGCGCCCTGTCCGACCTCATGGCCGATGAGCCGCGCGTAGCGGGCGGCCCATGGCGTTCCCGCGAGCGTGTCGAGCGCGAAGATGTCGGCGAGGCGCTCGATCAGCCAGATCCGCAGCGCGAGCGATCCGTGTCGGGGATAGCGGCCGGGGCGCATTCTCGCAAGCAGGGTGCGTCGCCCAAGCGCAACGAGCATCGCCTGGCCGGGGCTCGTGCCGAACAGCAGCCAGCCGCCCGCGATCCAGCCCCAGCCGACCTGCGGACCGATGCCTCCTGGGAACAGGCGGTTGATGACCAGCGTGCCGATCACCCACGTCGGACCGCCGAGCGCGATCACCCCGATCAGGGCTGCGAGCTGCGCGCCGATCCACCGTCTGCTGCCGCTGCCGCACACGTCCGCCCCCGCCGCTGAGCACCCCTGCAGCTCGCGCAGATGGTCACGCAGCTCGGAGAGGCGGCGATGGTTGTAGAGGTCTGCGACTGCGACCGTCGGGAAGCGCTCTCGCAGCACCGAGACGAGCTTCGCGGCAGCGAGTGAGCTGCCGCCGATCTCGAAGAAGTCGCTGTCGAGGCTGATCGGGACTGGGCCGAGCTGCTCGGTCCACCGATCCGCCAGCCAGCCTGCGAGCTCATCCTCCCCCACCTCCAACTGCACCTGATCGCGAGGCGGAGGCCAGGGCAGCGCGTTGCGGTCGATCTTGCCTGAGCGCCCGCGCGGCATCTCCTGGAGCTGCACGATCTGGGGAACGAGGCTCTGCGGAAGGCGTCTGCGCAGCCAGCGACGCACCTCGAGCGGATCAACCTCTCCGAGCACGTAGCCGACGAGCAGCCTGTTGCCCGCCGCGCTCTCACGTACGGCGCTGAGCGCAGCCTTCACGCCGGGCGCGGCGCTGAGCGCAGCATCGATCTCCCCGAGCTCGATTCGCCTGCCGCCGATCTTCACCTGATCGTCGCTCCGTCCGACGAAGCGCAGTCCTTCCGGCGTCTCGATCACGATGTCCCCTGTGCGGTAGGCGCGCTCCCAGCCAAGCGCAGGCACGGGCGCAAAACGCTGCGCGTCGAGGCTCTCGTCCAGGTAGCGCGCGAGCCCGACACCGCCGATCACGAGCTCTCCCGGCTCTCCAAGCGGCACGGGCTCGCCGTCTGGATCGAGCACCGCGACCTCCCAGCCTGCGATCGCGAAGCCGATCGTGATCTGCTCGCCGACGCGCACGGGGGCGGCCGTGCTCACGACTGTCGCCTCGGTCGGTCCATAGGTGTTCCAAACCTCGCGGCCCGCTGCGAGGCGCCAGCCAAGCGCCTCTGGGCACGCCTCCCCGCCGAGGATGAGCAGGCGCACCTCTCCAAGGCAGCTCTCATCCCACATCGCAGCGAGCGTCGGCACCGTCGAGACGACGCTCACCCGCCGCTGCATCAGCCATCCCCCGAGCTCATCGCCCGCCCTCACGACTGAGCGCGGGGCGGGCACCAGCGTTGCCCCGTTGCGCCACGCGAGCCACATCTCCTCGCAGCTGGCATCGAATGCGACGGAGAGCCCGGCGAGCACTCGGTCATCGGTGCGGATCGAGAACAGCTGCGCCTCCGCATCGACGAAAGCGGCAGCGGCACGGTGGCTGACGGCGACGGCCTTCGGCGCGCCCGTCGACCCGGAGGTGAAGATGATCCAGGCGTCGTCCTCGATGGTCGGCGGGCGCAGCTCTCCGACTGGCGCGCCCCGCCAGGTGAGTCGCAGCTGATCGCCGAGCACCGCGCACGCCTCCGCACGGCCGAGCAGCTCCTGCGCTCTTGCGTCAGGATCATCGGCGTCGATCGGGACGTAGGCGGCGCCGCAGATGAGGATGCCGAGGATGGCGACGTAGAGGTCTGCCGTGCCGCTCGAGATCCTGACGCCAACGCGATCCCCGGCGCCGATCCCAGCCTCCGTGAGGCGCTGCGCAAGCGAGCTCGCCCCCGCATGCAGCTCTGCGTATGTCATCTCGCCCTCCCGCGCCTCTATCGCCGGCTCACCGGCGTGCGAGGCAACGCTCGCCGCAAAGATGTCGATCAGCGTTCTCGCCGGCGGCGCAGCGGAGGTGCCCGCAGACGGCTCGAGCAGCGTCCCGCCAGACCGCCCGAGCAGCGTCCTTGCCGGCGGCTCACCAGGCCTCTGCAGGGAGGAGGCCGCGGCGAGCGCGGGCGGACCCTGAGTCGCTTCTGCGCTCGGGTTGCGGCGGCTCAATTTCGATCTGCTTCAGTCGTGGTGGTCACAGTGAGACTCTTCGGCTTCGGCGCGACGGGCGATCCGGGTGATGTTCGTTTCTTCGTCGTTTCGCCGGAGGTCCTTCCTCGACTTCGACGAAACCGAGCAGATCGGCTCTCGCAAGTGCGAGACGGTAGCGCGCCGTCTCCACGCAGTCCAGGTTGCAAGCAGACGTTCTCGTTAGCGCAAGATGCGATTTCGTTAGCCCGTTTCACGAACCCCGCTTGCGTGCTAGCTGTCAGCCTGCTAATCTAGCTAACAGCTCTCCCTGCCGTGGACCGGTGGGGAACCCACCACAAAGGAGAAGTCACGATGGCCCAAAGCGGCACGACGAGCGCGAACAAGACCGAGGGCAGCCCACTCATCCCCGACATCGAGGCGGCGACCGCGAGAGTGAGGGAGTCGAACAAGCGGCTCGCACAGGCGAGCCGGAAGGTCTCCTCAGCGTATCTCGACGGCATCGAGAAGTACCTTCTCGGGCTCGCTGAGATCGAGCGGAAGGTCGCCGCGCAGACGCAGCTTCAGCCTGTCGCCCAGCTGATCGATGCGCACGCGACGCTCACCGAGTCTCTCACGAAGGCGAGCATCGGCGGCGTGCGCCAGCTCATCGCCGCGTGAGTCAGGAGCGCCGGCTCGGGCGGGCGCCTGCGGCGATGAAGGCTTCGTATATCTCGACGAGCGCTTGACGCTGGCGTCCTGTCAGGAGGCGATCCGCGCGGATCGCCTCCACGACGGCTGGCGTGCCCTCCTGCTCGCGCGGGAGCCCTGCCCGCTCGTAGAGGGTCTCGGCGGAGACCTGAAGCACGTCGGCTATCGAGCTGATCACCTGCTCTGAGGGGGCGCGCAGGCCGCGCTCGATCTGGGAGAGGTAGGGGTTCGATATGCCGACGAGAGAGGCGAGCTGGCGCAGCGACATCTCCGAGACTTCCCTCTGCCTGCGGATGAGCTGACCAAGAGACGCAGAGGCGCGCGAAGGCATCTCACAAAGATAGGTGATCAGGTGCGCGCGAAGCGATGCCCACCGCACCCTCGCACCCCAGCGCCGCTCCCACTCACCGTCCCCGCGGCCAGCGACCAGTGCGCGCGAACTCCTCACGGGCACGCTGCTCGCGATCGCGGTCATCCCCGCTTTCGATCGTCAGTCGCGCGAAGACGTCTGTGATCACGCCGACGACGGCGGCACCGATCACGATCGCACCCACCGTTGCCGGGCCGACGAGCAGCAGGAGCACCCCCGCAAGCGCGGCGGCCGCGGGCAGCCCGACCCGAACGACCGTCAGCCTCCTCGGGCGACGGGTGGGCGAGGTCTGCTCGGCGGCCTTCTCCTCGGCGCTCTCAGGTGCTCTATGTGGAGTCTCATCCAAGTCGTCCCTCCATTCGAAGGGTAGGACGAGCGCCGTCCGCTGCGCCGTGATCGAGCGAGAGGGCCCGCCTGCCCTGCCTCAGGAACGCACTGAGGCGATCGGCTGCAAGCGGCTTCGAGAGCAGGAAGCCCTGTGCCTTCATGCATCCGATCTCGCGCAGAAGCTCGAGCTGCGCGACCGTCTCAACGCCCTCTGCGAGCGTCGTCATCTGCAGCGATGAACCGAGCTGAGCGAGCGCGCGCAGGAGCACCTCGCCCGCCGCAGCGACGGTCGCATGGGAGACGAATGCGCGGTCGATCTTCAGCGTGTCGACCGGCATCTGCTGCAGATGTGCGAGCGAGGAGTACCCGGTCCCGAAGTCGTCTATCGCGACGCGTGCACCAGCGCGCTTCAGCGCGCCGAGGACCTCCATGCTCAGGTGCACGTCCCGCATCGCGGCAGTCTCGGTGATCTCGATCACGAGCGCGTGCGGGTCGAGGCCGCTCACGCTCAGCGCAAGCTCCACGTCGTCGATGATCCTCATGTCGTCCAGCTGCCTCGCAGATACGTTCACACCCACGTTCAGCTCATGCCCTTCGCTGCGCCAGCGTGCGCATTCCGCGCACGCCTCCAGGAGCACGAACCGCCCCACGTCGACTATCAGTCCTGAGCTCTCCAATGCGGGCATGAACTCGGCGGGCGAGAGAAGTCCCCTCTTCGGATGGCGCCATCGAAGCAGTGCCTCCGCGCCGCTTGGCTCGATCCCCGTCGCGATGCTGAAGACCGGCTGATAGACGAGCTCGAGCTGCCGGTCGGCGATCGCCTCCCGCACCTGCATGTCGATGTCCACGGTCCGCGCGCGCGGCTGCATGCCCGGCTGGAAGCGAACCGCTCTGTTCCGACCGTCGAGCTTGGCCTGGTGCAGCGCGGAGGTCGCCTGCCAGAGCAGCTGCTCGACAGGGCAGGCACGACCGACTGCGCAGCCGACGCTCGCGCTCAGCGAAAGCGGATCATCCCCTCGTGCGACCAGATACGGGCCGCGCACGAGGGCAAGCAGCTCCTCCGCGGCGCTTTCAGCCTCCTGCTCGGAGCGCCGAACGAGCGCGACGACGAACTCGTCACCGCCGATGCGACCGACGAGGGCACCATTGCCCGCAGCGGTGCGCAGCCGTCCAGCCAACTGTCTGAGCAGCTCATCGCCCGCCCCGTATCCGACCTCATCGTTGACGACCTGCAGCTCGTCGACGTCGACGGCGAGCACGCACACGAAAGCGCCGGGCTGCCGGACCTCGCGCAGCATCTCACCGATCTGCTCGACGATCAGGCTGCGCAACGGCAGCCCAGTGAGACGGTCGTGGGTGTCTGCGAGCGACAGCTGCCGCTCAGCTGCACGGTGAGCAGACTCAAAGCTGGCGCACACCTGCAGGATCGCGGTGTTCAGGCAGCAGCGCAGCAGCACGAGCGCGCGGGCACGGGCATGAGAGCGCAGCTGCAGCTCGCGGCTGATCTCGTGCACCGCCTCTGCGACGGCGTCCCTCCACAGAAGGCAGCGCTCTGTCGCCTCGCTCAGCGGGCAGACCCCAGCCCTCGACAGCGAGCCGAACAGGATGCCGCACTCGCGTGCAGGCGCGTCTACAGGCGCTTGCGCACCATCTGAGAGCCACTTCGCTGCCAACGCCGTCGCGGCTGCTGCGGCCGCCGCGACGTCCTGCCCCCCTGAGTCCAGCTGCCAGCCCGCCTGCCTCGCAAGCTCCGCCATACGCTCGACGATGCGCGGAGCGCGCTCCTGAAGCGCCTTGCCCAGGCGGCGCAGATCCCGCTTCGCCCTCTGTGTGTCGGGGTCAGGCTCCCTGCTCGCTGCGGGAACCTCGCGCTCCGTGCTCAGCGCTCGATCCTCGAGACCATCCCTTCTGCTGCTGCTGCGCATCGAACCACCTGCCGGACAGACGCCTCACGCATCGACCTCGAGCGTATCGGCACGTGACGCAGCGGACATGAGGCTGAAGGCGGCTCGGCAGCGCACGCCCATGCGCGCACTGCAAGACCGGACGCTGAGCGAACATCAGCCCCAATACCGTCAAGTCAGGCTGCCAGGATGACGGTCGCCTCTTGCGGTCGCCTGGTGGGCTTGGGTGGGTTTCGATGCTCGGCGCGCTTGACGGGGCAGCCGGACATCTTGCGCTTGACGACGTGCGGGTCGGTGCGCAGGCGTCGTGATGGGAGCAGCCCGTGCGGCAGCTCAACCTTCGCTTGCCGGTGGGCGTTGCGGAGCGCTCTGGGGGGAAAAGCCGGGGTGGGACCCGGTGGTGCGGCGGGCGACGCGGATCGCGTGTATGAACGAGACGCGGTCGGGGTCGTGCCCGCCTTCCAGCGCGACGGCGTGCATCAGCCAGCGGATCGCGTAGTGCACGCACAGGTGGCCGTAGAGCTCCTGGGTGACGAGGTCGGGCAGCTTGGAGCGCAGCACGATGCGCGGGCCGCGCTGGTGGACCTCGAGCTCGTCGAGCGTCGACTCGAGCTCCCAGCGCTGCGGGTACAGCGGCGCCAGCTCCTGGGCTGGCGCACGTTCGGGGTCGAGGATCGTGGTCAAGAGCCGGCAGCGTGCCTCGCTGGAGGCTCGGCTGGGGTCCTCGACCGTGTACTCGATCGCGCGGGCGCTCACCCCTTCTTGGCGTTTGCGGTCATCGGAGGCGAAGATCTCGGTGCGCCAGGAGCCGTCCGGGAAGCGCTCGAGCACCGGCAAGCGCTGGTTGGACTTCATCCGCCACAGCAGCTCGGCGCCGGTCCCACGCGCCCGATTCCACGGCGAGAAGCTGTAGAGCCCGCGATCGGCCAGGCACAGCATCCCGTCCTTCAGCGCGTCCACCACGCCGCCCGCCAGCGTCTGCTCCCCGTCGCTGCAGGCACCGGCCGAGACCTTCAGCAGCGCGTGCGTGCCGCACTCGGCCAATCCCACCAGCCGCAGCTAGGAGCGGCTCCGATCCAAGCCGTTGGCGCGCGAGGAAGATCGCCCCCTTGGTCGGCA
>JAJYUP010000190.1 GCA_021792455.1 Actinomycetes bacterium | reverse complement strand
GCGTCGCGGCACGCTTGCGGAGCTCGCCTGCGTCCGCTGTCCCGGGTCTGCCCCTGGGCACTCCTCTCGCCTGCCGCCCTCTTCGTATTCGGCTGAAGGCTGCTGTGTGCGCTCGTCTTCGCCCTCGCTTGCCGGCTCGTCTTCGCCCTCGCTTGCCGGCTCGCCTGCGCCCACGCTTGCGTGTGCGTCGTCGAATGCGCCTTCATCTCCCTCCTCGGCGACGCCTGAGGCTGCGCTCCCGTGCCTGCCTGAGAAGCCGGTCCAGACGGTTTGGAAGCCCTTGAACCGCTGGGCGGCGGCGTACATCTCGTAGGCCCTCTCGTCTGCGGCGGTCAGCTCCACGTTGTCTGTGAAGGGCGTCAGCAGAGCGCGCGGCCACAGGTGGTGCTCGCGGACCACGTTGATCTCGGCGGCGAGCATGATCAGAAGCGACTGCAGGTACAGCCATGCCAGCGTTGCCAGCACCACCGCGAAGACGCCGTACAGTTCATTGCTTCTGTGCAGCCGCTCCGCCACGTAGCTGCTGCCGAATGTCTGCAGCAGCAGCCAGGAACCCGCCGCGATCATGCTGCCGAGCAGCACCTGGCGGGTGTGCAGCTCCTTTGCGGTCAGCAGCTGGAATGCGACGCTGAAGAGCACCGTGTTCACCACGAAGCTCAGCAGATAGCCGATTGCGTGCACGGCGGGGCTCAGCTCGCTCGATATGCCGTTCGCGGTCGAGAGCATCACTGCGATCACCGTCGAGATCAGCACGCCGGAGCCGAGCAGCGCAAGCAGGCCCAGGCTGCGCAGACGGGACTTCAACGGGTTTGGCTGTTCGTTGCGGGGCACCCCATAGATCTGGTTGAAGCCCGCCTGGGCCGCCTGCATCGCGCCCAGGCCGCCGTAGAGGAGACCGATCACGCCGACCGCGAGTCCTGCTCCGCTTCCGTGGAAGCTCGAGACGTTGCTCGCGAGGTCCTTGCCGATTATCGGCAGCGTCTTCAGGGCGGAGGTTTCGAGGCTGTGCCGGAGCCCTGCGTCTCCCTGCAGGAAGAAACCAAGGGCGCTCACGAACAGCAGCAGCAGAGGGAACAGCGAGACGAACGAGTAGTAGGTGACGAGCGCCGCGAGGTAGGCGGCGCGGTCGTCGAACGCCTTGTAGACAACGGCGAGCGGCAGGCCGACTGACGCGTGACGGCGCTGGAAGCTGTCGAGCCGGCTGGAGAGGCTCATGCAGGAAGTACTACCCGCCGCGCCGGACCTCTGCGCCTCGGGTGGGCGCGCGTGCCTTCGTCTCCTCCCCATAGCGCTACTCCAAGCGGGCGTCCTGCGCCCAGATGGTTATCGCGCTTGCGGGGATCGTCACCTCCACGATGTTGCCGCACAGCAGTCGCGGGGGCTCCTGCTGGCGCACGATCAGCTCAGCACCGTTCTCGAGCGCCAACACCAGCTCGGTTGAGTGTCCTGCGTCGAAGAGATCGACCAGCTGCGCCCTCACGCGGCTCGTCAAAGGCTCAGTGCCGGTCTCCTCGCTTGCCCCGTCGCCCAGTCCTCCATCGAGGCTCACGGCCTCTGGCCTCACCGACAAGAGCACTCGCCGGCGAGCTTTGATTGCCGTGCCGCCCTCCTCCTGCACACCCAAGTTTCCTCGGTCGGGGGCGGGTGAGTCGATACTCCTCCCGCCTGAGGCCTGCGCGTCTCCTGTGCCGCGGCGCACCGCCTCCTCGCCGATCGCCAAGCGCAGTCCGCCGGTTTCCAGCATGCCTGTCTCGGTCACCTCGCCCTCGTAGATGTTCACCGCTCCAAGCAGCCTTGCGACCGAAGGGCCTGCCGGTTCTCTCAGGACGCGCTCCCTCGCCCCTGCCTGCAGTGCTCTGCCCGCGTCGATCACGATCACCTCCTCTGCCAGCATCGCAGCGTCGGAGGGGTCGTGTGTCACGAGGATCGTTGTCACAGCGCTCTGCCGCTGCAGCCGCCGCAGGTCCCGGCGCAGCTCTTCGCGGACGGGGGTGTCCAGCCCGGAGAAGGGCTCGTCGAGCAGCAAAAGCCTTGGCGAGCGTGCAAGTGCGCGCACGATCGCGACGCGCTGGCGCTGTCCGCCTGACAGCTGCGCTGGCACCCGCTCCTCCATCCCTGCCATGCCCAGTCGGGACAGCCACGCATGCGCGAGCGAAGGGTCTGCGTCGGGCGCGAACGTCACCTGTCGCCAGACGCTCAGATTCGGCATCAGCGCCGCCCCTTGGGGCACATATCCGATGTGGCGATCCTCAGGCGCA
This sequence comes from Actinomycetes bacterium, assembly GCA_021792455.1. GTDB lineage: Bacteria > Actinomycetota > Thermoleophilia > Solirubrobacterales > Solirubrobacteraceae > Palsa-744. Next base: position 1,767 of record JAJYUP010000190.1, on the reverse strand, counting down.
AGGGCACTCAGCCGCTCGCCTCCAAGCCTCACCTCGCACTGCTCTCCTGCGCTCAGCCCCGCTATGCACCGCAGGGTGAACGACTTGCCGGCGCCAGATCTGCCGAGCAGCGCGAGATGGCGGGTCACCGACTCATAGGCGAGCTTCAGCGAGAATGATCCGACGTGGGCGGTGAGGTCGAACGCGATCGTCCCGTCCGCCTCGCCTGCGCTCACGATCGCACCGTCTGAGCTCACGCTCGTCTCGCCTGCGTTCACCATCGCACCGCCGATGTTCACGCCCGCCTCTGCTGCCGCAGGGATGTCGTTGGCTCGCCTTTTCATCCAACGCAGCGGGAGGGGCAGGGTCGCGAGCATCAGGACCACCCCTGCGGTCCCGAGGGAGAGCGCCGTTGGGGCGATCGTCGAGCGCAGCCCCGTCGAGCTGAACTGCACGAAGGTGAACACTGGCAGCGTGTAGGGGTGGTAGGCGAGGATCACCGTCGCGCCGAACTCTCCGAATGCGCGCAGCCAGGAGAGCATCATGCCCGCCCTTATCCCTTTCATCGCTATCGGCAGGCTCACTCGCAGAAAACGGTGAAAGTCGCGATAGCCGAGCGTTGCGGCGACGTCCAGGATGCTCTCGTCCACCGCCGCGAAGGCTGAGCGGGCGGCGACGATCAGGAAGGGCGCGGCGACGAACGTCTGGGCGAGCACGATCCCGATCATGCTGTCGGTCAGCCGCCCTTCGAAGGCCTGTCCGATCGTGCTGTAGGGGCCGACGATCTCGATCAACAGGATCCCGCTCACCAGAGGGGGAAGCGCGAGGGGAAGCTGCACGGCGATGCCGAGGACCTCTGCCAGCCTGCCCTTCGCCCTCGAGAGCAGGTGGGCGAGCGGCACGCCGCTCAGGAGGATCACCACCGTCGAGATCGTTGCGCAGAGCGCTGAGACGCCGAGCGCGTTGCCCAGCCCACTCGCGTCGAATTGCGCTTCGCCCAGCCGCGGCAGCAGGGCGAGCACTGGAATGAGCATGTAGAGGGAGAGCACTGCCGCGAGCAGCGGCAGTGCCGCGTGCGTGCGCAGTGCTCTACGCCTGCGAACGCTCCCACTCACCGCGCGCTCAGGAGAGAGCGCAGCGAAGCTGGCAGCGCACCAGGGCGTCCGTGCAGGGTCGGACCGCTCGGCAAGAGCCCTGCGGCCCGCAGCCTCGCAGCCGCTGCTGCGCTCAACAGATATCGCACGAACGCCTCTGCGCCCGCGCTGTGCTCCGAGTGTGCGAGGATCGTCACCGTGAAGGCCGCGGACAGCGAGATCGGGCTGATCGAGATCGTCGGCAGCCTCGGCTTCACAGCGTCTGCCTCCACCTCGTAGAAGAAGCCTGCGTCGAGCTGCCCTGCCTCCAGGCGGCCCAGCAGCGCTTCCTCAGGGAAGACCCCTGAGGTCGTGTGCGCCAGACGGCTGAGCGCCGGGTCGTCGTGCTCTCTGCTTGCCTGTTCGAGGGCCTGCACCGTGAGCTTGCCCTTTGGGTCGATCTTCGGATCGGTGCGTCCGAGCCGGAACCCTCGCTCAGTCACCACCTGCCACCACGGCTTCGACCGCAGCGCGGAGGCGAACCTGCTGTGCGGGTTGTACGCGATCACCAGCGGCGAGCGCGCGAACGTCTCATACCAGGAGATCCAGTTGCCGTTGCGGGAGCCCTCGAGCGCGAGGTCTGGCGCTTCGGTTGCTGAGACGAAGACGTCCGCCCGCCTCACCTTGCCCTTTATCTCTGAGACGAGCTCGTCTG
>JAJYUP010000046.1 GCA_021792455.1 Actinomycetes bacterium | reverse complement strand
AGATGCAAAATGAAGCGGCAAAGTGGGCGGCGGATGGCCAGGGGGTGCCGAGCCCTTTTGCGCCGCGACGCAATGGGCAGGCGGCCAATCGGCAGTAAGCGGGGGCGTGAGATACATGATGCGAGAGGGGAGAGGTGAGGTGAGGACGTACCGGAGAATGGTTTGCGTGGCGGTGCTGGCGGCGACGTTAGGTGCGGTGTGCGGTGAAGGGAGTGCACGCGCGGCTACGACGCAGTCTGCGGGATGGGATGTAATCAGCGCGGGTGTGGCGCCTTCGCAACCGGGGCAGGGTGAGAACGCCAGCTGCGAAGCGGAAGGTCTGTGCGACAGCTATGCCATTGCGGTGATGAATGCGGGCGCAAAGGCAACGAACGGCAGCGCTGTGACCATTAAGGACCGTCTCCCGGAAGGAATCCGGGTGCATTCGGTCGAGACGTTGGGGGGCAACGGGCGTGTGAGTGGTGGGTTTGACTGGATGGGGGAAAGTGCGTTTCCGTGCGAAGCGGCGGAAACAGAAGGTCGCTCGGTGGTGACGTGCACCGTGGAACAAAGCGTGCCGGGCGGTGATATCTTGGAAGTCGATGTTGAGATTGTGGTGGATCGGAGCGAAGCGTATACGGGATCGAACGAAGTGATTGTCGAAGGGGGAGGGACCGCTGCCGCGAGCGCGACGGACGAGACGGGGTTTAATGAGCGAGGCGAAGCGGCGTTTGGGATTGCGTCGTTTGCGCTGCACGTTGACGGAACAAACGGCGTTTCGGACACGCAGGCGGGCGATCATCCAAATGTCGTGGTTAGCAGCGTGGTCTTCAACACAAGAGTAAAAACGGTGTTGACGTCAGAAAGTGTGGGCGCCAGCGGCCCATACGAAGCTGTGGAAGAACCACGGGACATTTCGGTGAGGCTGCCGCTCGGGCTTGTGGGTGATCCGAGGGTGGCCTCGCGATGTCCGATTCGCGACTTGGCGGGAACCAAACCTGGGGAAACTAAATGCCCCAGTGCGTCGCAAATTGGATTTGTGATGCTGGATAAAGAAGGCGAAACTAACGGATCAATAACGGCCAGGCAAGCCGAAAAAAGCAACATTACGCCTTTGTATAACATGGTGCCTGAGAGGGGGTTTCCGGCAGAGTTTGGGTTTGCCTACTTCGGAAATGAACTTATGCTTTACCCGGCCGTTGAGCGCGGGAAGCAAGGGTACATGTTGGTGATGACCGCCCGGGGGATTCCTCGTGTGAGCACAGGGTTGCCGGCCACAATCAATGGTTTTACGCTTGTGTTGTTCGGTGATCCGACACAGCACGCTGGGCTTAGCAGCGAAGAATCAGCGCTGTTTAGTAACCCGCCCGCGTGCAGCGCGGGCCCGCTCGATGCCGAACTGCTTGCGGACAGTTGGCAGCACCCGGGAGCGTGGGTGCAGGAGGTCAGTTCCGTGTATCCAAGTGTCGGCGGGTGCGGCTTGATCACGGACTTTGCGCCGGGTATGGAAGTGAAGCCAGATTCGGTTGCCGCCGATACGCCCGCGGGTTATCAGGTGAGCGTGACGGTGCCTCAGGCGCCTAATGTGTGGCCAACGCCGGCGGCGCCCGATGTGCGGACGGCCACGGTCACCCTGCCCCAGGGCGTCTCGCTCTCGCCGGCCGCAGGCCAGGGGCTTCTCGGCTGCGCCGCCGAAGGCCCTGAAGGGATCAACGTCGGCAGCGGGGATCTCGGCCCGGAAGGGCAGGACCTGAAGGATCCCGAAGCGACCGAACTCGGCGCAAGCTACCTGCCAGGCAATCACAGCGGATACGGAGACGGCCTCTACCACAGCGCCCCAGGGCACTGCCCGGCGAAATCCCAGATCGGCACCGTCGAAGTGAAGACGCCCCTGCTCTCAGAACCGCTGCACGGCCACGTCTACCTCGCCCAGCCGCAGTGCGGCGGCTCTGGGCAGCCCGAATGCACACCGCAGGACGCAGAAGACGGGAAGCTCTACGCCATCTACCTTGAAATCGGCAGCTTCAAGGAATCCGGGGTGATCATCAAGCTCAAGGGCAACGTGGACGTAAACGCCCAGACGGGCCAGATGATCACGACCTTCGAAGAAAACCCGCAGCTACCCTTCGAAGAACTGAAGCTGAACTTCTCCGGCGGGCAGCGCGCGCCGCTGGCAAACCCGCAGAGCTGCGGGACCTACACTACGACCAGCCTGCTTGAACCCTGGTCGCACGAGCCGGGCCCAGGCGAAGCGCAAGGCACGCCCGACGCGACGCCCTCCTCCTCCTTTGAAGTGGAGGGCTGCAAGAGCCCGATGCCGTTCGCTCCCTCCTTCGAAGCGGGCACAGAGAAGCCGCTCGGCGGCGAATTCAGCCCGTTCGTGCTGACGCTGAAGCGAGAAGACGGCGAACAGGACCTCGCCGGTGTGAGCATCACGATGCCGCCGGGGGTCTCGGCGATGCTCTCGGAGGTGCCGCTGTGCGAGGAACCGCAGGCAAGCGCGGGCAGCTGCTCTGAAGCCTCGCGGGTCGGCACCGTGCACGTGGCGGCGGGCTCCGGCTCTGAGCCGCTGTGGCTGGAAGGCCCCGTCTACCTCACGGGGCCATACGAGGGCGACCCGTTCGGGCTCTCGGTCGTCGTGCCGGCGAAGGCGGGGCCATTCAACCTCGGCGATGAGGTCGTGCGCTCGGGGATCTCCGTGAACCAGAGCACCGCGCAGGTGAGCGTGAGCACGCAGGGCATCCCGCAGAGCAGGGACGGGATCCCGTTCCGCCTCAAAGAGATGAGCGTGGAAATCAACCGGCCGGGTTTCATGTTCAACCCGACCAACTGTGAGCAGCTGCAGGTGACGGGCACCGTCTCAGGCGATCTCGCCAACGGCTCCGCGGGCTCAACAGTGCCGGTCTCGAGCCCGTTTGCGGACACGGGCTGCAGGAACCTCGCCTTCAAACCGGCCTTCACGGTCGCAAGCTCCGCGAAGACCTCCCGTGCCGACGGCGCGAGCCTGATCACGAAGATCCGCTTCCCGCAGTCGACGATCGGCAGCGAAGCGGACCTTCGCTACGTGAAGGTGACGCTGCCGAAGCTGCTGCCATCGAGGGAGAGCACGCTGAAAGACGCCTGCACCGAAGAGGTCTTCGCCGAAGACCCGGCGCACTGCCCGGCGGGCTCGCTCGTCGGCACAGCGGTCACCCACACCCCCGTGCTGCCTGTGCCTCTGGAAGGGCCGGTCTACTTCGTCTCCCACGGCGTCAAGGCCTATCCGGAACTGACGATGGTGATGCAGGGCGACGGCGTCAGCATCGTGCTTGCCGGCGAAACGCACATCAGCAAAGCCGGCATCACGACGACGACCTTCCACGCTGTGCCTGACGTGCCGTTCAGCAGCTTCGAGCTGAAGCTGCCAAGCGGCCCGCACTCAGCGCTTGGCGCGAACGGCAGCCTCTGCCATCGCACCTTCGTCACGAAGAAGCGGGTGCGCCTCATCAGGCACGGCCACTTCGTCAAGCGCCACGGCCGCTACGTCTACAGGGTGAAGCGCATTCGCCACGTAGTGCACCGCAGGCTCGTGATGCCGACGATCCTCATCGCCCAGAACGGCAGGGAGATCCGGCAGCAGACCGTCATCAAAGTCGCCGGCTGCGGCAGGATCGCCGCCGTCCATCACGGCACAGGCACTCACCGCGCAGACCACGCGAAGGGCAGGCGCCACGGCGCGATGTGAGGGTCTTTCGAGCGTCGTCATCCCCCCTCTCCGATGAGGCGCTCGAAGGGGAGCCGGATCACCGGCTCTGCCGACAGCAAGCGGGCGCCGCGGCCATCCACCTCTCCAGGCCGCGGCGCCCGCCCTCTGCTTCATCCTCCCAGGATGAGGGCGGCCTATGCGGCGAGCGTGCCCGCTGGGGTCTGATCTGGCCGCTCGCCTGCGCCGGGCTCGCCTGAGGGTGCAAGCGGTCGCCTGCTCACCTCGAGCTCATGCAGAACCCGCTCGCTTCTCAGCTCGTGGATCGCAAGCGCGATCGCCGAGAGCAGGACGACCCCTGCGCCAAGCGCGAAGGAGATCCACTTCGCGGCGCTGCCGCTGTAGATCGCCATCGTCGGTATCAGCGCGATCGCAGCCGCAGTCGAGCCTGCGGTTGCAAGCGCCCGCTGCACTCGCCCGGCGAACATGCCGTCGGCGGGGCCGTCAGACTCGCCGCCGAAGATCAGCGCGAGCAGCATGCCAAGTGCGATCACGCTCGCGCCGATGCCGACCCCGAACGCGATCCAGCGCTCGGAGACGTGGCCGGCGCCGGATGAGCTCAGCGCGAACGAGACCATCACGATCAAGCCGCCCGTGATCATCAGCCCGACGTGGGAGAGCCAGTACAGCCAGGAGCGCATCGGCGCGCCGATCGAGCCGGCCTCTGAGCGCAGGCGCCCTGCGGAGGAGCCGACCTCTGAGCGCAGACGCCCTGCCGCGGAGCCGCCCTCGCCGAAGGCGTGAACGACCCGCTCGAAGGTCGTCTCGTGCAGAGCGAGCGCCCTCAGGGAGATCAGCATCACAGCGAGCCCGTCTGCGAACGCGAGCCAGACCGCTGTCCTGGTGCCGAAGACGAGCATCGCAACGATCGTCCAGGCGCCGATCAGTGCGTTCAGCCCGGAGAGACCGGAGAACGCCTGGTTTTCCCGCCTCGAGCCGTCATATGCGGCTCTCAGCGCAAGCAGCGTCACGCCGATCGCGACGCCGAACGCTATCCACACCGCGACGCTTGGCGACCATGCGAACCGCTCGATCGCGATGAACGCGCCAAGCACGGCCGTCGCGAGCGTCAGATACCAGAATCGGATGTGAGACATCAGAAACCTCCTTCGATCTGTCGTACGATATCGCGAGACGACATGCAGATATCGTAGCACGATATCGGTGGACTCTCGAACCTCATCCGCGGAACTGCCACTCCTTCTTCCCTCGCCGCAGAATCCTCAGACGCCATGGTGGAGCTCTCAAAGCAAGAATTCACGCGCCTGCTGCAGATCCGCTCTGCGCTGCGCCGCTTCATCCACTGGAGCGAGCAGCAGGCGCGCGACGCTGGAATCACGCCAGCCCAGCACCAGCTGCTGCTCGCGATCAGGGGACACCCTGAGCCGATCGGACCGACCGTCGGCGACGTCGCCCGCCACCTGCTCCTGCGACACCACAGCGTCGTCGGACTCGTCGACAGGGCAAGCGCTGCGGGGCTCGTCGAGCGCAGCCCTGATCTCGCGAAGCCCGGAACGGTGCGGCTCACGCTCACCGAGAAGGGCTCGCGGGCGCTCGACGCGCTTGCAAGCGCCCACCGCGACGAGATCGCCCGCTTCACTCACACGCTCGAGGCGCTCGAGCCGCCTGAGAGCAGCGAGTCGCCGCCCCCATAGATCGTGAGCCAGCCCTGGGTGGCCGAGGCGCGACCTCCCTGCGGGCCTCAGCCTCTCACTTGATCGCGCCTCCTACTTGATCGCGCTTCCTGCCGGCGAGACGACGTACCAAGCGGCGCCGTAGGCTTTCAGGCCCTCACCGCTCGTCTGCCCTCGTTCCTTGTCGGCGATGAACTCGTACAGAGGGTGCCCGTTGTAGGTCACCTGGGTGCCGCCTTCTTCGCGCGTCGTCAGCCCCAGCAGGGAGGCGTTCACGCCGCTGCCCGCCTTCGGCTTGCCGCTGCTCATCAGCGGCGGCCAGGAGCCGGCGCAGTCGCCCTTGCAGTTGGACTTGCCGTTCTTGTCGCCTTCGAACAGGTACAGGGTGTGCCCGTTCGCGGCGACGAGGATCGTGCCGAGGCCCGTCTTCAGCGTCGAGACCTCTGCGGCGCCGCTCACGCTCGCCGTTGCGCTCGATGTGGAGGCCTTTTTCGATTCAGCGCCGTATCCGTAGGCTTCGCTCGAGCTCGAGCTCGTCGCCGTCGTCTTGGCAGAGGGCGCTTTCGTGCTTGCGCTCGCCGTCGAGCTTTTTGAGCTGCTGCCGCAGGCTGCGATCAGCAGCGACGCCCCGACGGCGAGAAGTGAAAGCTTCAGTGTGTGAGACATCTTCGGCTCCTGAGTTGCTGTTCGTTGCGACGGTGACGCCATGCCGCCGGCAGTTGTCGGACCCTGCAGCGCCAAATGCTCCCACGATCTGCCCGCCGGCGCGCCGGTCTCCGCGATTGCGGCATCGCCAGAGGGGGTAAGCTGGCAGGTGGCCGCAGCTCGTGCGTTTCGTATCATACGGGTCTCTGGAGGGTGATCGTGCGGAGAGGCATGAATTCAGGAGGTTGGGCGTCGTCGGCTTGCCTGCTCGTTGTTGGGCGAGGCGACGACGGGGGTCGTCGCCTCGGTTGGTGGGCTGCGCGCGTGCTCCCGTTCGCCGTCATCGGCATCCTCGCGCTCTGCGCCTGCGCGCAGGCGAGCGGGTTTGGCGTGGAGAAGTGGGAAGCGGGCACCTGCATCGAAGAAAGCTGCACAGACGCTGGAGCGCACTCCGCCTTCTACACCCAGGCGGCGGGCCATCCGAACTTCGGGATCACCGACTTCAGGTTCGACTCGAAGGCGAGCAGCGGGCTCACCGGCACCGTCTACACGCCCGAAGGCCACGTCCAGAACGTGCGTGTCGACATCCCGCCTGGGCTCTCCGTCAACCCTGAAGCGGCGCAGATGTGCACTCAGGCCCAGCTGGACGAATCGAGATGCCCTGCGGCAAGCAAGGTCGGCGAAGACGAAGCGACGGGGACCGTCTCGGTGCCTGAAGCGCTGCTTGGCGGCCTCGAGGCACTGCTGCCGGAAGGCGCGCTCGTAGGGGTTGGGCCCCTGAGCTCCGGGTCGTTCGCCGTCACCGTCACAGAACGCTTCCCCGTCTACGACATGGAACGCAGGGAAGGCGAGCCGGCACGGTTTGCGATCGAAGTCAAAAGCGCCACGATCGACGCGCTGAAACTGGAAAGCGTCACATATCTCGAAACGGGGATCAGCTGGCACCACGAACCGCTCACCTCAGAAGACAGCGGCGTGGCCAGCGGCGACTTCCACGAGTACTTCGAGATCGAGAACATCCCGACCAAGCCGGAAATCGTCGAGTCCAAGCTCATCTTCTGGGGGCGCCCTCACGAACACAACCCCGCCGCCCCGGAACGCGCCTTCCTCACGATGCCGAGCACCTGCGAGGGCCCTCAGACCAGCTGGCTGCACGTCGACTCCCACGAAGAACCGGGCGACTACCTCGCCTACAGCAACCAGACCCCCGTTGGCGCGAGCGGCTGCAGCTCGCTGCTGCTCGATCCACAGATCGCGCAGACGCCTGAAACCACCCAGTCGGACGCGCCCGACGGAACCACCGTCACGTTCACGGTGCCGCAGGCGACTGACGAGCCGAATGCGAACAACTCGCCCAACCCTCAGACCGTGCAGGTCACGCTGCCGGAAGGCATGACTCTCAACCCCTCCGCCGCCAACGGCCTGGAAGGCTGCACCGATCAGCAGATCGGCATCGGCACCGATCAGCCGATCGCATGCCCTGAAAGATCGGTCATCGGCACTGTCACCGTCGATGCGCCGGGGATCCCGAACGGGTCGCTCACAGGGCGGGTCTACCTCGGCTCGCCGGAAAGCGGTGACCCTGAATCTGGGCAGATGTACAGGATCTTCCTCGCAGCGGAAGCCCCCCGCTATGGCGTTGGGGTCAGGCTCGAAGGGCGCGTCGCCGCGAACGCGCAGACGGGCCGCCTCACGGCCACCTTCTCCGGCCTGCCGCAGGTGCCCTTCGAACGGTTCATCGTGAAGTTCGACGGCGGCGCGCAGGCGCCGCTCGCCAACCCCCTCGGATGTGGGGAGGCGATCACCTCAGCCGCCGTCTTCCCATACAGCGACCCTGCGGCAGCGACCCAGATCGTCAGCCCCCCGTTCGTCGTCGATGCCGACGGGAAGGGCGGTGCCTGCCCCTCGCCGCTGCCGTTCTCGCTCGCCCAGGGTGCATCCGCGAGTCCGAGCCTCGCAGGCGCGAGCACGAGCTTCGCGCTCACGCTGGGACGGGGCGAAGGTCAGCAGTACCTGCAGCACATCAGCACGACGCTGCCGCCAGGACTGCTGGGGCTGATCCCATCCGTGCCGCTCTGTGGCGAACCGGCGGCGAGCGCCGGCAACTGCGCCGCGAGCAGCGCGGTGGGCACCGCGAGCGTGCAGGTCGGCTCAGGCCCGGAGCCCTACTCGCTTGCCGGCGAGGTCTATCTCACCGGCCCATACTCCGGCGCGCCGTTTGGCCTGTCCGTCGTCGTCCCCGCTGAACACGTCGGGCCCTACGACTTCGGCAGGATCGTAACGCGCGCAGCGATCACGATCGACCCCTACACCGCCCGCGTCACGATCTCGAGCACGCTGCCGACGATCATCGGCGGCGTGCCGCTCAGGCTGCGCAGCCTCACGGTCTCGATCTCCAGAGAAGGATTCATGCGCAACCCGACCAGCTGCGCGCCGCTGAGCCTCGAAACGACCCTCCTCTCGACGCTTGGCGCGAGCAGCGCGCTGTCCAGTCCGTTCCAGGTCAGTGGGTGTGAATCGCTGCCGTTCAGCCCGACGCTCGCCGCCTACACGAGCGCGAGGACCTCGCGGGCCGACGGTGCGATGCTCGAAGTGCGCGTTCAGCAGCCCCCCGCCCAGGCGAGCATCCGCTCGGTCTCCGTCACGCTGCCGCGCAAGCTCGCCGCACGCATCTCCACGCTCAAACTCGCCTGCGCGCAGGCGATCTTCGCCTCTGACCCAAGCTCCTGCCCGAAGGCCTCTGATGTCGGTTCAGCCAAGGCGCAGACGCCCGCGCTGCCTGGCGTGCTCGAAGGGCCTGTCTACGTCGTCTCGCATGGGGGCGCTGCATACCCTGACCTCGACGTCGTGCTCCACGGCGACGGCGTCACCGTCATCCTCGTCGGCAGCACCGTCATCTCCAGGGACTTCACCCACTCGAGCTTCCTCGCGCTCCCAGACGTGCCGCTCTCGAGCTTCGTCATGCGCCTCCCGCAGGGCAGGGACTCGCTTCTGGCCGCGAACGGAAGGCTCTGCCGAAGGCCGCTCATCATGCCCGTCAGGATCATCTCCCAGAGCGGGCGGACCATCGAACACAGGCTCCGCGTCGCAGTTGGGGGATGCCCGATCGAACTGCTTCACAAGCGTCCGCTCGCAAAGACCGTGCTGCTGCGCGTCGCTGTGCCGACCGCGGGCTCGCTCATCCTGCATGGCAGGCTCCTGCGCCTTCTCCACCGCTCGCTGAAGCGCTCTGCCATCGTCACGCTCACGGCGCGCCTCACGCGCAGGGGCCTCGCGGCGCTCGCCCGGGGCGATCGCCTGAAGCTCAGGATCCTGCTCTCCTTCCGTCCCTCCAAGCCGGGCGGTGGGCGCTCGCACCTCATCGTCACCGCGAGGCTGCCCCACCGTCCTCACAGGCACGGGCACGGCCGAGACGCGCCGGCGCCATCCCCCAACGCCTGACCACCGTCCTCACAGGCACGGGCAGGGCAGCACCCGCAGCCCCAGATGAGGCCGTCCCGCGCAGGTCGCCCTCCCGCCTCGCGCTGCCGCCTTCTCTGTCCTGCCCGCCCGCTGCCTCAGGGCAGACGCCAGCGGGGTGCAGCGCTAGATTGCAGCAATGAGCGCCCCAGGCGACGCCGCACTTCACGAGCATCCTGCGACGGGCCGCTCGCTGCTCGCGGCCATCAGGCGCCTCGCCGCGCTCGCGGACAGTGCGGCTGAGCAGGAGGAGGTGTGCAGGGGCCTCGCGGCTGAGCTCCTCGCTCTGCCGGGCGCAACTGAAGTGATCATCCATCACCTTCGGACCCCAGGGCAGGACACCGATCTCGTAGTCGTGCACGTGCTCCAAGGGGATGCCCGCCTCAGCTGGTTTGCGCCCACCTCTGCGCGTCCTGCCGCCGTCGGCTGGGTTGCAGGCTCAGGCGAGAGCTTCCTCGCAAGCGGAGAGCGTCAGCTGCGAGCCGGCATGCCTGAGCTCCTGCGCGCCGGCGCAACCGTGGGGGCCGCGCTGCTGCTGCCGATCACCCTCCAGCGCAGCGTCGTCGCGGTCGTCACGCTCGTCTGCGGCACGGTGGAGGGCTGCCTGCCGCAGGACGTCGACGATGCGCAAGCGCTCGTCGACCAGGCGGCGACGGCGCTTGCGCTCGTGCGCGCGCGGGCGGAGGCTGGCACCGACGCGGTCACAGGGTGCATGAACCACCGCGCGATGCGCAGGCGCCTCCAGGAGGAGATCGCAAGAGCCGAGCGCACGGGCGGCAGCCTCTCCTGCCTGCTCATCGACCTCGACGATTTCAAGCTCGTCAACGACCGCCATGGCCACCAGGCGGGCGACCTCGCGCTGCGTGAGGTCGCGGCAGGGCTGATGGGAGAGTTCAGGAGCTTCGACCGGGTCGCGCGGTATGGGGGCGACGAGTTCGTCGTCATCCTCCCTGAGGCGGATCTGGGCAGCGCGATCAGGGCTGGTCAGCGCGCAGCGAGCAGGCTCGCCGGCGCTCAGTCAGCTCGCGTCGCTGCGTCGATCGGCGTCGCCCAGTGGCATCCTCCCATGACCGTCGATGAGCTGCTCGCCGCCTGCGATGCCGCCCTGCTTCAGGCAAAGCGGGAAGGCAAGCGCAGGGTGACCGCCGCGCGGTGAGGGCTGCCCGTCCGCGCAAACGGGGCCGCAGCGACCTCGGGTCCTTCGCTCTGCGAGACTCTGCTCAGCAGATGATCGCGAACTACACCGACAGCCTTGGAGGCGCCCATCATGCGTGACACATCTCGCAACAGCTTCGGCGCAAAGGACATCCTTCAGGCAGCTGGGCGCGAGTACGAGATCTTCCGTCTCGACGTCCTCCAGGAACACTACGACGTGGCGAGGCTGCCCTTCTCGCTCAAGATCCTGCTCGAGAATCTGCTGCGACACGAGGGCGAGGAGTTCGTCAGCTCGAGGGATGTCGAATCGCTCGCAGGCTGGGATCCAGAGGCGCAACCCAGCGTCGAGATCGCCTTCATGCCCGCGAGGGTCCTCATGCAGGACTTCACAGGTGTGCCTGCGATCGTCGACCTCGCAGCGATGCGTGATGCGGTCGTCGCGCTCGGCGGCGACCCGAGCAGGATCAACCCGCTCGTGCCGGCGGAGCTCGTCATCGACCACTCCGTGCAGGTCGATGCCTTCGGCAGCCCTGATGCATTCAGGATCAACGCGGAACGCGAGTTCGAACGCAACAGGGAGCGCTACGCCTTCCTGCGCTGGGGTCAGCAGGCCTTCGAGCGCTTCGCTGTCGTGCCCCCAGACACGGGCATCGTGCATCAGGTCAACCTCGAGCATCTCGCGAGGGTTGTCTTCTCTGCGCAGGCGGAGGGCTCAGAGCTGCCAAGCGCCTATCCAGACACCCTCATAGGCACCGACTCCCACACGACGATGATCAACGGGCTTGGAGTGCTCGGTTGGGGCGTCGGCGGGATCGAGGCTGAGGCGGCGATGCTTGGCCAGCCGCTTTCGATGCTCATTCCCCAGGTTCTCGGAATGAAGCTGCATGGGCACCTGAGGGCGGGCGCGACCGCGACCGACCTCGTCCTCACCGTCACGGAGCGCCTGCGGGAGAGGGGCGTCGTCGGCATGTTCGTCGAGTTCTTCGGCGAAGGCCTCTCCTCGCTGCCGATCGCTGACAGGGCAACGATCGGGAACATGTCGCCAGAGTTCGGCTGCACCTGCGCGATCTTCCCGATCGACTCTGAGACGCTTCGCTACCTTCAGTTCTCAGGTCGAAGCAGGGAGAGCATCGAGCTCGTCGAGGCTTACGCGAAGACCCAGTGGCTGTGGCACGACGAGAGCACCCCAGAGCCTGTCTTCTCAGATGTGCTCGAGTTCGACCTCGGGGAAGTCGTTCCAAGCATCGCAGGGCCAAAGCGCCCTCAGGACCGAATCTCGCTTGCCGATGCGAAGCAGGCCTTCGAACAGTCCCTCTCTCAGTACGTGAGCGGCGATGGAGAGGGCGGCGAGCAGGCTGACCCTCACGATGAGGCGGTCGCAGAGTCCTATCCAGCCTCCGATCCGCCGGCGAACGGCGCGCCAGGCCATCCCTCCCTGCACGGTGCAGCAGAGCTCTCGCCGGAGAGCAGCACGCAGCTGCGCTCCGGCGTCGGCGCGGTGGGTGGAGCGTCGAGCGCTGAGGGCTCAGGCGAAGGGGTGCAGGGCTCCTCACGCGAAGGGGTGCAGGGCCCCTCAGGCGAAGGGGTGCAGGGCTCCTCACGCGAGGGAGTGCAGGTCAGGGTCGACGGGCAGACGTTCGAGCTCGACAACGGCGACGTCGTCATCGCCGCGATCACGAGCTGCACGAACACGTCGAACCCATCAGTGATGATCGGCGCCGGCATCCTTGCGCGCAACGCCGTCGCGAAGGGCCTTGCCCGCAAGCCCTGGGTGAAGACATCGCTTGCGCCTGGATCGAAGGTCGTCACCGAATACCTTCAGAGGGCGGGATTGACCGCCCCGCTGCAGCAGCTCGGCTTCGATCTCGTCGGCTACGGCTGCACGACCTGCATCGGCAACTCAGGACCGCTGCAGGAGGAGATCTCTCAGGCGATCGCCGAGCACGATCTCGCCGTCGCCTCCGTGCTCTCAGGCAACCGGAACTTCGAGGGGCGGATCAACCCTGACGTTAAGATGAACTACCTCGCATCGCCGCCTCTGTGCGTCGCCTACGCGCTCGCTGGGACGATGAACATCGACCTCACCTCTCAGCCTCTCGGCTGCGATCAGCAGGGCAAGCCCGTCCACCTCGCCGACATCTGGCCAGATCAGCACGAGGTCGCGAGGACGATCGAGCAGGCGATCGAATCGGACATGTTCCGCAGAAGCTACGCAGCGGTCTTCGACGGTGATGAGCGCTGGCGATCGCTTCAGGTGCCAGGCGGAGAGCTCTTCTCCTGGGAGCCGGACTCGACCTACGTCCGGTTGCCGCCTTACTTCGAGAACATGCCACCCGAGCCGGAGCCCATCGGCGACATCCAGGCTGCGCGTGTGCTCGCTCTGCTTGGGGACAGCGTCACGACCGACCACATATCGCCTGCAGGGTCGATAAAGCGGGATGGGCCCGCAGGCGCCTACCTCCTCGAGCATGGTGTCTCAGTGCGCGACTTCAACTCCTATGGCGCGAGGCGAGGCAACCACGAGGTGATGATGCGTGGGACCTTCGCGAACACGAGGCTCCACAACCTCATCTCGCCAGAGGGTGCAGAGCGCCTTCCTGAAGGAGGGTGGACGTACCACTTCGGGGAGGGCGGGCCGAGGCAGATGTCGATCTACGACGCCGCGATGCTCTACAAGGGCGAAGGCGTTCCCCTCGTCGTGATCGGCGGCAGGGAGTACGGCTCAGGATCCTCGAGGGACTGGGCGGCGAAGGGCACGATGCTGCTCGGGGTCAAGGCGGTCATCGCGGAGAGCTTCGAGCGCATCCACCGCTCGAACCTCGTGGGGATGGGGGTGCTGCCCCTGCAGCTGCGTCCGAACGAGAGCCTTGCGAGCCTCGGCCTCACGGGCAGCGAGCGGCTGACGACAGAAGGGCTTGCAGAGAGCCTCGCCGACTGGGACTCTCGCAGAGAGTGGGTCGAGATCGTCGCCAGCGACGAGCTGAGCGGGCGGGAGGTGAAGTTCGATGCGCGCGTCCGCATCGACACCCCGCGAGAGGCGGAGTACTGCCGGCATGGCGGCATCCTTCCGTACGTGCTCCGGCGCCTGCTCGCACAGTCGGCATGAGCGATCACGGCGTGCGAGGAGGCGATCGCCCGGCCGGGGGAGGCGATCGGCCGGCGGGGGGAGATGATCAGCCGGCGGGGGGAGATGGCGAGCTGCTCGCCAGGGGAGGCGGCCGTCCTTCCAGCGAGGGTGAGGAGGAGGGGGAGCAGGAGATCCCTCGCCTGCTGCTCGACCTGCTGCATGCGAAGGGCCCCTCTGGGCATGAGCAGGCGCCGAGAGCGGTCTGGTGCGAGGCGGCCTCAAAGTTTGCGGAGGTGAGCGTCGACTCAGTCGGCACCGCGACCGCTCGAGTGGCGGCAAAGGGGGGAGGTGATGGGGGCGTCAGGCGTCTGCTGCTGCTCGGTCACATCGACGAGATAGGCCTGATCGTCACGCACATCGACGAGTCAGGATTCATCTGGTTCCGGGAGGTCGGCGGATGGGATCCGCAGATCCTCGTCGGCCAGCGGGTGCTGCTTTGCACCGCATCAGGCGAGGTGGAGGGGGCGATCGGTCGCAAGCCGATTCACCTGCTCAGGGAGGAGGAGCGCAAGAAGGTCGCAGAGGTGCGCGACCTGCACATCGACATCGGTGCGAGGACTGAAGCAGAGGCGGCGCAGCTCGTCGCCGTCGGCGATGTCGCCGTGCTTGCAGGTGAGCCCGCCCGTCTGCCGAATCGGAGGCTTCTTTCGAGGGCGCTCGACAACCGGCTTGGCTGCTTCGCCGCGCTCGAGGCGGCGCGGATGATCGCGGAGGCGGGTGGCGTCGCGGGGTGGGAGGTCCTCGCTGTCGCTGCGACTCAGGAGGAGACGACGTTTGGAGGCTCGCGGACGAGCACCTTTGCGCTTGCGCCTGACGCTGCGATCGTGATCGACGGCACCCACGCCACAGATGCGCCAGGGATCGACGTGAAGCAGGCCGGCAGGCATGACCTCGGCTCTGGGCCTGTGATCACGCGCGGCACGACGCTGCACCCGCGCCTGTTCGAGCTCCTGAGAGCAGCAGCGGAGTCAGAGGGGATCTCCTTCACGGTCGAGGCCTCAGGCCGGCACACTGGCACGGACGCTGACGCTGTTCACATCAGCCGATCCGGCGTGCCGACCGCTCTCGTCTCGATCCCGCTGCGCTACATGCACTCGCCCGTCGAGCTCGTCAGCGTCGCCGACGTCGAGGCTTGTGCAGCCCTCCTCGCCGCTGCCTCGCTCCGTCTGAACAGAGACACATCATTCGCCCGCTGAGCGAGGGCTGCGCGCCAACTGACGGTTGATCTGTGCCCAGAGCGGTCGTGGCTGCCTGTCGAGTGGGGCGGCGAGATCCGGTGCGGGCGGGCTCTCCCTCGAGCGGTCGTGCTTCCCTGTCACGGCAGGATCGCCCGCTCACTGACAAGCGAGCTCGGTTTCGATCGAGACTCCTTCCCCGTTCGTGTAGCCGAGTTCCGCCTTCAGGTGCCAGGGGTGAGGAGGGCAGGAGGTCGTGCGCAGCCAGCCGACCCTGCCGCTGAGGTGCGCGTTCAACGTCTGCAGCCACCCAGGGGCCTGCGGCAGCGGTTCCAGCAGCCCGTGGGGGATCGCGAAGGCGAACTCCCTGCCGAACCCCTTCGGCGCCGATATCAGGCCCGTGACGATTTCTTCGATCTCCACAGGGGTTTTGCCTTCGACGTAGGTGAGGAGGTCCCCGCCCGGCCCGTTGAACATCGTCAGCTTCAGGTGCTCGACGACGTAGTCGCCACCGAGGATCGTGTAGCCGATCGAGGTGCCGCTGCCGACGACGGTCTTCTTCGGGCAGCCCTTTGGACCCTTCGCCTTCAGGCTCGTTGGGCTGCACTTCGGCATGGTGACGCCGGCGTCGCGGAAGCCCTGTGGCACGAACAGGTTTATCTCGTTGGTCTGGGGCATCTTCTCTGAAGGCGGTGTGAGCTTTATCACGATGCCTGCGGAGAGCTTGCGTTCACCCTTCGCTGCGGGTCCGCTGCGCTTGTGCCGCGGATGGCTGCGGTTGCCCGCGCTGCGCGCGCTCGCGGGCCCGCTGAGAGCTGTGAGCGCGACGATCAGTACAGCGACCGCGGCTGCGCATGCGGTCGTCACTCGCGCCTGCAGCCGCACTCCACGAGACCGTCCAGACCCCTTCGTCCCTGAAAGCATGACCCTCCTCGTGCAACGTCTCCTCGTCTGCCTCACAGCTTAGCGGCTGCCCCCGTCGCAAGGGCTCGCCGTCTCCAGGCGTCGAGGTCGTCCACCACATGGCGTCACCCCCGCCGTGGGGCCTCACTACCCTTCAGGTGATGAATGTGATGGTCTGCAGAGATGATCACCCAGAGGTGAGAGAGGTCATAGCCTCACACCACTGCATCGAGCGATTCCGGAGGCGCAGGAGAATCAGGGCCCCTGGTGTGCAGGCCGTCGCCGACTCGCTGCAGGATGCACTCTCGCGCGCCGATTTCACGCGCTGGCCGCCTCATTGGGTGCTCAGCGAAAGGAGCACAGAGCTGTGGGCGCTCGTCGATGACATCGCCTTCCCACTGACGAAGACGAGCGATCCGGGTCGCTGGCTGGCGATGACGTGCCTCGTTCGCGACAACGACGCTCAGTTGCGCACGAGCCGCTTGTAGGTGAGCCTGTGCGGGCGGTCGGCCGCCTCTCCGAGGCGTTGCCTGCGGTGCTCCTCGTAGGCGGCGAAGTTGCCCTCGAACCAAACGACCTCAGATTCCCCCTCGAACGCGAGCACGTGGGTTGCGATCCGGTCGAGGAACCATCGATCGTGGGAGATCACCATCGCGCATCCAGGAAAGGCGAGCAGCGCCTCCTCGAGCGCGCGCAGCGTGTCGACGTCGAGGTCGTTCGTCGGCTCGTCGAGCAGGAGGAGGTTGCCGCCCATCCGCAGAAGCTTCGCGAGGTGAACCCTGTTGCGCTCTCCTCCGGAGAGCGAGCCGACGCGCTTCTGCTGGTCTGTGCCCTTGAAGTTGAAGCCTGCGACGTACTGGCGGGAGTTGATCACCCTGTCACCGACTGCCAGCTGGTCGAGCCCGTCGGAGATCTCCTCCCAGACGGTCTTCTCTGGATCGAGGGCGTCGCGGGACTGATCGACGTAGGCAAGCTCCACGGTCTCGCCAAGCGTCAGCTCGCCTGAGTCGGGCTTCACCTGGCCGACGATCATCTCGAACAGCGTGCTCTTGCCTGCGCCGTTCGCGCCTATCACCCCGACTATCCCCGCCCTCGGCAGATCGAAGGAGAGCTCGTCGATCAGCAGTCGGTCCCCGTAGCCCTTGCGGAGGTGATCCGCTCTCAGCACGGTGTCGCCGAGGCGCGGTCCCGGTGGAATGTGGATCTGCACCTCGTCGAGCTTCACGTTGCGCTCCTGCGCGATCAGCTCCTCGTACCGCGCGAGCCTCGCCCTGCTCTTGCTGCGCCTGCCCCTTGGGTTCGTCCTCACCCACTCGAGCTCCGCTGCGATCGTCCGTTGCCGCGCTCCCTCCGTGCGCGCCTCGGCGGCGAGGCGAGCCTGCTTTTGCGCGAGCCAGCTGCTGTAGTTGCCCTGATAGGGGATGCCCTTCCCTCTGTCGAGCTCGAGGATCCAGCCCGCGACGTTGTCGAGGAAGTAACGGTCGTGGGTGACGGCGACGACGGTGCCCCTGTATTCGGACAGATGTCGCTCCAGCCAGCCGACCGACTCTGCGTCGAGGTGGTTCGTAGGCTCGTCGAGCAGAAGCAGATCTGGCGCCTGCAGGAGCAGTCTGCACAGCGCGACCCTCCGGCGCTCGCCACCTGAGAGCGTGCTGACATCGGCATCGCCTCGGGGCAGGCGAAGCGCGTCCATCGCGTAGTCGAGTCGCGTGTCGAGGTTCCAGGCGTCCGCCGCTTCGATCTTCGCCTGGATCGCTGCGAACTCCTCCGCGTTCTGCTCGGAGTAGTCGGCGGCGAGCTCTTCGAACCGGTTGAGCAGCGCCTTCATCTCGGCGACGCCATCCTCGACGTTGCCTCTCACGTCCCGGCTCTCGTCGAGCTTCGGCTCCTGCTCGAGCAGCCCGACGGAGGCGCCGGGCGCGAGCGACGCTTCGCCGTCGTATTCGTCATCGAGGCCCGCCATGATCGCGAGCAGGCTCGACTTGCCGGCTCCGTTGTAGCCGAGCACGCCGATCTTCGCCCCTGGAAGGAAGGCGAGGGTGATATCGGAGAGCACGGTCTTCTGAGGCGGATGCACCTTCGTCACGCGGTGCATCGTGAAGATGTATTGAGAGGACATCGCGTCGAGGATAGGAGATCGCTCGACGCCCGCGGTGAGCCCGCCGCCACGACTGACCCTGCGGCGACCGGTGGGGCACCGATCCGCAGTCGTTCGCCACCAGGCGTGCCCGCTGTTGCGACTTCCGCTGCGGCGACCGGTGGGGCACCGATCCGCAGTCGTTCGCCACCAGGTCGTGCCCGCCGTTGCGACTGCGCCTGCCGCTAACGTGGTGGGGCGATGACGAGCCGCATCCTCGACATAGAGCAGCACCTGATGCTGCTCGAGCTCGAGCCGCCCTTCGACAAGCGGGAGGTCCAGCTCGCGCGCCGCCGCATGGCGAAGCGCTGGCACCCTGACATCGCCCCCGTCGGCAAGCGCTTCGAGCATGAGCGGCATCTGAAGGCGATCAACGAGGCCGCCGATGAGCTCGAGCGGCTCGCCGAGGGATCACGCGGTGGCAGGGTCTCGCGAAACGCGGTGAGGGCTGGCGCTGCCGCTGCGCGCCGCAGCCGCGAAGAGGCTGGTCGCAGGGCCTATGAGGCGCAGCAGCGGGCGAGGGAGGCGGCTCAGGAGCGTGCGCGACATGACCCCTTCGGCGACCGTGTGCCTGACCACTCGGTCGTACATCGCTACGCCCGCTGCATGTCCTACCCAGAGTGGGGTGTCGGCACCGTGACCGGAATCTACTTCAGCGGTGGCGAAGGAGCGGATGTCCAGCAGTGGGCGAGGGTGCGCTTCAGCCACGGTGTGCGGACCGTGCCCGCTGGCAGCATGAAGTTCGTCGACTTCTCGAAGCCTGACCCAGCCGCGGAGCGTGTGGAGCGGTTCATGACCGCCGCTCAGAACGCGATGGCGGAGGGCGATTATGCGCTTGCGGCGCAGCGGCTCGTCTACGCGCGGGACGCTGAGCCGCACAACGTCGCAGTGCTGCGTCTGATGACGCTCGCCTTCTGGCAGGCGGGCAATCTCGAGGCAGCTGCGCGCTCAGTGCGCGACTGGGCGCGCGTCGACGGCTCACGCCCCACGCCGCACCGGTTCGCTGCGAGGATCTATGAGGACGTTGGCGCGATCGACCTCGCTGAGGAGGCGGCGGAGCGCGCCGCGGCGCGGGGGCCCGCTGACGCAAGCGCGTGGGAGCGGCTTGGGAGGCTCCGTCTGCGCCTCATGGACAACAGCGGCGCGATAGAGGCGCTCGAGCGCGGGGTGAGGATCGAGGCGAGCGTCGAGGGTCTGCTCGACCTCGCACTCGCGCGTGCTCTGATCGGTGATCGGGGGGGCGAGCTCTCAGCGTGCGAGCATGCGACTGCCCTCGACCCGACATCAGCTCTCGTGTGGTGCCGCTATGCGCATGCGCTCGCCCGCAGCGACCGGGTGAGGGAGTGCGTCGCCGCCTGTGAGCGGGCTCTGTCGCTTGGTGATGACGAGGATGTCGCGGAACTGCTTGCTCGCATGCTGCGGCTGGACAAGCGAGCACTGCGTGCGCGTCGCGTTCCGGCCGTGATCGCATGAGGGCGCTGAGCTCGCCGGCGAGGCGAGGGCGGCTGCGCGCGCCAACCGTCCCGATCGGCCCGCTGGGTCCGCAGCTCAGATGATGCCGTCTCAGCATCGCCTCGTGATGTCCTGCGGGGAAGCTCAGATGATGTTGACGGCGCGAGAGACGACGAGCCCGATCGTTATCAGCGAGACGAG
>JAJYUP010000045.1 GCA_021792455.1 Actinomycetes bacterium | reverse complement strand
CGTCGCCCTCCCGCGTACCGCTCGCCGCACGCACGCGTTCAAGCGCTGATCCAAGATCAGGGTCAGCCGTCACAGCGATTCGTCGATACCTGCTCGGCATACGATCACAGGTGCAGCTCCCGAAAGACGCGCCGAAGAAGAAGCGCCCAGGAGTCACTGGCGAACACTGGCTTCAGTACCCAGCGTGTCGGCCTTCGGGCGGACCCCTGCCACTGGGTCACCGCGGCCGCTCCGCCCTCAGCCTCCCCTTCTCTGCATCGCAGCTTCAGGCGATCATTCAGTAGCTTTCGCAGATGGGCGCAGCAGCGAGGGGCGATCACAGAGAGGCTCGCGACGACGACGTAGTCGCGACCTGGGAGAGCGCGAGCGGCAACGCCAGGCCGCCGCTCATCGTGCTTGCGCCGCTGCAGGAGTTCCTACGCTCAGAGGGCCTGTTGGAGGGCGAGATCTCCGTTGCTCCCGTGGGCGAAGGGCATTCGAACGTCACATACCTCATCAGGTCCGAAGGAAGGGCGCTCGTGCTGCGTCGACCACCGCGGCCGCCCCTGCCCCCAAGCGCACATGACGTCGTCAGGGAGGCGAAGCTGCTGCGCGCGCTCAGCGCCAGTCCCGTGCGGATCCCAAAGGTGCTGTCCATCTGCGAGAGCGACGCCGTCATTGGCAGCCCCTTCTATCTCATGGATTGGATCGAGGGGGAGGTGATCGGCTCCAGCGTGCCGGTCGCCCTCGACGACGTCGAGCAGCGACGGCTCATCAGCGTTCAGCTCATCGACGCGCTCGCTGAGATCCACTCAGTCGACGCTCGCGCTGCCGCACTCCAGGCGTTTGGAAAGCCTCACGGCTACCTTCAGCGCCAGCTACGTCGCTTCTCTGGCCTCTGGGAGCTCAACCGCACGAGGGAGCTTCAGCCGATCATCACAGTGCGCGACTGGCTGCAGGACCACCTGCCGAGGCAGGAGGAGGCGACGATCGTCCATGGGGATTTCAGGCTTGGGAACACGATCTTCGCCGCTGAGAGCCCCCCAAGGCTGCTCGCCGTGCTCGACTGGGAGATGGCGACGATTGGCGACCCGCTTGCGGACATCGGCTACCTCTGCATGATGTGGAGCGAGCGCGACGACCCACATCTCGGCCTCCGTGAGCAGGTCGCGAAGGTGACGCGTGCAGAGGGCTTCCTCAGCAGGGCGCAGCTCGTCGCGCGGTATGAACAGGTGACGGGCCGCTCCATCGCCGACCTGCGCTGGTATGAGACGCTCGCCCTCTGGAAGATGGCGATCTTCATGGAGGGCAACTACAGGCGGGCTGTTGCAGGCAGCACCGACGACCCCTACCTGCGCTCTTTCGACCAAGGCGTCGTCGAGCTCGCGCAGGCCGCTGAGCGGACAGCCTTCAGACGGTGCTGAAGCTCGATGGCTGAGCACGCAGGCGGCAGCGCGCCAGATCCGGCCCGTCAGGGAGAGCACCGAGCGCAACAGCGGGATCCGCGAGCGCGACCGCCTCGACAGCTGAGGTCAGACGATCCCCGCCCGCTTGAAGGGCTGCTTCTCGACTGGGGCGGGGTGCTGACGAACAGCCCGTTCGCCTCCTTTTCCTCCTTCTGCGAGTCGGAGGGGCTCGATCCAGCGGCACTGCTCTCCGTCTTCCGCGACGATCAGGCGATGAGGAGCCTCCTCATCGCCTTCGAGGAGGGCAGGATCCCTGAGGAGGAGTTCGAAAGCGGGCTTGCGAGCGCACTTGCGATCGAGGTGCCTGACCAGCTGATCGAGCGCCTGTTCGCTGCCGCGAAGCTCGACGAGGCGATGATCGAGGCGGTTCGCAGGGCGAGAGCCCTTGGCATCAGAACAGGCCTGATCTCGAACTCTTGGGGCACTGGCCGCTACCCGCGCAAGCTGCTCGCTCAGCTGTTCGATGGGATCGTCATCTCTGGTGAGGTTCGCGTGCGCAAGCCCTCGCTGCGCATCTACCAGCTCGGCGCTCAGGCGATATCACTGCCTCCACGCAGCTGCGTGTTCGTCGACGACCTCCCCTTCAACCTGCCTCCTGCCCAACGTCTTGGCATGACGGTCATCCACCACGAACAGGCAGATCAGACGATCCCTCAGCTCGAGCGGCTGCTTCAGGCCAGACTCTCCTGAGCGCCTGCGACGCCCCACGACTCCCCTCAGCGCCGCTGCGCAAGCTGGGGACTCCCCTCAGGGCGCCTGCCGCCCCCGATCGCGCCTGCCGCGTCCGTACAACAGCCGCAGGAACCTTTCGATCAACCGCGTCGTCCTCGCTTTGTAGGGGAACATGTGGACCTCCCGCTTCATCGCGAGTCGTGGCGGCGTGATCACTATCGCCTGCTGAGAGCAGTACTTGCGGATTCCTCCGGCGCCATGCCTGCTGCCGAGCCCTGACGCCTTCGCGCCGCCCATTGGCAGCTCCAGCGCCGTGTAGTTGATCAACGCGTCGTTCACGTTCGCAGAGCCTGCCCTCACCCGCCTTGCGATCTGCTCGCCAAGGGAGGTGTTGCGCGTCATCACTGAGGCGCCCAGGCCGTAGGGAGAGTCGTTTGCGAGCGCCACAGCCTCCTCGACGTCTGAGACCTTCATCACTGGCAGCACAGGCCCAAAGGTCTCCTCTTTCATCACCTTCATCTCGTGGTTGACGTCGACCAGGACCGTCGGCTCGAAGAAGCGGCCGCCGCCGATCTGAAGCACATGCCCGCCCGTCAGCACCTTCGCCCCCTTTCCCTCTGCGTCGGCGATGTGCTCTGAGATCGTCACAAGCTGCGGGGCGAACGTGATCGCCCCGATATCCACGCTGCCGGGGCCGGTTGGCACGCCGACCCTCAGCGCCCTCACCTTCTCCAGCACCCTCGCGACAAACGCGTCATAGACGGGCTCCTCGACGTAGACGCGCTCGATCGATATGCACGTCTGGCCTGCGTTCTGCATCGAGTAGTAGACGGCGAGGTTCGCAGCGCGCTCGAGGTCTGCGTCTGAGAGCACGATCATCGGATCCTTGCCGCCAAGCTCCAGCGAGCAGGGGATCAGCCGCGACGCCGCCGCTTCGGCGACCCTTCTCCCTGTCCTCGTCGACCCTGTGAACATCACCATGTCGACGTTCTCGACCACCGCCTCCCCTGTCTGCCCCCTCCCGCTCGCCACTGACAGCACGCCCTCTGGCAGCCCGCACTCGAGCAGTGCCCGCTCCATCAGAAGCGACGTCAATGGCGTCACCTCTGAAGGCTTCAGGATCACGCTGTTGCCAGCCGCAAGGGCGGGGATGCAGTCGCCGAAGGAGTTCGTCAGAGGGTAGTTCCAGGGACCTATCACGCCGACGAGCCCAAGTGGCCTGTAGCGGAGGATGAGGCGCTTGCCCTTCAAAAGCACCTGGCTCGAGTGCACGCGCTCGTCGGCGAGGTACCTCGCCGCATGCTTCGCCCAGAATCCGAAGGCGTTCGCTGCGTAGGCGACCTCTGCGAACTGCGCATCCTCAAAGGTCTTGCCCGTCTCTGAGACGATCGTCTCGACGACGAGCTTCGAGTTGTCGATCACCCACTTCTGAGCCCTCCTCAGAACCTCGCCCCTGCGATCGAAGCCGATCGCCTCCCAGCCGCCCTGAGCCGCCCTTCCGCGCTCGCACAGCCTCTCGACGGCGCAGCGATCGAGGTCTGGGACGCTCCCGATCACCTGCCCTGTCGCTGGATTCTCAACCGGGATCTGCGGATCGAGCGCCCCGCCCAGCCCGGACTGAGGGGGATCCTGTCTCACTGTGGCCATCGAACCTCCTCGTTCTCGCTCGCTCAAGGCTACACCGATCTGCGCTCCAGGCAACTGCAGGAGGCAGACGCGCGCGCAAAGATCCCATCCGAGCGGGCGAAGGTCCCATCCTGTTCTCGTGTTGCTGCCGGCACATGTGCCGGCAGCGGGGTCCGCGCATGCGCGGACCACCTCGCAGGGCCGCATGCGGCCCTGCGGCCGACGCCGCATGCGGCGTCGGCGACATCGTGAAGCTCAGTCGAGCTCCACCCCCACGATGCTGATCGGCTCCCTTGGGCGGTCGTGCCTGTCGGTCTGGACAGATCCAAGCTTCTCCACCACGTCCATCCCAGATCTCACCTCGCCGAATACCGTGTGCTTGCCGTCGAGCCAGGGGCAGGCGTCTGCCGTCACGATGAAGAACTGGGAGCCGTTCGTGTCTGGCCCTGCGTTCGCCATCGCAAGGCGGCCCTTCAGCACCTCGTGGCTGTTGATCTCGTCCTCGAAGGTGTAGCCGGGACCGCCTGTGCCTGTCCCAAGTGGGCATCCGCCCTGGATCATGAAGTCCTTTATCACCCGGTGGAAGCTCAGCCCGTCGTAGAAGCCCTCTGAGGCGAGCTTCCGGAAGTTCGCAACCGTCTTTGGCGCGTCCTCGTCGAACAGCTCGAAGGTGATCGCGCCCTCAGTTGTCTGCATCGTCGCTCTCGACATCTGTTCATTCTCCTTCGTTCTGCAGCTCGCATGTGGTTGGATGGCGATGCAGCCTGCTGCGCGAACCGCAACTTCTCTCGCAGGAACGTGTATTCAGGCGCATGCGCTGATCAGCGTCAGCCTCGCCGCCCAGCTTCGCAGCTGTTCAGCGTAGAGGTGATCGTGAAGCGCTGTCGAAGGGGCCCTCCGCGGCCCGCACAGAGCGAACCGCCAGCGATCGCCAAACCGCCGCCAACCGCCTCACAAAGGGAGCCCTCACAGATGCGACCTCAAAGAGCCCGTCTCTCCGCCCTCACAGCGATCCTGACGCGCTCCTCCTTTCAGCGCTCCTTCTGCTTCTGTCAGTGGCGCAGGTCGCGTTTGCGCACAGCGCTGCTCTCAGCGCTCGCAGCGATCCTCGCGATCGCTGGCAGCGGCCTCGCCGCAGGCGCAGCCGATGCCTCACACGACCAGACGACCTTCTTCGAGGCGCCGGCGGAGCTGCTCGACCCTGCCACGAGGCAGGGTGCGATTCAGCAGCTGCAGTACCTCGGCGTGAACGCGATCCGCGTCGACATGTCCTGGGGCAGCGTCGCGCCTTCCCCTGAAGCGCGCAATCAGCCGAGCTTCCAAGCGGGCAGCCCAGGCTCATATGACTGGGGAGAGTATGGAGAACTGATCGAAGAGGCCCACAGCCTGCACTGGCAGGTGCTGCTCACAGTCGGCGGCCCAGCGCCGAGGTGGGCGACCTCGAACGGCAAGGCCCCCTACGTCACGAGGCCGAACCCCCACGACTTCGAACAGTTCATGAGTGCGGTCGCGCGCCGCTTCGGCGGCGAGGTCTCTCTGTTCGCGATCTGGAACGAGCCGAACGAGTTCGGCGAACTCCAACCCCAGTTCGCGCGCAACGGCGAACCTGTCGCCGGCCGGATCTACAGGGGCCTGTTCCAGGCCGGCTATGAAGGCCTGAAGGATGGCGGCCTGCGAAACCCGAAGGTGCTGATGGGCGAAACCGCCCCCGGAGGATTCGCTGTGCGTGGCAAGAAGGTTCCAAGCTACGCCGGCGTCGCGCCTATCACCTTCCTCCAGAACGCGCTCTGCCTCAACTCGAAGTACGTGAAGAACCCCCACTGCGGGACGCTGCCTGCGTTCGGCTACGCCCAGCACCCCTACGTCACGAACACGATGGGTCCCTTCTTCGTCCCGAAGAACCCGAACAACGTCACGATCGGCTCCCTTGGACGGCTCGTCACGGCGCTCAACAGAGCTGGGAAGGCACACGCCGTCCGCCCGAGCCTGCCGATCTTCCTCACCGAGTTCGGCGTCATGAGCAAGCCGAACAGGTACTTTGGCGTCTCCTGGGGCAAGCAGGCGGAATGGGACGCGATCGCTGAACGGATCGCCTGGGAACACGCGAGGGTGTACGCCTTCTCCCAGTACCTGCTCGAGGACGACCCCCTCTCAAAGACGGGCGCCGTCTCCTTCCAGACGGGCCTCGAGACCGCGAGCGGCGTGAAGAAGCCCCTCTACTTCGGCTTCCCTGTGCCGCTCACCGTCACGAGGACCAAGCATGGCTACGCGCTGTGGGGCTTCGTGCGTCCAGCCCACAAAGTCACTGAGGTCACGATCCTCGTGCAGCGCAGCAAGCATGCCCCCTACACGCGCCTTGCGGTCGTGAAGACGGGCTCGCTCGGCTACTGGCAGCTGCACTCGAACGTGAATGGCAGGTTCTGGCGGGTGCGCTGGATCAGCCCAAGCGGCGTCCGCTACGAAGGGCCGCCGATCAAATGAGGTCTTCGAGCAGCAGCTGAGAGGCGGCCCGCCCCCTCAGCCCCCGCTGCGGGGGCGCCCGCAGTCCAGCCGGTGGTCAGGGGCGAGCTTGGTCCCTCAGCCCCCGCTGCGGGGGCGCCCGATCGGATGAGGCGGAAGAGAGCGCGAAGCGCAGTGTCCCTCTCGCCTCTCAGTCAGGCTCAGCTCGCGACCCGTTCTGCGAGCAGCGGCCGCCCCCTCACCCGCCTGCCTGCAAGCGCGTCGAGCACCTTCGCCGCCTCTGACTCCGGCACGGAGACGAAGGAGTAGCGGTCGAGCACGCTCACGTCGCTGATCGCCTCGCCGGCCAGACCGGTTGCGGAGGTGATCGCGGAGATCAGATCTGAGACGCGCAGCCCTGCCGCCCTGCCGCCACGCAGCACGAGCTTCACCATCGGCTCGCTGCCATCCCTGCCTATGTGCGGCTTCGAATGCCTGCGCGGACGCTCGCTCACAGGCGTCACCGTCCCAGGCGCGCCCCGCTCCCAGGGCGCAATCGAGGTGCCGATGTGCCGCTCGATCGCGTCGAGCTCCCGCTTCTGGCGAGGCTCTACGAACGTGATCGCCCTACCTGAGCGACCGACCCTGCCTGTCCGCCCAATCCTGTGCACGTAGATGTCAGGTGAGGTTGGCACGTCGTAGTTGATCACGTGGGTCACCGTCGAGATGTCGAGGCCTCTTGCCGCCACATCCGTCGCGATCAGAACAGGCACCCTGCCCGCCTTGAAGGCGAGCATCACCCCATCGCGCGCGCCCTGGGTCATGTCGCCGTGCAGCGCTCTCACGTTCAGGCCCTTCGCCTGCAGCGCCTTCAACAGCTGCTCACAGCGCACCTTCGTGCGCACGAACACGATCGCCTGGTTGCCGCCCGCTCCCGCCCGCTCCGCCTCTAGAACCTGTGCGAGCAGATCGGGCTTGCTCTGTCCGTCGACCGCCAACTGGAACTGCGCGACGGTGTCGATCGTCAACGTCTGCGCCTCCACTCTCACGAAGATCGGGTCGTAGAGATAGCGGTCGGCGAGCTCCCTCACCGGCGCTGGCATCGTCGCGGAGAACAGGGCCGTCTGCCGCCCGCTTGGGGTGAGCGACAGGATCCGCTCGACATCCTCGAGGAAGCCGAGGTCGAGCATCTCGTCGGCCTCGTCGAGAACGACGAAGCGGCAGTCGTGCAGCAGCAGGGCGTGCCTGCCGATGAGGTCGAGGACCCTGCCGACGGTGCCGACGACGACGTGCCCGCCGCCACGCAGCTGCGCCTGCTGGGTCTTGATCGGGGCGCCTCCGAAGACGGCGACGACATCGACGCCCTTCGCATGCCCGTAGGCTCTCAGCGCCTGGGTGACCTGGATGCACAGCTCCCTCGTCGGAGTGAGCACGAGCGCCTGGACCTCACTGACGCGGGGGTCGACGTACTCCATCATCGGCAGGCCGAAGGCCGCCGTCTTGCCGGTCCCTGTCTGGGCCTGCCCGATCACGTCCCTGCCTTCGAGCAGCGGCGGGATCGCCTGCTCCTGGATTGGGCTTGGCGCCTCGTAGCCGACCTCGCGCAGCGACTCCAGCGTCGTCTCAGAGAGTCCCAGGTCGGAGAAGCTGCTGCGCATGGGGAGTCAGCTTACGTGCTCTGCTTCGAGGAGCGTCCCCTCGCAGCCGATCGCGCGTGGGGCGGCGCTCACGCCTGCGCTCACCGAAGCGCAGCCGCTGCCCGCTCACCGCGCCTGGCTCGAGATACCAGGCAGACCCCCCCCGAGACGCGAAGTCGGGTGAAGCTGTAGCCGGCCGCGGGCGTGGTGGTCGCCCGCGGCGCCGGCACCTCGCCCTGAGACGCGAAGTCGGGTGAAGCTATAGGGTCCAAGCATGACCTTGACAGCAGTCGGATCGATCGCGTTCGACACCGTCAGCACCCCATTCGCAAGCGGCGAGCGCCTGCTTGGCGGCTCCGCCGTGCACTTCGCGCTCGCCTCCTCGTTCTTCGCGGAGACCTCGATCGTAGGGCCCGTTGGGGGCGACTTCGAGGAGCACCATCTCCAGATGCTGCGCAGCAGGGGAGTCCTCACCGACGAGGTTCAGATCGATCATGCCGGCAGGACGTTCTCATGGCGGGGGCACTACGACTACGACCTCAACACCGCCCACACCGACGAGACGCAGCTTGGGGTGTTCGCCGACTTCACGCCTGCGCTCTCTGAGCGCGCGAGAGCGTGTGAGGTGCTGTTTCTCGCGAACATCCAGCCAAGCCTGCAGCGACAGGTCGCTCAGCAGTGTGCGAGCGCCGCTTTCATCGCGCTCGACTCGATGAACCTCTGGATCCAGACGGCGAGGGACGAGCTCCTCAGCACGATCGAGCTCGTCGATTGCGTGCTGCTCAACGACGCGGAGCTTCGGATGCTCACGAACAGGCCAAACCTGCTCGCCGCAGCGCGTGAAGTCATCTCCCTCGGGCCAAGGGTCGTCATCGCGAAGCAGGGCGAGTATGGAGCCGCCCTGTTCACGGAAGAGGATTTCTTCGCCCTGCCCGCGTTCCCCCTCGAGAACGTCGTCGACCCCACGGGAGCAGGGGACGCGTTCGCTGGCGGCTTCATCGGTTTCATCGCCGCGAAATCCGCAGACGTCAGCCACGAGAACCTGAAGAGGGCGATGGCGTATGGCACCGCGATCGCGTCCTTCAACGTCGAAGAGCTCGGAACCGCAAGACTTCAGCGGCTCACTGGGGAGGAGATCGCCGAGCGCGTCGCCGAGCTGCGCAGGATCACCCAGTTCATCGAGGAGCCTGTTGAGCTGCGCAGCCGACCGCAAGCCTGACGGGGTCCATTGCCCCATAATCGGGGCATCACCGACGAGACCAGAAGCCCGACAGGAGGACAGATGAGCACCGAGACCCAGGCGCCGGCAACGTCGCAGGGCGCAGATGAGCGCAGGGACAGCATCACGGTCACAGACAACCGGACAGGTCGCTCCTACGAGATGCCGATCACGGACGGCACGGTGCGTGGGCTCGACTTCAGGCAGGTGAAGGTCTCAGACGACGACTTCGGGCTGATGCTCTACGACCCAGGGTACGCGAACGTCGCAGCCTGCCGCAGCTCGATCACCTACCTCGACGGTGACAGGGGCATCCTCCAGTACAGGGGCTACCCGATCCAGGACCTCGCGCAGAGCTCCACCTATCTCGAGGTCGCCTACCTGCTCATCCATGGGGAGCTGCCGACGCAGGCGCAGCTCGATGAGTGGACCCACCAGATCACGATCCACACGTTCGTCCACGAGAACGTCAAGAGCTTCATGCAGGGGTTTCGCCACGACGCGCACCCGATGGGCATGCTGCTCGGATCCGTCGGCGCGCTGTCGACGTTCTATCCCGACGCGAACGAGATCGATGACCCTGAGAACAGATCGATCCAGACGATAAGGCTGATCGCGAAGATGCCGACGCTCGCCGCGTTCGCCTTCCGTCACTCGAGAGGGCAGCCATACGTCTACCCGGACAACGACCTCAGCTACGCGGGCAACTTCCTCGCGATGATGTACAAGATGACTGAGCTCAAGTATCAGCCTGACCCCCGTCTCGAACGCGCTCTCGACGTCCTCTTCATCCTCCATGCCGACCATGAGCAGAACTGCTCGACGAGCTCCGTCCGTGGGATCGGCTCCTCGAGGGTCGACCCATATTCCGCGATCGCCGGCGGCATCGGCGCTCTCTATGGCCCGCTCCATGGCGGCGCGAACGAGGCTGTGCTCAGGATGCTGCACCGGATCGGGCGCAGGGAGAACATCCCTGACTTCCTCAAGGGCGTCGAGGAGGGCAAGGAGCGGCTGATGGGCTTTGGACACCGCGTGTACAAGAACTTCGACCCCAGGGCGACGATCATCAAGTCGGCGGCGGAGGACGTCTTCGCGGTGACGGGCAAGCGCAACCCGATGCTCGACATCGCGCTCGAGCTCGAGAGGATCGCACTGGAGGACGAGTACTTCATAAAGCGCAAGCTCTACCCGAACGTCGACTTCTACTCTGGCCTCATCTATGAGGCACTTGGCCTGCCAGTCGAGATGTTCCCCGTGATGTTCGCGATCGGCCGCACCTCAGGATGGGTCGCGAACTGGCTAGAGCAGGTTCAAGACAGGGAACAGCGGATCGCACGCCCGAGGCAGATCTACACAGGACAGCTCGACCGGCGCTACGTGCCAGTGGAGCAGCGGGGCTAGAGCAGCGGGACTGGAGCAGCGGGGCTAGAGCACGAGCGTCGCGCCGTGGCGGCGGAGCCAGTCGCGCTCCGCCCGCCAGCTCGGCCGATAGCGCTGCAGCAGCGACCAGAACGCCTCCGAGTGGTTTCGCACCGTGAGGTGGCAGACCTCATGCCACACGACATATTCGAGGATCTCCTCAGGGGCGAGCAGCAGGCGCCAGTTGAAGCTCATCGCCCCGCTTGCCCCACATGATGCCCACCGTGTGCGCTGGCCCCGTATCGACAGAGTCGTGTAAGAGGTCGCTGAGGCCAGAACCGCCGCATCCAGCCGGGTCGCTATCTCCGTGCGCGCCTGCCTGCGGTAGAACCGCTCGATCGCCGCCTTCGGATCACCTGTCGGGACCAACAGCACCCCGCCGTCCCGCCGCACCGTCGTCCTCTTCGGATCAGGCACGAGCCGCAGCGAGCGGCCAAGGTAGGGAATCGTGCCCCCCCGCCGCTGCACCTCCCTCAGGACGGCTGCCGCCTCGGTCTGGCGCCGCTCGATCCAGGGCGCAAGCTCCCTCACCGCCGCTGATGCCGCCTGCTCTGGGACCCCGAGCGGGAGCACGACCTCGACATTCGCATCGGCATCGACGGTGACTTTCACGTGCCGGGCCCTTCTCGAGCGCCGCACCCTGAAGCTCAGAGTCGATGCTCGCGCTGCTGCCATGGCCTCGAAAGCTTCAGAGCAGAGACGATCGCCCTCGTCGCAGGTGAGCGGTTCAGGGTGTAGAAGTGGACCCCAGGCGCACCGTTGCCAAGCAGCTCCGCGCACTGCAGCGTCGCGTACGCTACGCCGAAGTCGAGTACCGCCTCTGGCTCGCTCTCACGGATCGTGAGCTCCTCGTGGAGTGCGGCGGGAATTGAGGCGCCGCACATCTGCGCCATCCGCTCGGCCTGGCCGACATGTGTGATCGGCAGGATCCCAGGGATTATCGGCACCTCGATGCCTGCGAGGCGCGCGCGTCTCACGAAGTCGAAGTAGACGGCGTTGTCGAAGAAGAGCTGGGTGATGAGGAAGTCTGCACCGGCGGAGACCTTCTCCACGAGATGACGCATGTCCTCCTCGGGGCTGACCGCGTCGATGTGGGTCTCTGGAAAGCACGCCGCCCCGATCGCGAACTCGTAACCTCCATCGATCAGCGCGACGAGCTCGCTCGAGTGCTCGAGCCCGCCCTCCGTCGTCGTCCATCCGCCTCTGTCGGCGGGTGGATCCCCCCGCAGAGCAAGCACGTTTTCGATGCCCGCCTCGGCCATGAGGTCGAGTGTCCCTTCGAGCTCGCGCACCGTCGCGCCAACGCAGGTCAGGTGCGCCATCGCCTCGAGATGGTGCTGCTGCTTGATCTCTCGCACGATCTCGATCGTCCGCGCCCTCGTGCTGCCCCCTGCGCCATAGGTGACGGAGACGAAGGAGGGAGCGAGCGATCGCAGCTCCTGAAGCGCATCCTGGAGGTTGCGCTCGCCCTGCTCAGTCTTCGGTGGGAAGAACTCGAAGGAGAAGGTCGGCTCGCCGCCGTCGGCGAGCAGTCGGTCTATTCGCATCAGCGCCCAGTTTGCCATTCAGGACCCAACGGCGGGCTGCACCCTCGCACGCAGTCGGGCGGACCTCAGGCATGTAGAGGTGCAGATCCTTCGCGCTGCACCCTCGCGCACGCAGTCGGGCACAGAGGAGCGGCGCAGAAGAGCGCTCTAGACTGTGTGATCGCGAGCGGTCGTCAGCATCGCCCTGCACAGCAGGCGGTCGTCGGCACCGGCCTTCATCGCAGGCGATCGTTCGCGTCGGCTTGCAGAGGAGGGCAGCGGATGGATCAGACGAGCAGCGAGAGCAGCACGAAGGGGCCCCCGCAGGCACGCGCGATGGTGCGTCAGGCGGCACAGGCTGTGCAGGCGGCGGTGGACGTCTGCAGCTCGCAGGAGCAGGTCGCTCGCAGCTGTCTCGCTGCGATCGACGCACACGACGCGCGCAGCGCAGCAGAGCATTGGAGCAGCAGCGGCTGGCTCCAAGTGCATGGCCTTCCCCAGGCGCGGGGGCCAGCGGAGGTCGAAGCGCTGCTGGCGCAGCTGCTGTCATCGGTCCCAGATGCGAGCCTCGAAGTGCTCGACGCCACGTCTGCTGGAGAGTCCTGTGCGGTCCGGTGGAGGTTGAAGGGCACCTTCGCAGGCACGAGGTTCAACGGCGTCGCTGCGACGGCCTCACCCCTCACGATCGTTGGCGTCGATCTGATCGAGGTCGCAGACGGTCTCATCCAGAGCAGCGAGGTGTTCGTGCACAGCGCCGATCTTCCGCGAGCGATCCAGGGCGTCGCGAGCGAGCGCTCGCCCTCTCAGAGGCTCCTCGTCGCCGCACACAACTTCAGGTCGCGCCTGCGGTATGCGTCGATGCCCCGTCCGAGGCTCATCGCGACGGGAGTGTGGGTGCTGCAGGGACAGCCTGGCCGCTGCAACGTCTACCTCATAGAGGACGATCGCGGCGTCACGCTGTTCGACGCCGGAGCAAGGACGATGGCGCCATCGATCGCCTCCGCTGCGGCGAGACTTGGCGGCATCCGCAGGATCGTGCTTGGGCACGCCCACACCGACCACCGGGGCTCGGCCCCAAGCCTCGAGGTCCCCGTCCTCTGCCACCCCGATGAGCTGGAGGACGCGGAAGGAAGCGGCGGCTTCCGCTACTGGCCCGCGAAGCTCGAGGGGCTCCCTGCCCCGCAGCGCCAGGTCCACCGGCTGCTTCACCGCCTCGCCTGGGATGGCGGCCCAGTGCAGATCGAGGGGACGGTGCAGGAGGGAGATCTCATCGCCTCCTTCGAGGTGATCCACCTCCCTGGTCACGCTCCAGGCCAGATCGCGCTCTGGCGCAGGCAGGACAGGCTTGCGCTGTGCAGCGACTGCTTCTACACGCTCGACATGTGGGGATTCGACTGCGAGGCCCATGTGCCAGAGGCGGTCTACAACCTCGACATTCAGCAGGCCAGGGCGAGCATCGTCAAGCTCGCTGCGCTCGAGCCTGCGATCGCGTGGCCAGGCCATGGAAACGCGCTTGCGGGCGAAGTCAGGCGCCGCCTCGAGGCGGCAGCGGGAGCACGATAGGGGTGTCAGGCGGCAGGCGTCGCGGGCGCGCCAGGGCCAGCAAGCGCGTCGACGCGAGCGAGAGCGGCAAGCCGAGCGACGGGCGGCCGAGCGACGGCGCGCAGCCGAGCAGCGGCGCGCAGCCGAGCAGCGGCGCCACAGAGCCGAGCAGCGGCGCGCAGCCGAGCGACGGCGGAGCGGGCGCAGGCCACGGTGAGCCCTCTCACAGCGGCGAGGGCCGTCTCGAGCGCGATCACGCCCGCAGGGAGATGCGCGCGCCGAGCCACCGGTACATCGACGCCGCAGGCAATGCGCTCGTGCTGCGGGGATCGCTCACGATCGGCGCGAGACGCGAGTATGCAGATGCCCTGTCTGGCCGAACCGCGCGACCGGCGGCGACACCTGAGGACATCGCCGCCCGCGCGCTCGAGCTCCTCTTCGAGCGGCTCGTCGTCAGTTGGGAGGTCGGTGGAGCCCCCCTCAGCCGCCAGCGTGATCTGCTCAGACGGTTTCGCGCCGCAAGTGCGCAGGAGCGTGACTCTGTGAGACGAGCTCTGCGCGAGCACTGCGAAGAGCTGTTCCCTGACGTGCACGTGCCCTGAGCCACCCTGCTGCACGTCCTCAGGCGCCTCGATAGCGCGATCGAGGACCCGCTCCGCTTCAGATCTGTCCGTCGCGCCTCGCGCCGTCGGAGGCGGGCAGGTGCAGGCGCGCGTCTCGCGCCGCCTCGACACCGAGGAACTGGGCGCTCGCGCGACTCAGCACGAACTCGAGCGGACCATCAGCGCAGTCGACCACGACACGGCGGCCTTCGTCATGGATGGCTGTGATCGCCCCATCCTCGACATCACCACTGAAATGCGATATCTGCACCCTCATCCCGAGCCGCGGGAGCTGCCTCGTCGGCTTCATCGAGGACGTCGCCCCTTCGAACGCGATATCTGCACTTTCATCCTCAGCCGCGGGAGCTGCCGCGTCGGTTCCAGCGAGAACGTCGCCTCTTCATCACAGCCCAGATGCTACGGGAGACCGAGATCGACGATACCGTGACGCCGAGCATGCGCAGAACCAAGATCGTCGCAACGATAGGTCCAGCCTCATCCGATCCGCAGACGCTGCTTGCGATGGTGAGGGCGGGCATGGACGTCGCCCGACTCAACTACTCGCATGGCACACTCGAAGAGCATGCAGAGGTCGCGGACCGGGTGCGGGCGGCGGCGGGCCAGGCGGGTCGACCGGTCGCGATCCTTCAGGACCTCCCGGGGCCGAAGCTGCGGATCGGACCACTGCAGGAGGACGTCGTCGAGCTCAAGCCAGGGGACGGGGTTCGATTTCAATGCGGCGTCGAGGAGATCGGAGACGCGCGGCGCATGACGATCTCCTGGGACGGGCTCGCTTCCGCTCTGCAGCCTGAGACCGTCATGTACCTCGCCGACGGCTCTGTGAGGCTGCGGGTGCTCTCATCCAACCCGGAGACCTGCGAGATCGACGCCCTCGTCGAGATAGGAGGCGCGGTCGCCTCACGGCAGGGTCTCAACATCCCGGGCCCCGTCGACGAGCTGCCGTCCGTGCCTGCTGAGGACCTCGCGCTGCTTCGCCATGGCGAGTCGATCGGCGTCGACATGGTCGCGTTGTCGTTCGTGCGCAGGCGCGAGGACATCGAGTTCGTGCGCAGGCACACGAGGTTGCCGCTCATCGCGAAGATCGAGAAGCCTCAGGCCGTGCAGAACGCCGAGGAGATCATCAAGGCCGCCGACTGCGTGATGGTCGCACGCGGCGATCTCGGCATCGAGCTCGAGATCGAGCGCGTTCCCATCGTCCAGAAGGAGCTGCTCGGCATCGCCGGGAGGCTCGCGAGACCCGCGATCACCGCCACCCAGATGCTCGACTCGATGGTGACCTCCTCCCGCCCGACCAGGGCTGAGGTCGCAGACGTTGCGAACGCGATCCTCGACGGCACCGATGCCGTCATGCTCTCCCAGGAGACCGCTATCGGTGCCCACCCTGTCGAGGCGGTCGCGATGATGGCTGCCGTCGCAGAGCAGGCGGAGGCGATCGCTCCATACGAGGAGTGGAACGCAAATCGGGTGCGCCGCACTCAGGCGGACCCTGCCTACACTCTCGCCTACAGCCTGTGCCACGCCGCGAGGGAGCTGCACCTCGATGCGCTCGTCATCCCCACCCTGTCTGGCCGTTCTGCGAGACTCGTCTCCGCGCACAGACCGACGGTGCCGATCTACGCTCTCTCTCCCGGCCGCGAGACTGTCAGGAGGTGCGGGTTGATGTGGGGCGTGAGAGCCGCCTCGATGCGGCGCCACGAGACGACGGAGGCGCTGATCGCCGACGCCGCGCGAAGGGTCGTCGAGCTCGGCTGGTGCCACCCAGGGCAGAGAGTCGGCATCACCGCGGGGCTGCCGAGTGGGCGACCTGGGACCACGAGCCTCGTCCAGATCCAGGTCGTTTGAGCAGGCGACCCTGAAGAGCAGGCGGCCCTGAAGAGCAGGCGGCCCTCGAGCTCATCTGAGCCAGCCGGCCTCCGCGTCGCCTGCGCCACCCGACGTGGCGCGCCAGACGGCCTGGCATCCGCCTGAGTCAGCCCGCCTCGAGACCGTCTCGCCGCCCGTAGGGGTCAGCCGGCCGCACCGACACCGGTGCGGCCATAGAACTCCTGCTCCTGCCGCCCAAGCTCTGTCACCGGCGGATCTCCGTACATCCACTCCCTCGCTATTCGGTGCCAGTTCGCCCTCGCACCGAGCTGTGCGAGCACGGCGAGCGTCAACATCTCCATTCGTCTGCCGAACAGATGCTCGGCGCGCATGTCCTGATGTCGCATCTCCCTGAAGTGACTCGAACGGGGGTCGGAGCTTTCGATCATCACCTGAGTCGCGATCTCTGGTCTGAGCTCGAGCTCTTCGTCAGCCGTCGTGTACCACCAGATCGCGTCCTCTACGTAGGCGAGCAGATGCTCCGGGTCGACCCGGTCCGGATGTGGCAGGAAGCCGGAGCTCGCGAGCAGCGCATGCAGCGCGGCCGCGTCGTGCTCGACGACCGCTCGCTGGGCAGCCAGCTCGAGGTCCACCGCAGCGGCGTCCATGCGCTTGAACAGACCGAAGTCGAGAAAGGCGACGCGGCCGTCCGCGAGCAGCAGAAAGTTGCCAGGGTGCGGATCTCCAGAGAACTGACGGTGCCGATACAGACAGCCGAGGAAGAACCGAAACACGATCTCGCCGATCCGGTCG
This sequence comes from Actinomycetes bacterium, assembly GCA_021792455.1. GTDB lineage: Bacteria > Actinomycetota > Thermoleophilia > Solirubrobacterales > Solirubrobacteraceae > Palsa-744. Next base: position 3,134 of record JAJYUP010000045.1, on the reverse strand, counting down.
CGCTCAGCCTGAGGATGTCCCTTCAGCTCCTCGAACCCTGTCCCTGAGACGAGCTCGGAGACGAGCACGCGCTCGCGCGACAGCGCGCTCACGACCCTCGGAACGAGGATGAAAGGGTGGCCGTCGAAGATCCGCCCCAAGGCGCGCTGGTTCTGCGCCTCGAGCTCATAGTCGAGCTCCTCTACGATCCGGCCCCTGATCTCCGCGGCGATCGCTTTCACGTCGAGCTGCGGGGTCATCCGCTTCATCAGGCGCATGATCATGTCGAGGTTCTGCAGGTCCGCACGCACCGCTGCAGCAACCCCTGGATACTGCACCTTCACGGCAACTTCCCCGCCGCCCTCGCGCAGCGTCGCCCTGTAGACCTGGCCGATCGAAGCAGCCGCGATCGGAGTCTCGTCGAAGTCGGAGAAGAGATCTGAGATGCCTGCTTCGAGGTCCTCCTCGATCACCCTTCTCATCTGCTTGAAGGACACCGTCGGCGCCGCGTCCCGCAGCTTTGCGAGCTCGTGCTGGAACTCCTCCCTGAACTCCTCAGGGACGAGGCCGACATCGAGGAAGGACATCACCTGGCCGATCTTCATCGCGGCACCCTTCATCGTCCCGAGCACGCCGACGATCTGCTTCGCCGTCTCGAGCTGGCGCCTCGCAAGCGCCGCCTCAGCCGCCTGCTGGCCCCGCGCGACGTTCGCCGCCCTCGTTCCGAACTGCTTCACCGCCTCGCTCGCGGCAAGCCGCCCAACCGTCGCTGTGCGTCGCACCCGCGAAGTTGGGATCTTCTCGGCTCCCGCCACATCATGCATCCTACGAACTGCGCTCGAGGACACGATCACTCGCCTCGCCCACCACCGAAGCGGCCGCCGTGCGCCGGAGGCCGTGCGACGCCAGCCGCCAGCAGTCCCGCCCTCAGGTCCGCTCCTGTCGCGAGCCTACGGTTGGCGCACCTGAGAGCCGGCGATTATGTCGTCTGTGCCATCAGGCCAGCGCACCCACGCCTTGTGGGTGCCATCGTAATCGGGCCCGAGCAGCATCAGCGTCGCCGGCGCTCCCATCGCGATGCACTCGACGGGCTTCGGATGATCGAGCCCTCGCCACATCCGAATGAAGACGTTGCGCTCCCACTCCTCGCCTACGGTGCTTGCGTCGGCGTGCCCAGGGCATATGACCGTGTCAGGCGGCAGCTCCATCAGGGTGCCCATGATCGAGTCGCGCAGATCAGCGTAGGTGGTGTGGCCAGGCGCCCTCACCCCGCCGACGGACCCCTTGAAAAGCGTGTCGCCGGTGAACACGACGGCGCCGCTGCCGTTGAACCCGCCTGGGGCGGTGCTGCTCGACCCCTCTGATGCGCCTTCAGGGGCGACGAGGAACGACAGCATGCCGCCCGTATGCCCAGGAGTCCGCAACGGACGCACCTCCAGCCCACCGATCGACAACATCTGCCCCGCATCGATCTCGCCCGTCGCCGCCACGTCGCTGAGGAGGTCCCGCTCCAGCGGGTGGATGAGCACCTCCAGATCTCCCCACAGATCCTGCAGGGTGCCCACCTCTGAGACGTGATCGACGTGGTGGTGGGTGAGCAGCACATGCGTCGGACGCAGGCCCAAACGCTGCGCTGAGTCGATCAGACCCTCGACAGGCCCACCAGCGTCGACGAAGAAGGCAGCTCCGCCCTCCTCAGCGGCGACGAGGTAGGTGTTCGAGAGAAACCGCGGGTGCATCGCGCGCTCGATGATCATCGAGACATCATGGTTGCATGAAGCCGCGGTCGATCGCCGCTGCCCCGATCGCGTCCGTCCCGCACCCCCGGCAGAGGTCATCGCGCCTCCGCAGAGATCATCTCGCCCTCCGCAGAGATCATCTCGCTTACACTGCAGCAGATGGCACTGATCCACACCTGCTATCGGATCGGCGAGATCGAGCGCTCCGTGAAGTTCTACGAAGCGCTCGGGTTCGAGGAGTGCGGCCGTCTGCCGATTGGCAACGAGGCAGTGAACGTTTTCATGAATCAGCCGGGTGACGGCGAGATGCCGCGCCTCGAGCTCACCCACAACTTTGGCGTGGGCCATTATGAGCTTGGGACCGGCTATGGACACATCGCGATCTCCGTCGAGGACCTCGACGAGACGCTCGCACGCCTCGCAGCGAAGGGCATCGAGCCTGAGCGCCCCCCCTACAGGGTGCGTGAGGGCGGCTCGAGACTCTGCTTCGTTCGAGATCCAGACGGCTACAGGATCGAGTTGATCGAGCAGCGAGAGGCCTCCTGAGCGCGATGGGCGACAGCGTCAAGATCGCGAAGAACCTCGAGCGGTTCGCCCAGGCCATAGCAGCCCACGACCGCGAGAATCCGACGCACACCGCCTATGGCATCGGCATGTCGCACTTCGACATCGAGCGGCTCGGGTTCGAGGAGGGCGAGGAGGTTCTTCCAGGAATAACGATCCACACCGACGGCGGCGTCAGCGGGAACTTCAGGGTGCTCTGCGATGGCGAGCACGACGAGGAAGCGGCCGATGCGGAGCAGGTCGCAGTCCTCGCGGTCTCGACGCAGCAGCTGCCGGCCCCGAGGCGGGACGGCTCCTGAGCACATCGACTCGACTGCAGATCTCGACGCGCGTCGTGCAGAGGCGACTCCCTCGGCCTCCAGAGGCGGCGTTTTCAGGCGCGGTGTCAGAATGGCCGATGATCGGCGCTCGAGGCCGCGGGCACGGCTGTGCCTGCCCGAAGCGCGACGATTCCCGCAAGCCGCTCGATCGTCGGACACGCAATCTGATGCCTTGCCGCTGCGCGCAGCACCGCACCGGCGATCGCGTCGAGCTCAGGCTCCCGGCCAGCAGCGATGTCCCGCTGCATCGAGCTGCCAAGCCCTCGATGCGCAGCCTCGAGCTCCCTGAGCGGAACGGCGGGCTCAACGTCCGCCCCCTCCGCTTTGGCGACTGTGCATGCCTCCTCCACCGCTGCGACGAGCTCAGCTCTCAGACGGGGCGCATCCCTTATCGCGCCGAGCGAGAGATCGTAGGCCGACGTCATGCATGCGAGCGCATTCAGACGCACGAGCTTGCCCCACATCACATCGGCCTCCGACGGGTCGACCCTGCATGGCAGCCCACACGACCGAAGCAGGCTTGCAACCCGCT
>JAJYUP010000189.1 GCA_021792455.1 Actinomycetes bacterium | reverse complement strand
CGGAGGAACTGCACTCCGGACTCGTAGTGCCAGCCGATGCCGTACGTCGCGAACGCAAACTCGATCGACTCCTCGAAGCCGGCGTAGAGCGCAGCGCGCACCGCTGGCTGGGGGATCTGTGGATGTACGTACAGGGGGGCGTGAAGTGAGGCAGCGGCCTCGAAGATCGGCCAGTTCTCGCGGTGCTCGAGGTTGCGCGCGCCGGTGCGCCCAAAGATGAGCGCGCCGTTGAGTCCCAGCTTGCTCACGGCGCGCTCCAGCTCCTCTGCGGCTGCTGTCGGCGAGGGCATGGCGAGGGTCGCAAAGCCCTGGAAGCGGTCGGGATGCGCGCTGACAAGTGCCGCGATGCGATCGTTCGTCTGCACCTGCAGGCTCTTCGCCTCGGCCGGTGGGAGATTGTGAAGTCCGGGGGAGGTGAGCGAAATCACCTGGACGTCGAGCCCAGCTGCGTCCATTGCCTCGATCCGTCGCTCACCGACCTCGAGCAGCCGCTCCTGAAGCTCCCCAGGAGGGGCGCTGCCACGCGATTCGCCGCGCGCGTCCTCATCCAGGCGGCTCCACGCCGCGAGAACCTCAGTGGTGATGAAGTGCTCCTCTGTGCCGATCGTCTTCACCGCTGCATCCTCCTTTCAGCGCATCACAAGCACCGAGCAAAGTGCTCTGTGTGCCACGCGCTCGCTGACGCTGCCAAGAGAGGGAAGGCCCTGCAGGCGGCGGCTGCCGATGATGATGAGCCCTGCGGAGGCAGAGGCATCGAGCAGCGCCTCGACGGCAGTACGGGGGTCCTCGGTCACGGTCAGCCCCGCGAGCTGGGTCCCTCTCTCATCTCGGACGGTTTCGAGCTCCGACCGATGTCGATCGCCGGTCGCGACGACGACTCGAAGCCCGACGAGAAGCCGTTCTGCAAGCTCCCGCCCGACAGCGAGGGCGCGCGCAGCACCGGCAGAGCCGTCGAAGGCGACGACCACGTCATCGGGCGGCGGATCGGCGCGTGCCGGCACCCGTGCGACGAGCACTGGGCATGGTGCCTGATGGAGCAGGCCGCTCGCAACGCTGCCGGTCATGATGCCCGCTGCTCGACTGTGTCCATGCCCTCCGAGCGCAAGCAGTGTCGCGTGCTCCTGCCTGAGCTCATGCAGCAGCTCCGGGACCGGCGTTCCCCTGCGCAGGTGAGCAACGGGTGTGAGGCGCGGCAAGAGCTCAGCCTCCGCGCGCTGCAGTGCCTCTTCCGCGTTCTGCGTGACCGCACGCTCGGTGAAGATCCCACCTTCACTCACGAGCGTGTAGGGGTTGACGACGCTGCAAAGCGTCACCCGGCCGAGGGCCGGCATCAGCCGGCCCAGCAGCCTGGCGGCCTCGATGCTGGCAGGCGTGCCGTCGATCGCGCACACGACGCGATCGAAGATCGCAACGGGGTTGGTGGCTTCGGTGCTGCGCATCGGCTGTCAGCGGGATCCTCTCCGTTCAGGGCTCTGTCCACATCAGTATGAATTCCCCGTGATGCGCGTGCTCACCCGCCGTGAGGCTTCTCGACCTGCCCTTTGCCAGCGATGACGCTCGGCAGGGTTGCACGATGCCTGCCGCTCGTGATCTCGACCGAGTCGCTTGCTGGAAGCTTGATGGAGACGCGATCGCTTGCATCGATCTCGATCTCGCCAGGTCTCAGGCGCAGCTGCAGGCTTGCGTTCCGGAACCGAAGCGAAGCTTCCAGCTGCTCCCAGCCGTCAGGCAGGTGCGGGTCGAGCTCGAGCGCGTCCGCCGACGGTCGGGCGCCGAGGAACCCGTAGACGATCGCCTGCCAGACGCTCCCCATCGCCGCTATGTGCACGCCCGCCGCGGTTGATCCAGAGATGTCGTCGAGGTCGACGCGCGCCGCGAGCCTGAGCAGCTGCACCGCCTCTTCGAGCCTTCCCGCGCGTGCGAGCAGCGCCGCGTGGATGCCGGGTGACAGGGAGCTGCCATGTGCGGTGCGCGGCTCATAGAAGGAGAGGTTCGCCCCCAGCGACCGAGGCGCGACCTCCTCAGGGACCAAGTGGTGGAGCATGAGCACGTCCGCCTGCTTGATCACCTGCGCTCTGCTCACCCGCTCTGGGCCGAGCAGCAGGTCTGCGGCGATTGGGCGCCGCGGCGCAACGTCGGCGATGATGATCGGATCGAGGGCGAAGAACCCCGCGAACTGCTCATAGAGCCCGCGCTGCTCGTCGTAGCCGTCGTGAAGCGCTTCTGCGAGACCGAGCCAGGCGGCTCGCTCGTCGGCGTCGATCTCGGCGTCCGTGGTCTCCGCGTAGGCGCGGCGCAGGTTCCATCTCGCCATCACGTTCGTGTAGGCGTTGTCGTCGACGAGCTCGTGGTACTCATCTGGGCCGATCACGCCTCTGATGTGCCCATGCACGCCCGAGGCGTCGGCTTCGGTTTCGATCCGCGATGCCCAGTAGCGAGCGGTCTCGACGATCAGCTGCCTGCCTGCGCCCACACGAAAGCTCTGATCGCCGGTCCAGTCGATGTAGCAGGCCGCCGCCCAGGCCACGTCAGCGACTATGTGCTCCTCGCGCTGGCCGGTGTGAATTGCGACCTCTTCGCCTGCACGGTTGCGGGTGCTGCGCGGCGTGACGTCGAAACCGCTCGCTGCCGACTCCCATGCAAAGCGCGCGCCGCGGCGGCCAGCCGCCTCTGCCGCCTCTGCCGCCGCTTGAAGGCGGTTCACGCGGTACTCGAGGATCGCACGCGCGCTCGGGGGATGCGTCGCAGCGAAGAAGGGCAGCGCGAACACGTCGCTGTCCCAGAAGACGTGTCCCCTGTAGCCGGTGCCGGTGAGCCCGCGCGCGCCAAGCGCGGCCTCACCCCTGTCGCCGGTCGATGCGATGAGGTGGTAGAGGCAGAGGCGAACGGCGAGCTGGAGCTCGATGTCGCCGGCGATCCTGACGTCCGACTGCTCCCAGCGCACCGCCCAAGACCGCCTGTGCTCGTCGAGCAGCTGGTCGAAGCTCCTCGCTCTCGCCTCGCCGAGTGCTGAGACGACGCGAGAGGGCTCCTGCTCGGGCCGGGTGGTGCCATAGCAGGCGGTGCGCTCGAGCACAGTGTGCTCGCCTTCGCATCGCAGCTGCTGCGTGGCTGCAGCATGCAGGTCATGGCCCTCGCAGGCGGTGGTGATGAGCACTCCATCTCCAGTTGGTCGGACGGCCATCCGGCCATGGGCAGGTGCAACGAGCACTGGACCAGCCTGCAGTCGCTCACGGTCTCCAGTGGCTCGGAGAACCGCTGTGCCAGGGTGGGCAAGGGAGGAGAAGGCGAGCGCTTGGAGGGAGTGAGGTCCATCGTGGTGGAGCGTTGCAGTGTGGAGATCGAGCGTGCGAGTGACGGGGCGAGCGTTCTGATGCCGGCTCTCGCCAGCGGACGGATGGTCCCGCAGCCCTTCGATGAGGTTCCAAAGCGGCGCGGGTGCGAGCTCTGAGCGCTCACCCCGGTGGCGGTAGACACCGGCGAGGAGCACCGCCGGCGCGGAGTGCGGGTCAGGCACGAGCATCGTGCCCCGCGTGCCGATGCGACCGTCTGCCAAGGCGAGCAGCGATTCGTGGGTGCGCTCTCGTTCAGGGTCAGTGCCGCGCACAGTGAGTGTCCATGCGGGATCTGACGATCTCAATGGAAGTGCGCCGAGGCGACGAAGCTCGCACTGCCTCATGATCGCAGGCGCGATCGCGCACAGCCCGTCCCCGGCGGGAATCTCGACGATTGCGATCTGCGCTGGAGATATTCCTTGGCCCCACAGTCGCTGAACATGGGACCTGAGCCCCGAAGATGGGATGACGGTCAACTGTCCAGGGCCGGCGAGCGCACGCGTGAGCTGGGCAAGCGTCTCACTTGCGAGGTCGCCTGCGATCGCGACGCGAAGGCCAAGCTTTGCGGCATCCTCGAGCGATTCGCGCAAAGCTGCGCTTGGTGTGCTCGTCACCAGGTCCGCACTCCGGCTGGGCGGCCCCGGGCTCCGTGCGTGTTGACCCGGCACCTGCGTGCTTCGCGCTCGGGCGCTGGGCAGCTTTGGGGCGGCGGTCCCGGCGGTGAAGTCTTGGCTGGGGGCCTCGACCGTGCTGGCCCCTTCTCCCGGGACATCGACTCTGCGCGCGTTGGCGATGAAGACGAGTGCCTCGAAGCGGGGGGCGGATCGGACTCGAGGGAGGGGCACGCGCTCCCCGAAGATCTCA
>JAJYUP010000188.1 GCA_021792455.1 Actinomycetes bacterium | reverse complement strand
AACCGAGGCCTCAGGCGATCTGATCCCTGACGCGCAGCTCGCTGCCATCGCGATCGAGCAGGCATGTGAGCTCGTCTCCTTCGACCGCGACTTCGCGCGATTCTCCATGGTGCGCTGGGTGCGCCCACCGGATTCGGCCGCCTCCGCTCCTCGAGCGCCTTCCGCCTGATCAGCGGGCACCTCGAGCCCCTGCCCCTCCAGGACCTCGGGCCTCATCAGCAGGCGCCTCGAGCTCCTGCCCCTCGCGCTTGCGCCTCGTCTCACCTCGAATCACTGGACGCTTCGCTGCCAGCGCCTCGTCGAGACGGCGCACGGGCGTCGTGTAGGGAGCGCCTCGCAAGAGCTCTGGGTCCTCCTTTGCCTCCGTCAGGATGGATGCGATCGCCTCGGCGAAGGCGTCGAGGGTCTCCCTGCTCTCCGTCTCTGTCGGCTCGACCATCAAGGCCTCCTCGACGAGCAGCGGAAAGTACACCGTCGGAGGATGGTGGCCATAGTCCAGAAGCCGCTTCGCGAGGTCGAGCGTCTTCACCTGCAGCTCCCGCTTCATCGGCGCGCCGGAGAGGACGAACTCGTGCATGCACAGCTGCCCGTAGGCGAGAGGCAGCATCTCTGCAGCGCCGAGCTCGCGCAGCCTCGCAAGCAGGTAGTTCGCGTTCAGGACCGCAACCTCAGAGGCGTTCCGCAGACCGTCGGCGCCGAGCGACCTGATGTAGGCGTATGCGCGCACGAACGTGCCGTAGTTGCCGTGAAAGCCGCGCAGCCTCCCGATCGACTTCGGCCGGTCCCAGTCGAGGTCGTACACGTGCTCGCGCCACACCTCTCCCAGCCCGTTTTCACCCTCCCCGCGCCCGGCGCCGTCTCGCGCGCCGCCTGCACCGCTCCCGTCCTCTGACAGCGGCCGGCGCACGACGAGCGGTATCGGCAGGTAGGGGGCGATCCGGTCGGAGACGGCGATCGGCCCTGATCCTGGCCCGCCGCCGCCGTGTGGCTGCGTGAAGGACTTGTGGAGGTTGAAGTGCACGATGTCGAAGCCCATGTCCCCAGGCCGGGAGATGCCCATGATCGCGTTCAGGTTCGCGCCGTCGTAGTACAGCGTCGCGCCGACGCCATGCACGATCTCCGCGATCTCCTCGATGTTGCGATCGAAGATGCCGAGCGTGTTCGGGTTCGTCAGCATCAGGCAGACGACCTCCTCGCTCGCCTTCCTGCGCAGGTCATCCAGGTCGACTCCGCCGTGCTCGTCGGTTGCGAGCTTCACCACCTCCAGCCCCGCCATGCTCACCGTCGCGGGGTTCGTGCCATGGGCGGTGTCTGGGGTCAGCACCTTGCGCCGGTCCTCTCCCCGATCCTCGTGGTAGGCGCGGCTCACCAGCACGCCCGCAAGCTCACCATGGGAGCCGGCGGAGGGCTGCAGGCTCACGTGCGGCAGGCCGGAGATCTCCGCAAGAGCCCGCTGCAGGCCCCACATCACTGCAAGCGCGCCCTGCGCGAGCTCGGTGTCCTGCAGCGGATGCAGGCGTGCGTTGCCACTCAGCGCCGCGAGCCGCTCGTGCAGGCGGGGGTTGTGCTTCATCGTGCAGGAGCCGAGCGGGTAGAAGCCGGAGTCCAGATCGAAGTTGCGCTTCGACAGGCGCACATAGTGGCGCACTATCTCCGGCTCTGAGACCTCAGGCAGATCTGGTCCCTGCGCTCGGCGCAGGCGGTGCGGAAGCAGCTGCTCAGGATCGACCGCTGGCACGTCGAGGGGCGGGCAGGCGAAGGCGCGACGCCCTTCCGCGCCCTTCTCGAAGATCGTCACCGCCTCTTCGCGCTGCTGGGGCGAGCCGCTCACGCTCGCGCCACCGCCTCTGCCTTCACCCTTCGCAGCGCCGCCTCCAGGGTGACTGCGAGCAGCTCGATGTCGCCTGCGGTGCGCCGCTCTGTGATCGCCACGAGCAGCCCTCCCTCGTCCTGCGCCCTGCCTGTGAGCGCGCGGAGGTCGACGCCTGGATTGACCCCCGCCTGCCTGTGAAAGCGCGGAGCGGCACTCACACCTCGCGCGCTCTCCGCGCTGCTCAGACCCTCCGCGGTCCTTGGCGGGCCGTCGGAAGCGGCGTTCGCACCCGCGGGCTCCAGCGCCCCGCTCATGCACAGGCGCCGGACCTGCTCCACGTCCGCGTCCAGACGCAGCGCAAACTCCCTCATCACCGGCTGGCTGTGCAGCGCGCTCACCCCATCGATCGCGCAGAGGCGCTCGCGCGCATAGTGGGTTCTCGCCAGCAGCAGCTCCCCGAGCTCGACGATCCCGCGCCGCCCAAGCCAGCTCAGATGGATCACCGCGGCAAGCGCGTTCAGCGCCTGCGCTGTGCAGATGTTTGAGGTCGCCTTCTCCCGCCTTATGTGCTGCTCGCGCGTCTGCAGCGTCAGCACGAACCCGCGGCGCCCGTCGAGGTCGACGGTCTCCCCCGCAATCCGACCTGGCATCCGCCTCAGGAACTCCTCTCTTGCGGCGAAGAAGCCGAACGACGGCCCACCGAAGTCGAGGCGCCCGCCGAGAGGCTGCCCCTCTCCGACCGCGACATCGACGTCGCACTGCCCTGGAGGCTTCAGCACACCGAGAGTGATCGGATCGACCTGCGCGATCACGACGGGACCCTCGCCCCTGCCCACGCCGCTGCGCCCAGACGCTGCCGAGGCACTGCTCTGCCCAGACGCTGCCGAGGCACTGCTCTGCCCGGACGCTGCCGAGGCACTGCTCTGCCCGGAGGCCGCCGCGCTCGGGCGCGCGCATGCCTGCTTTGCCGCCGCTGCCAGCTGCTCTGCGTCCTCGACGGCACCGTAGAAGTTCGGCTGAGCGAAGATCGCCGCCCCTGTGCTCTGTCGAATCGCCTCAGACCAGGCGTGCAGATCGGTCGCGCCGTCTGTCAGAGGCACTTCGATCACCTCTGAGCCGAAGCCGTGGGCATATGTGCGCAGCGTCTGCAGCGTGTGCGGGTGCAGGCCGGCTGACGCGACGATCTCGCCCCTGCCGTTGTGGAGCTTTGCCATGTAGGCGGCGAAGGCGACGGCGCTTGGACCGTCGTAGACGGAGGCGTTCGCTATCGGGAGCGCAGTCAGCTCGCAGATCGCCGTCTGATACTCGAACATAGCCTGCAGCGTCCCCTGGGAGACCTCCGGCTGGTAGGGGGTGTAGGGGGTGAGGAACTCGGAGCGCTCGCAGATCGCTTCGACGATCGCGGGCACGTAGTGGTCATAGAAGCCGGCACCGAGGAAGGACAGCTGCCGCTCGCTGCAGACGTTCTCCGCCGCAAGGGCAGCGAGATGCTCGTAGACCTCCTGCTCGCCCATCCCGTCGGGCAGCTGAAGTCGGCCTCGCAGTCGCAGGTGCTCTGGTATCTGACGCGCGAACAGCTCCTCCACGCTTCGCAGGCCGATCGCCTCGAGCATCGCCTGCTCGTCGGAGGCGGTGAGGGAGGTGTAGCGGCTCACCCCTCTGAGCCTACTCTGCGAGCAGCTGCGAATAGGCGTCTGCGTCGAGCAGCTGCTCCCGCTCGCTTGGGTCGCTCAGCCTCACCTTCACGAGCCATCCCTGCCCGTATGGGTCCTCGTTGATCGCGCTCGGGTCGTCTCCAAGCTCGGAGTTGACCTCGATGATCTGCCCTGACAGTGGCGCGATCACATCCGCGACCGCCTTCACTGACTCCACCTCTGCGTAGGGCGTGTCCTTTTTCAGCGTGCTTCCAACCTCCGGTGGCTCGAAGAAGACGACCTCGCCCAGGGCGTCCTGGGCAAACCAGGTGATCCCGAAGGTCGCAACGCCCTGCTGCTCGTCGTCGATTCGCGCCCAGTCGTGGTCAGGGTGGTAGAGCAGATCCTTCGGGCAGCTCGCCTCAGCCATTCATCTCGCCTTTCTCGTAGAGCGGCTTGCTTCTCACGGTCGCCTGCCTGATCTTGCCACGGACGTCTATCTGCAGGCGGCTGCCGGGGACTGCGCTGCCCGCAGGGACGTATCCGAGGCCGATGCCGACCCCGAGGCAGGGTGAGAGGGTGCCGCTCGTCACAACGCCGCCGCCCAAGATCTCGTTGCCGGCGCGGGCGATGCCAGGGCCATCGACCGCGAACGCGATCAGGCGCTGCGGCGGGCCTGCCGCACGCGCGGCGGCGACCGCCTCGCTGCCGATGAATCCCGTCTCCTCTGCGCAGCACCAGCCAAGCCCCGCTTCGATCGGG
>JAJYUP010000187.1 GCA_021792455.1 Actinomycetes bacterium | reverse complement strand
CCGGCGCGCGGCAGGTGTCCGCTCGATGCATTCCGCGTACGAGGAGGCCCAGCGTCAACTCCGCACGGCGGAGAGACAAGAGACCGAGCAGACGGAGGAGCAGCAACGCGCGCGCCGCGAGATCGAGCGCCTTGCAGGCGAGCTTGCCGCAAGCGACGCGGCCATCCGCACGTTCGAGGACAGCCCGGAGATGCGCAGCGTCAGGGAGCTGCAGCGCGCCCGCGAAGAGGAGGTCGAGCGCGCGCGGGCCGCCGCAGAGGCAGTCGCCGACCTGGAAGCCACGCTCGCCGCCGCTCACGAAGCGGAGTCTTTCCTCGGGGAACGCGAGGCGACGACGGCAGAACAGGCTGAGCAGGCACGACAGCAGGCCACCCTCGCAGTCCGATGCGCCGCTGAAGCGGATCTGAAAGCCGCGCACGAGGCAGTTATTACAGGGGACGGGTCCGACGCCCCCCCTCCGGAGCCGTGGCTGCAGGCGGCTGCCAGGCAGTGGCAAGTCGTTCTCGAGAGGCGCCGCCACGGGCTCGAGGTGCTGCGCAACCGCAATCGGGAGCTCGAGAAGGCCGTACGCGAGCATCAAACGGCGCTCGGCAACCTGCGGCAGGCCGAAGCTGCGGAAAGCCGCTCGCTCGAGGACGAGGCGCTCACACGGCAGAAGTCTGCGACCGCGGCTGAAGAGTTGCTGACAGCCTACTCGCAGTGGCATCGCGAGCTCGTCGTATTGCGGTGCGACCCTGCGGAAGAGCTCATGGAGAGCTTCGGTGCGTGGACCGAGCAGCGCGCCGGCGACAGCCCCCTGCAGCAAGGCGCGGACGAGGCGCTCCGGAAAGCGCAGGCCCGGATCGCCGGCGACCGCGCGGCCGCGGAACAGCGCGACCACGAGCTCGCACTGGAGTTGCAGGAGATCGAGGCCGAGCAGAGCGAGCTGCGGCGCGGAGCTCAGCGCTTGCCGCCCCCGCCGGCCTGGCGCAAGGCTGCGCGCGAGGGCAGGAGCGGGCTGCCGCTTTGGCGAACGTGCGATTTCCGCCCGGACATGCCAGCGGACCTGCGTGCGGGACTCGAAGCGGCCCTCGATGCGAGCGGTCTCCTGGATGCGTGGGTCCTGCCCGATGGGACGCTGATCGATCCTGCGACCGAGGACGCCTTCCTCGTGTGCGGCTTGAGCTCAGCGCCTCTGCCGGTCGAGAGGACGCTGGCGCGCTGGCTCGCGCCTGCGGTGGATCCGCATCAGAGCGCGGCGACGGGTCTCGACTCCGCGCTGATCGAGCAGGTCCTCGAGGCGATTGGAGGCGAGCCGGAATCCGGCACTCACTGGGTAACGCCCGCGGGCGATTGGCGACTGGGTCCGTTGCACGGCCATGCCCGGAAGACCGAGGCCGAGTTCATCGGCGAGCGAGCGCGCGAGGCGGCACGGCTGCGGCGCCTCGCCGAGCTCGTGAAGCGATCCGATGAGCTCCTCGAGCTGCGACGAGGGGTCGCGGAGCAACTGGGCGCGGCGGAGGCAGCTCAGCTCGCGGCCCAGGAGGAACGCAAACGTTTGCCGGACCACGAGCCCTTGCGCGCTGCCGGCGCGGCGATCGATGCGGCCATCACCGCGCTCCAGCGCGCTCGCGAGATGCGCGAGGCAGCGAGCGCTCTCGAGGCCCAGGCCAACAGCCTGCGTGAGGTCCTGCAGGCCGCCCGCGATCGTGATGCGGCGGATCTGGGCCTCTCCGCCTGGGTCGAGCGGCCCGAGGAGCTCGCCGCAGCGACCGCCGCTTACCGCGAGGCGCTGGCGGCCCTCGGCCCGATGGTGCGCGGATGGCAGCTCGCCTGGCTTGCCCTCAGTGAAGCACGGCAGCGTCTCGAGCAGGCGCGGTTCGCCGTTGATCACCGGGCGGAGCGCCGCGCGGATGCCGTGCGACTGCACGAAGAAGCGCTCGGCCGGGTCGCGGCGCTCGCGGGCTCGCTTGGAGTGAGCGAAGCGGAGATTCTCGAGCGCCTGGCGCGCGAGAAGCGGCACAAGGAGACCCTGATCGAAGCGCGAGAGCGCGAGGACGCAGCGGAACGCGCAGCGCTCGCCGCGGCGGCGGCGGCCCACAGCAATGTCGAGAGGTTCGTGGCAGAGCGGCAGGAGCGCGAGGCGCAGAGACAGACTGCCATTGCCCATCTGCAGACGCTCGCCTTGCACGGCGTGCTGCGCGAAGCCGATCCGGACTTGGCGTCCGCGGCTCCTTCCGAGACGGGATGGTCCGCGAGTTTCACGGTCGAGCTGGCGCGCGCGCTGAACGAGCGATTGCAGGATGCCCCCGAGGCCGATGAGGCGTGGCAGCGGCTGCAGCAGGACGTGTTTCGGCACGTCGACACGCTGCGCGATGAGTTGATCCCGCAGGGCTACCATCCGGACACCTCCCCTATCGACGAGGGACTGGTCCTCGTACGCTGCCCGTTCCAGGGGAGGCTTTGCACGATGTCCGAGCTCGACGCCGTGCTCGCCGATGATCTGGCGTTGCGCCAGCGCCTGCTCGATGAGCGCGAGCGGGAGGTGATCGAGAACCATCTCCTCGGCGAGGCGGCTGCGGAGCTGCAACGGCTGATCCGAGATGCGGAGCGCTGGGTCGAGAATACCAACAGGGAGCTCACGGCGCGCCCGACGAGCACCGGGATGCAACTGAAGTTCGTCTGGGAGGCCGATCCAGACGGCCCGCCGGGACTCGAAGCGGCGAGGCGCCAGCTCCTGCGCGCGAATGCGCTCTGGACCGCAGATGAGCGGGCGGGACTTGCCCGCTTCCTGCAGGAGCGCATCCGGGCGGAGCGCAATGCAGACGAGTCCGGTACGTGGCGAGATCAGCTGGCCGCAGCGCTCGACTACCGGCGATGGCACCGCTTTTCCGTCCTCCGGCACCAGGACGGACAATGGCGGCGCCTCACCCGCGCGACCTACGGCACGAGCTCCGGAGGCGAGAAGGCGCTCGCGCTCACGATACCGCAGTTCGCGGCCGCCGCCGCTCACTATGCCAGCGCCGATCCTCATGCGCCGCGCCTGATACTCCTAGACGAGGTCTTTGTCGGCATCGACAGCGACATGCGCGCCAAGTGCATGGGGCTGCTCGCGACGTTCGATCTCGACTTCGTGATGACCAGCGAGCGCGAGTGGGGCTGTTACCCGACGCTGCCGGGACTCGCGATCTGTCAGCTCTCGAGCCGTCCCGGCATCGACGCGGTGCTCGTGACACCTTGGGTCTGGAACGGAGAGGACTTGCGCCAGGTTCAGCGGCTCGCCGCGAGTCAGGACGGGCAGGTCAGAGCGGCGAATGCCTGAGGGCGCGGGCGGTGTGCGTGAGCGCAGGGGTGGCGCATGAGCGCAGGCGTGGGGTGCCTGAGCACGTGTGGAGGCCAATGAGCGACGACAAGCCGGACAGCGAAGACGGAGGCGCCATGGATCGGATGCGTCTGCGAGCGACGCTGGGTCGCGCGGAGCTCTCGCGCCTGGTCGCAGCGATGCGCCGCCGACTGGAGTTAGGCCGCCCTCTGACGGGAACACTCTCGCTCTCCGGCGTGACGGCCGACGAACGGGCCGCTTTCGACGAGCTGCTGGGTCGCCGTGCCACGCGTGGCACGACCCTCCTCGTCAACCTCGACTTCCTGACCCGCCTTCTTGCGGGTGCCGCGATCTGCCGTGACCTCGAGAGCGCCGTGCAGGAGCTGGCGGGTCCGATCGTCAATCGCCAGGCCGCGGCCGCTCGCGACGCGGCAGCATGGGAGGGCGTCTGGCTGCAAGCTCGCGAGCTGATGCGCCAGCCGCGACTCCGCGAGTGGCTGGATGAGCTGACACACGATGGCACCGTCAAGCGGCTTTGCGCCACGCCGCAATCGGCCGCGACCGTGCTGAGTCAGCTCGCGCAGCTCGCCCGGGCGCTTCCCGCCCAGGGGGAGCCGCTCGCGGCCTTCGCCGCCCGGCTCTTCGGCGATGCACACGCACTCGATCCCGGCAGCCCACTCGCCACCCTGGCGGTCCGCGCGGCTGCGCGTCTCGGCGACGTCCAGTTCGAAGATGACGCCGAGGGTCGCCGCAGCGCGTGGGCCAGCGTGGGCGTGATGTGCCATGAGCTCAGCACACCCGCCCTGGTGTTGAACATTCCCGCCGCAGGGCCCGGCCCACTGGCGGAGCTGCTGCGCGTCGCAGCCCGGCACGGCGAGCCCCTGCACGTGTCGCTGCGCTATTTGCTGCGC
>JAJYUP010000002.1 GCA_021792455.1 Actinomycetes bacterium | reverse complement strand
GCGCAGCTGCTCGTCCAAATCGAGATTGCAAGGAGAACGAGAGAGAAATGGCACACAAGGAGCTCAAGTACGATGCCGAGGCGCGCAAGGCGCTCGAGGCTGGCGTTGACGCTGTCGCAAATGCGGTGAAGGTCACGCTTGGACCGAAGGGCCGCTACGTCGTGCTCGACAAGAAGTTCGGCGCCCCCACGATCACCAACGACGGCGTCACGATCGCCCGTGAGATCGAGGTCGAGGACGTCTTCCAGAACCAGGGTGCGCAGCTCGTGCGCGAGGTTGCGACCGCGACCAACGATGTCGCCGGCGACGGCACGACGACCGCCACCGTGCTCGCCCAGGCGATAGTCAGGCAGGGCCTCAAGAACGTTGCGGCCGGAGCGAATCCGCTTGCCCTCAAGCGGGGGATCGAGAAGGCTGTCGACCAGGTCGTTGCGAACATCGCGTCGCAGTCGAAGGAGGTTTCCGGCAAGGAGCAGATCGCGCGTGTCGCGACGATCTCCGCCGGCGATGAGGAGATCGGCGACGTCATCGCCGATGCGATCGAGAAGGTCGGCAAGGATGGCGTAGTCAACGTCGAGGAGGGTCAGACGTTCGGCATGGACCTCGAGTTCACGGAGGGCATGCAGTTCGACAAGGGCTACATCTCGCCGTACATGGTCACCGACCAGGATCGGATGGAGGCTGTGCTCGAGGAGCCCTACATCCTCATCGCCAACCAGAAGATCGGATCCGTGCGCGACGTGCTGCCTGTGCTCGAGCAGGTCATTCAGTCTGGCAAGCCGCTGCTCATCATCGCGGAGGATGTCGAGGGCGAGTCGCTTGCCACGCTCGTCGTCAACAAGCTGCGTGGCACGTTCACTGGCGTTGCGGTCAAGGCGCCTGGGTTCGGCGACCGTCGCAAGCGGATGCTCGAGGACATCGCGATCCTCACCAACGGTGAGGTGATCACCGAGGAGATGGGCCTCAAGCTCGAAAACACCCAGCTCTCGCAGCTTGGCCGCGCTCGCAGGGTCGTCGTTGCGAAGGACACGACGACGATCGTCGATGGTGCTGGTGATGCCGAGGCGATCAAGGGTCGCATCAACCAGATCAAGACCGAGATCGAGAACACCGACTCCGACTTCGACAGGGAGAAGCTGCAGGAAAGGCTCGCGAAGCTCTCCGGCGGCGTCGCCGTCGTCAAGGTCGGCGCTGCGACTGAGACGGAGATGAAGGAGAAGAAGCACCGCGTCGAGGACGCCCTTCAGGCGACGAGGGCGGCGCTCGAGGAGGGCATAGTGCCTGGGGGCGGTGTTGCACTCCTCGAGGCGACCTCTGCAGTCAGCCTCGACGGTCTCGAGGATGACGAGGCGACTGGCGCGAGGATCGTGCTGCGTGCTCTCGAGGAGCCGCTGCGTCAGATCGCCGAGAACGCCGGACTCGAGGGCTCCGTCGTCGTCAACGACGTGCGCAAGGCGAAGGCGGGCTATGGCCTCAACGCCGCGACGAACGAGATCGTTGATCTCGTTGCGGCGGGCGTCATTGACCCTGCGATGGTCACTCGCTCTGCGCTTCAGAACGCCGCGTCGATCGCGAAGAACATCCTCACCACGGAGGCGATCGTCGCGGAGGTGCCTGAGAAGGAGACCGCTGGCGCGGGCGCAGGGATGCCAGACATGAGCGGGATGATGTGATCAGCTGACCAGACCTCTGACAGAGGTGGGGCGAGGCCTGGGCGTGCGTGCGACGCCCAGGCCTTCGCGCGTTCATACAGCGCACACGTTCAGGCGCCGCTGATCGAGTCAATCCGCTCAGGTGAGCGCGCCGCTTGCCACTTGCTGGGCGCTGCGCCGTGCTGCACTCCGGCGAGCCGACGGTCGAAACGGCCTTCTCAGGCGACCGCGCTCACCGGTCGCGGTGGCTCGCCGACGTACTCAGGCGACCGCGCTCACCGGTCGCGGTGGCTCGCCGACGTACTTTGCCGTCGGCCGGATGAGACGTCCCTCGCGCTTCTGCTCGAGGATGTGCGCGGACCAGCCTGCCACCCGCGCGCAGGTGAACATCGATGTGAACAGCTCTGCGGGCACCTCGGCGAGGTCGAGAATCACCGCAGACCAGAACTCGACGTTCGTCGCCAGCACGCGCTCAGGCCGCCGGGCCTGCAGCTCCGCGAGGGCCGCCCTCTCCAGGGCCTCGGCGACCTCAAACCGGGGCGAGCCCAGTTCGCGGCAGGTGCGTCTCAGCACCCGGGCGCGGGGGTCCTCTGCGCGGTAGACCCGGTGGCCGAAGCCCATCAGCCGCTCGCCACGGTCGAGCGCTTTCTTCACCCAGCCCTCCGCGTCGCCCGTCGCTTCCACTTCCTCGATCATCTTCAGCACTCGCGAGGGGGCGCCGCCGTGCAGCGGGCCGGAGAGTGCGCCGACTGCGGAGGAGAGCGCGGCCGCGCAGTCGGCGCCGGTGGAGGCGACGATCCTCGCGGTGAACGTCGAGGCGTTGATCCCGTGCTCGGCGGCGGAGATCCAGTAGGCGTCAATCGCGCGAGCGTGGTCGGGGTTGGCCTCGCCGCGCCACCGGATCAGGAAGCGCTCTGGGATCGATTTCGCCTTGTCGACCTCATCCTGAGGCACTGGTGGCCGCCCGGCACCGCGGGCGGACTGCGCCACGAAGGAGAGCGCCATCACCGATGCCCTCGCGAGATCCTCCCGCGCCTGCTCGTCGCTGATGTCGATCAACTGGCCAAAGCCCCACTCAGGGGCGAGCATCGCAAGCGCCGACTGCACGTCCACTCGCGGGTCTCCTGAGCGAACCGTCAGCGGATGTGGCTGTGCGGGCGGCAGGCCTGGTTCGAAGTGGCCGTCGACGAGCAGGCCCCACACCTTCTCGTATCCGACGTTGCCGACCAGCTCCTCGATGTCGACTCCGCGGTAACGAAGCGAGCCGCCGGCCCTGTCGGGCTCCGCGATCTGCGTCGCAAATGCTGCGACACCCTCGAGGCCTGACTGCACCTCAGGGTGCTCTCGTGTGGGCATCGGGGAGCCTGGGGCAGAAGGGATGTGTGGAGATGGTCGAGGATCACTCACTTCAGTGGCCTTCCAGCTGACGACGGGACGCCGAGGCGGCGCTGCTCAGTCTCAGCGGGGCCGACCCCGCTGACTGCTGGGCAGTCATGAATCGTCGCAGGAACGCGGCCGATAGGCTGCGCTGGTCCCATCGCCGAGCTGCCGGCGCAGGGGCAGTCGGTTGCCCTGGCATCGCATCACGCAGGAGGAGGAGCCGTGTCTGACGCTGGTCTCATGTTCAAGTCCGCGCTCGAGCTCGCGCATATGGTCCGCTCAGGTGAGATCTCGGCGAGTGAGCTCGTGCAGATCTCGCTTGCGAGGATCGATCAGCTCAATCCGCGCCTCAATGCTTTCGTTCAAGTCGATCACGAGCGAGCGCTCGCGGCGGCTGCACAGGTCTCACGAGCGGACGAGCGTCCGTTCGCAGGCGTGCCGATCGCGATCAAGAACAACCGACCAGTCGAGGGTCTGCGCTGGACGCTTGGCTGTCAGCTGATGGCTCACCACGTAGCGACATGGGATCACTCCGTCGTGACGCGCCTCAAGCGTGCTGGCTTCATCATCGTCGGCACCACCACTCTGCCAGAGTACGGCATCCTGCCGACGACAGAGGCACGCCTGTTCGGTCCCACCCGCAATCCTTGGGATCTCGAGCGCAGCTGCGGCGGCTCCTCTGGCGGTGCGGCGGCGGCGGTGGCCGCTGGCCTCGTCCCCGTCGCGCATGGCAACGACGGCGGCGGCTCGATCCGCATACCCGCCGCCTGTTGCGGTCTCGTCGGTCTGAAGCCGGCACGCGGCCGCGTCTCCTGTGCGCCTGAACTTGGCGACTCGCTGCTCGTCGTCGACGGGGTGCTCACGCGCTCCGTTGCGGACACAGCGGCGATCCTCGATGTCATCGCGGGTTACGAGGTTGGAGACGCGACCTGGGCACCGCCTCCTGCGCAGCCGTTTGCGCATGCTGGCGAGAGGGGGCGTGCGGAGGATGGGAGCCGGACGCTCAGGATCGCCGCGAGCACGCTCTCCCCTCTCGCGGAGGCGCAGGTGCATCCGCTCGCCGCACGTGCCGTGCGCGAAGCTGCAGCGCTGCTGCGTGACCTTGGGCACTCGGTGGAGGAGGTGGAGCCGCCTTGGCGGATCGAGGGCCTTTCGGCGCTTTTCGGCTCTGTCTTCTGCGCCCATGTCGCCCTCTCGATCGCCTTCAGCGCGCTTGTCGCCGGCGTCCAGGCGAGCGAGAGTGACATGGAGCCGATGAGCTGGGCGATCCACTCAGCCGTCGAGGGCATGAACGCGGTGCAGGTGCTTGCGAGCACAACCCAGCTGCAGGCGTTTGCACGCTCGCTTGTCGCTTTCCTGCAGCCATATGACGCATTGCTCACGCCCGCGCTGGCGGAGCGACCGCTCCCGCTCGGCACGCTTGACACCTCGGCTCCGAACCCAATCGAGACGTTCGGCCGCTCCGGACTGTTCACTCCGTTCACCCCTGTCTTCAACGCGACGGGGCAGCCAGCCATCTCGGTGCCGCTCTTCGACGGAGAGGATGGGTTGCCGCTCGCTGTCCAGCTCGCGGGCCGGCCAGCGGACGAGGCGACCCTGCTCAGGCTCGCGGCAGAGCTCGAGGAAGCCTGCCCTTGGGGGCAGCGAAGGCCACCTCTCAGTTGAGCTGTGCCTCCCCGGAGCGCGCGCGGCTCAGCACGGGCTTCAGAGGCGCAGGGCGCACACCGAGCGCTTCGAGGTCTGCGGATCCGCGCTCTGAGATCATCGAGGAGAGCATCAGCTGCGCTTCGTCCCAGGTCGCGGGCGAACGATCGCCTGCCAGCCGCTGAAGCAGCGCAAGCGCCGCCGATGCGATCGGCGAAGGGACGTGCACAAGCGGCTTCTGCCTGCCAGCCTCAGCAGTTTCGCGACGATCTGCTCATGGCTGAGAGTCTCAGGACCTGCAAGCTCGCAGCGCGCTGAGGACCACTTGCTCTCGCACTCTGCGGGCTCATGCTCATCTCGCTCCAACAGCTGCTCGCAGCTGCGCGTATCGCGCTGCTCACCGCTGTGCTGAGCGTGCGCTTGACCGCTGTGCGCGATCAGGGGCCTGTCGTCGCGCTCGCAGCTCTGTTGAGCGCGACGGCGTTCAGCGACCGTCTGACCACTGAGGGTGGGTTGCCTGCTTGCCGACCGGTGGGTGGAGGCGGTCTCTGCCTCTCCCTTGCGCCTCAGCACTGTGGCGATGCACCCTGCAGCACATCCTCTGCCCACAGGGGCTGATACAGGGAGCTGCCATCGCCAGGCAGCGGTAGGGCCGGCAACAGGGCGAGCCGCTCCAGCAGGGTCAGCCACCTGTCTTTCAGCGCATAGACGAGGGACGGCGCGAAGATCACGGAGCTGATGGCAGACTGCTGTACCGCCTGCTCCGCGAGGTCGCCGATCGCGATTTGGACACGAACCCGGAGGTCACGGAGGCGGCGTGGGGGGTGCGCGAGGCAGCGCACAGCAACCCGATCGGCTGTGAGCCTCCGCAGCAGTGCGCTGCCGACCTCACCCGTTGCCCCTGCGAGCAGCAGCATCACTTCAACGTACCGCAGCTCTGGGGTGATGCTCTGCCAACGCTTCCTGATCGTGCTGCACCGAGGCGGCGATGGCGTCGTGCCGATACCCTGGGATCGTCCTGCACCGCAGCTCTGCGAGCGGTCTCTCGATTCGATCGCCTTTCCAGCGGCCTCTCGCGAGCTGGACAGCATCGGTGTGGAGGCCTCGTTCAGGCTCTGGGCCGCCATCTCTGCCCGCTCGCGGCTCCACCGCCCGGCGGTGTGGCGAATACAATGGGGCCTGCCCCGACGAACCAACCGACAGGAACCAGGAAACAACCGAATGGCCTACGTGATCGCTGAGCCGTGCATCGGCACGAAGGACAACTCCTGTGTGGAGGTCTGTCCAGTGGACTGCATCCACCCGACGCCCGATGAGCCTGGCTACGACGAGGCGGATCAGCTCTACATCGATCCAGAGGAGTGCATCGATTGTGATGCCTGCGTCGAGGCGTGTCCAGTCGACGCCTGTTTCGCTGAGGATCAGCTGCCTGAGGAGTGGCAGCGGTTCGCTCAGATAAACGCTGAGTACTTTGCGAACGCGCGGTAGCGAGGCGGCGCCACAGATTCAGCTTCCCTGGCGTCGAGGCTGGCTTCGCCCCTGTCCCTCAGCGCGATGGCAGCTTCGCGGAAGCACGAGACGCCGCTTCGCCGGAGGGCGAGCTGCGAACTCAGCGCCCTGTCTTCCCGCGTAGCCGAGCTGCGCCTGAGGCGTCAGGCTTTGCAGCTTCGAGCTCTCGCAATGTCTCTATCAGGATGTCGATCCCTTTCAGCAGCATTCTGCGGCTGATCACGAGCGGCGGCAGCAGACGCGCGACGTTGCGGTGGTGCCCGCCGATCTCGATGATCAAGCCCCTCTGACAGCACTCTCTTCGAAGGCTTGCCGCGAGCTCTCGGGCTGGCTGCCTGCTCGACTGGTCCTCGACGAGCTCCAATCCGATCATCAGGCCCCTGCCTCTGACCTCGCCGACTGCGTGCATCGTCTCTGCGGCCTCTGCGAGCATCGAAAGGGCGAGCTCACCGAGGCGCGCAGCGTGTTCTGCGAGCTGATGCTGCTCGATGAAATCGATGGCTGCCGCGCCAGCTGCCATCCCAACCTGGTGGCCTCTGAAGGTGCCTATGTGCGCCCCCGGTTCCCAGCTGTCCAGCGCAGCGTCGAACGCTATGCACGAGAGCGGGAACCCTATCCCGCCGAGCCCCTTCGACATGGTGATCACGTCGGGCGCGATTCCTTCGTGCTCGCAGGCGAACATTGCTCCGGTGCGCCCAAACCCCGTCTGAATCTCGTCGAGAATCATGGGCACGCCCTGTTGAGTTGCGATTCGGCGCACCTCCCTGAGGTAGCCCGGAGGCGGCACGATCGTCCCGCCCTCACCCTGAATCGGCTCGATGATCAGCGCTGCCGGCTTTGGGATACCGCTGTGAGGGTCGGTCAAGCTGCTCTCGAGCAGGTGGGCGCACGCCATTCCGCAGCTCTGCCGCTCCAACCCGAGCGGGCACCGGTAGCAGTACGGGTAGGGCATGAAATGGACTGGGGCGCTGACCGGCCTCGCGAAGGACAGGTCACTCGTCACTGAGAGGGCACCTGCGGTCATTCCGTGGTAGGAGCCCTGGAAGGCGATGACCGTGTGCCGTCCCGTGTGCGCGCGCGCGAGCTTCAAGGCGGCCTCGACTGCGTCAGAGCCCGTAGGACCGCCGAAGTGGAACTTCGCGCTGTCTCGCAGGCGGCCAGGGAGCAGGCGCTTGAGCTTGCGCATCAGCGTGATCTTCGTCTGGGTCGGGAAGTCGAGCGCGTGCACGAGCTTGCGCTGCTGCGCTTCGGCGGCGGCGAGGACAGCCTCGTTGCTGTGCCCGACGTTCAAGACGCCAGCGCCCCCAAAGAAGTCGATGAAGGTGTTGCCGTCGACGTCGCGCATCGTTGCGCCTCGCCCCTGCTCGATCGCGATCGGCACGCTGCGCGGATAGGAGCGGGCGTTGCTCTCGAGCGCCTCCTGCGCTTCGAGCAGCTCCCGCGAGCGCGGGCCAGGCACCTCGCTCTTGATCTGCGGCGCCTCCGCGAAGCTCATCGCCTCGAACGTCGACTCCGCAGCGCTGGAGGGCGCTCGAAGCGCGCGTCCTGCGGTCGAAGATGGGGCAGATGGGCTCAACGCCGGCTCTTTGACATCTGCGCCGCCTGCAGCAGGGCTCATGTCGCTCGGCTGCGTCATTGGCGCTCACGCAGCGTCGGGAATGGGAGCACCTCGCGCAGGTGCGCTCTGCCAGTGAGGATCATGAGCAGGCGATCGACTCCCATCCCGCCAGAGGCGGATGGAGGCAGGCCGTATTCGAGCGCGCGCACATACTCCTCGTCGTGCGGATGAGCCTCAGTCGCCTGCTCTCCTCGGCGCTCGCGCTGCTCGAGGAAGCGTCTCCTCTGCTCGATGGGATCTGTGAGCTCGCTGTCGCCGCTGACGAGCTCGATCCCGGCGACCACGGCGTCGAAGTGCTCAGCGAGACGAGGGTCCTCGCTGTGCCGCTTCGTTATCGGAAACATCTCGACTGGGAAGTCGAAGACGAGCGTTGGTGCGATGATTGTGTGCTCGATCAGCTTTGTGTAGATCGTGTGCACCGCCTGTGCCCAGCTCGACCTGCGGTCGATCGGCTCGCCATGGTCAGCGAGCAGCGCGAGCAGCTCACTCGCGTCGCTTTCCAAGATGTCGATCGAAAGCCTGCTTGCGATCACCTCCCGCATCGTCGTTCGCTTCCACCTCGAGAGGTCGATCGTCTCGCCGCTGCGCTCGACCTCCGTCGTGCCAAGCACCTCCGTTGCGACGCTCGCGATCATTGCTTCGGTCAGCTCCGCGACGTCGGTGTGGTCAGCGTAGCTCTGCAGCCACTCGAGCATCGTGAACTCGGGGCTGTGCCTGTAGGAGATCCCCTCGTTGCGGAAGCACTTGCCGAGGTCGTATACGTTCTCGAGGCCGCCTATCAGGCATCGGTTCAGATACAACTCGACCGATATGCGCAGCGAGAGGTCGGCGTCCAGCGCGTTGTGGTGCGTGGTGAATGGCCGGGCGCTCGCGCCTCCAGCGAGGCTCTGAAGCACGGGCGTTTCCACCTCTGTGAACCCCTCGAGAGCAAGGAACGACCTGAGCGCCTCGACAGTCTTCGCTCTCGTCGAGAACAGCTGGCGCGTCTCCTCGTTCGCCATCAGGTCGAGCTCCCTGTAGCGGTGGCGTGTGCCCGCGTCCTCGACGCCATGAAACCGCGAAGGCGGCGGTCGGAGCGCCTTCGTGAGCAGCTCGAACCCGTGCACGTTCAGTACGACTTCGCCCCGCTGCGTGAGATATAAGCAGCCGTTCGCGCTGATGATGTCCCCGATGTCGAGCCGGAGCAGCTGCTCGTAGCACTCTGGCCCAAGCACGTCAGATTGCGCGTAGAGCTGGATCTCACCAGTGTTGTCTCTGAGGTCGAGGAATGCCCTTCTTCCGTGAACGCGTCGCGACGTGAGCCGTCCAGCGAGTGTGTAGCGAAGCGCCGGATGCTCGCCATGTCCGAGGGTGCTCGCGGGATGGGCTTGGAGCACCGCTGCGATGCGCGCCCGGTCCGGGACGCGCGCATGCGGGTATGGCTCACGGCCCTCCGCGCGCAGCCTGCTCATCTTCTCTACACGCTCGTTGACGCCGCTGCCCTCCGAGTCCATCGGAGGCTCTCTGCCCTCCTCTGCGAGCGCCTCGCCACGCGTTGGTGCCATGCTGCTCTCAAGCGCCTCGCCACCCTCCCGCTTGTCGCCGCTTGCGGGTGCCACGGCCGTTGGCCGTGCCTCGCTGCCCGTCGTCTGCTGCTCGTTTGGTGCCATCTCGTTTGCTGTTGTGTGTCCCATGTAGCCCTTGGCACCTCCGGTCCTCGTTGTTGCCTCGGGTTCTCGTTGTTCTAAGCAGACCCTGATCGCGTCCAGTTGGTGCTTCGGGTCCTCGCGCCCAGCTCCAGGTTCTCGCAGATGAGTGTCCCTACGTTACCGGTGAGGGGGGCTGCAATCCTCGATGGGCGTGCCGTCTCGCCGCGGCAGCTGAGGCGGGCGGACCCTGAGAGGCGGTCGCTCGCTCCTGGGATGTGAGCCGACTGGCCGCTAGGCCATCGGCAGCGACATCCCCACGGGTTTCGGTGCGGCAGGGGGCGCTGGGTGCTGGGACACCTGTATGACCGGCAGCGATGGCAGGGGGCTGAGCGCGACCAGGCCCTTCGCCGCGTAGCGGATCGCCTGGCTGGCCGGATCGTCTGGGTTCTCGAGCACGAGTGGAGTGCCACTGTCCGCGTGCTCGCGCAGTGGCATGGTGAGGGGCACCTTGCCGAGCAGGGGCACGTCGAGCTCATCGGCCAGCTGTTGCCCTCCGCCCTCCCCGAATATCTGGAAGCGTTCACCCGATGGCGTGACGAAACCGGACATGTTCTCGATCACTCCTGCTATCTCGAGAGAGAGCTTGCGCGCCATCTCGCCGGAGCGGCGCGCGACCTTCTGGGCGGTCGGCTGCGGCGTCGTGACGATCACGAAGCGCGCTTGCGGAAGCAGCTGGGCGAGCGTCATCGAGACGTCTCCGGTGCCAGGTGGCAGATCGATGAGCAGGTGGTCGAGCGCACCCCATTCGACGTCCTCCAAGAACTGGGTGAGCGCCTTGTGCAGCATGGGCCCGCGCCAGACGACCGCTGCGTCCTCCTCCACGAAGAAGCCGATCGACATCACCTTCACGCCTGAGGCCTGAAGTGGCACGATCTTCCGCTCTGCTGAGACGCTCGGTCGGACAGCGCCGAGACCGTACATGCGCGGGATCGAGTATCCCCACACGTCGGCGTCGAGCACACCCGTGCGCCTGCCTTCGGCGGAGAGCGCGGCGGCGAGGTTGGCGGTCAGCGTCGACTTGCCGACCCCGCCCTTGCCGGAGGCGACGCAAAGCACCGACCCGACCTCCGCGAGCGATCCCTCAGGGAGGCTCCCGCGCCCGAGCTTCTGCTTCAACGCGGCCTTCTCTGAGTCGTCGAGCACGTCGAAGTAGACGTTGACGTGGCTTACGCCGTCGAGGTCGGAGAGCGCCGCGACGACCGACTTCTGAAAGTGCCCCCTGATCGGGCACCCCGGCGTTGTGAGCGAGACGGTGACGTCTACGACGCCATTTGCGTTGATCTGCACTGAGCGGACCATGTCGAGCTCGACGATCGACCGGCGCAACTCAGGATCGATCACAGAGCGCAGCGCGCTGCGAATCTCGGCCTCAGTCGTCACAGCTGCCATTCTGCCAGACCTCACGTCTCGCCCCTGACCTGCCCGCCGCCCTCGTCCTCACCGCTCGCTCCATCCGTGTGGATGGGAGCTTCGGTCTCAGCAGCGGTCGACGACGTGCGAGACATCCAAAGCTCCGGCTGGTTCAGCTCCTCGCTGGTCGGCAGCAGGGCTGGCGATCGGAACGCGATCGCCAGCCTGCCTGGGCCATCTTCGGCGACTACCGCATCGCAGAAACGGCGGCCAAGCTCGTACTGGCGCATCTTCAGCTCGAGTCCGAGCAGACGTTCGAGCACCCGCCAGGGCAGCGGGCGCGTGCGGCGACGGCGGTCGAGGGCCGCTCGCAGCTCTGGCAGGGAGGGCAGGACGCGCGCGCCGACGACGTCCATGACGTGCTCAGCGTGACCCTCGATCAACGACATCGCCGACTGGATGCGATCGACGAGCGTCCAGCGATCCTCGCCGAGGGTGATGCGCAGCAGCTCGCCTCTCCGCGCCTGCGCGATCAGCTCACCGATCTCAGCCCTCAAGTTCGAGATGTCCCGAAGCGCAGACAGGTCCTTCAGCGAGAGGCCCCAACTGTTTGCCGGTCGCACCTGCATGCTGTCGATCAGCTCGCGAAGCAGTCCGCCAAGATGCCCGCGCATCCATGGCGCTCCGCTGAACTGCACGGCGTGCGTCACCTCGTGAATCGTCACCCATGCGGTCAGTTCGTGACTGTCGAGTGAGAGGTTCGCGGCCGCCTCGGCGAGGTTCGGTGCGAGCAGCAGCAGGCGCGGTTGAACCGAGTCGTCGAGGAGGGAGAGGTCATACTGGCCGAGCACGCGTTGCGCGAGCATCCCTGTGAGCGCGCCGACCTGGGCGCCGAGCAGCAGACCGGCGGCTGAGCGCGCTGCCGGCGCGAGCGGCCCGAGGCCGGTGCCGAGCCGATCCCCAAGAGGCTCGAGCACGGGCTTCATCGTGTTCAGGTTCGCGGCTATCCAGCGCGGCCGATCCACGAGCTCGATCGGTGGCGGCTGTGCCGTGAGGGTGAGGTGCGAGTAGCGGCTGATCTCCGCGGCGAGCTCGCCAACTGACGGTGGCGGCAGGAGATCTCCGTCGTGCGCCGGGGTGCCAGTCACAGTCTCTGCAACGAGCTGGGCGACTCTCCAATCGATCGTGGTCACACTCAGAGCTTAGGAGGTGCGTATCGTGAGAGCGTGGCATTGGCGGATCCACCGGGAGACACCCCTTCCAGAGTTCGCTGCGAGGTGCGCTTCTGGCGGTGCGCTGACGAGTCCGCAGAGGCAGGCGCTGTCGCGGCCGAGATAGAGCGACTCGTCTTCAGAGAGGGGGTGGAGCCGGGCAAGATCGCTGTGATCGCGCCGTCTGTCGGCCCTGAGAGCAGAGCGATCGCGAGCGCCTTGCAGGAGCGCGCGATTCCGCACAGGGTGCTTGGACCTGAAGCTCTGCTCTCCCGACGAGAGGTGAAGGACGCGCTTGCATGGATGCGTGTGCTGCTCGATCCTGACGATGCGGGCGCGACCTCGCGCGCGCTGCTCGCCTCGCCGGTGGAGCTTCGCCACGTCGATCTCGCTCAGGTGATCCAGATCGCGCGCCGGCGGAGGCTCGACATCGTCTCCGCACTTGCCCCTGCGATCGAGTCCCCGCAGGTCTCGCCGCAGGCTCAGGACCGCCTGCGTCGGTTTCTTTCGCTCCACCGCGAGCTCGATGCTGCGCTGCAGGAGCTCCGACCGGAGCAGTTCACCGCGCTTCTGCTCGATCGCATCGGTCTCTCCCGCGCGAGGCCGCTCACAGGCCAGGTGGAGAGGGTCGATCTGAGGGCGAGCCTGTCCTGGCTGCAGGAGACAGCTGCCTCGTTCGAGCACCGCTTCCCTTGGTGTGGTGCGAAGAAGTTCGCTGCGCACCTCGTTGGGATAGCGGACGCGCGCAAGCCTGATTCCGTGGCTGATGGGCACAACAGCGGCCCTCTCGGCCAGGCGGAGCGAACCGCAGCGGTCGAGCTGAGAGGCCTCGCGATGCGATGTGCGGCAGGCCTCTCGCACGCCTATGTGATCGGTCTGCACGCGGCCTCGATCGACGGCGTCGAAGGATCGCTCGAGCAGGGGGCGCTGGCGGAGGTGATCGAGGGCGTGAGCGAGAGCGTCGTGTTCTCCTACCCGCAGCGCTCCGAGGGTGGCTTTGAACGTGTGCCTGCGCTGGTGGCCGAGCAGCTGCGCGAGGCGTGGCACTGCGAGTGGGAAGAGCGCGGTGTTGAGCGGGCAGACCCTGAGGAGATGATCGAAGCTGCGCTTCGTGCGATGCGCCGGGAGCTGCTCGACGGCGTTTCGAGCATCGGCGCCCGACTCGGCGAGCTGCGTCTGGACACCGACATCGATGTCTCCCACGGAGTCGTGCGCTACCTCGAGTTGGTGAAGCTCGCGGCGCTGCTCGAACGCCCGAAGGGGCAGAGCATCGCGGAGGCGCTGGCGGACGTGAACGCGCGTCTGCTTGCAGCCGTCACACCGCTGCAGCGGGAGATATTCGAGAGCTCGACGCTCGACGAGGAACTGCTGGCTGGGCGTGCGAGCGGCCATCAAGCAGGCTCTGCGCGGACGCGTGCGCCTGCGGGGGAGCCGTCCCTGCAGCGGTTCTTGCCGCGGAGGGAAGGTGCCCTTCTTCTGTCGGCTTCTGACATCGACCTCTATCGCGCCTGTCCTTTGCGCTACAAGTTTGCGAGGGTGCTGCGTGTGCCGACGGAGCTGACTCGCAACCAGCGTTTCGGGATCGCGATGCATCAGGTCCTCGAGCGCTACCACGCCTCTGGCGGCCAGACCTGCGAAGAGCTGCTCGCGCTGTTCATGCAGTGCTGGCGCCGCGGCGGCTTCGGCGACGGCCCGGAGGACAGGAGGTTGCGCGAGAAGGCGACGGCGGCGTTGCGCCGTTATCACGCACGTCTCTCAGAACAGGCGTCCGAGCCCGTGTGGTTTGAGCGCTCGTTCGCATTCCAAATCGGCACTCACCACGTCCGCGGCAGGGTCGATCGGATCGACAGGCTGCCAGGTGGCGGCTATGAGGTGATCGACTACAAGACAGGCAGGCCAAAGAGCGAAGAGCAGCTCCGCGAAGACGTTCAGCTCTCGCTCTACGCGCTGGCCGCGTCGGAGTCGTGGCAGCTCACTGGCTGCACGCTGGCCTACTACCACCTTCTCGACGACGTGAAGGTGCCCCTGCCCGCGGGCTCAGCCGACACCGAGTGGGTGAGAACCGTCGCGCTGGAGGTGGGCGAGGCGATCATGCAGGAACGCTTCGAGCCGACGCCATCGCGAGCCGCCTGCTCGATGTGCGACTACCGAGTGCTTTGTCCGGTCGCGGAAGCTTGAACCTGGCTGGAGAACGATCGCGCCGCCGAGGGCGAGGATGGGCGCGCCTGTGGACGGTGAGCGTGACGGCGTCCGCCTGGGATGAGTGAGCGTGACGGCGTCCGCCTCGCGCGAGGGCGAAGGCCGGTGCCCACAGCGTGACGGCTCGTGCCGGGAGTGGGGGACGGCTTGCGCCAGGAGT
Source organism: Actinomycetes bacterium (assembly GCA_021792455.1). Lineage (GTDB taxonomy): Bacteria > Actinomycetota > Thermoleophilia > Solirubrobacterales > Solirubrobacteraceae > Palsa-744. Next base: position 68,628 of record JAJYUP010000002.1, on the reverse strand, counting down.
TGGGTACGGCTTGCGCCAGGAGTTGGGGTCAGCGTCCGTCCCCGCGCTGCCTGAGGAACCGTTGGAATTCCCTGGCGAGCGACTCACCTGAGGGGAGGCTCTCCGGGTGCAGCGACTCCCGTTGCTCATCGGTCGCTCGTTCGAGCCGCTCTACGAACGCCTGGATGTCAGGGTCGCTCTGCACCGCGAGGCCGATCTGACGTTCGTACTCCTCGGAGGCCAGTTCCAGCTCTGAGACGTCGACGGACACTCCTACGATGCTTTCGAGCTTCCGGACGAGGGCAAGGCTTGCCTTTGGGTTCGAGGCGGCCGCGACGTAATGTGGCACGCTCGCCCAGATGCTCGCCGAGGGCAGCCCTGCGCGGGCGCACGCGTTGTGCAGCACCCCGATGATTCCAGTCGGTCCCTCGTAGCTCGACGGCTGCAGATTCAGGCGCGTGAGCATCGCAGGATCCGAGGCGAAGCCCGTCATTGCGACCGGACGCGAATGTGGGATGTCTGCGAGCAGAGCGCCAAGCGTGACGATGATCTGAACGCCGAGCGCTTCTGCGAGGTCGACGACGAGCGTCGAGAACGTGCGCCACTTCAGCGAAGGCTCGATGCCCTGGACGAGGACGAGATCTCGATTGGCGCGTGGAGCGCGTGCCTCGAACATCTCCACCGTCGGCCAGGTGATCGTTCGCTCGTTGCCTTCGGCGAGCGCGATCCGTGGTCGGCTGCTCTGGAAGTCGTAGAATTCCTCGGGATCTATACCTGCGAACCGACGCGCGTCCAGCTGCGCTGCTATGAACGAGGCTGCGCCCGAGGCGGCGTCTCCGGCATCGTTCCAGCCCTCGAATGCGCAGATCATTGCTGGGGCTCTCAAGCCGTCAGGTCGATGATCCCAAAGTAGAGGCTGCATCTGAATCACCGTACATCATGAACGCCCGATCCCCAGTGCCAGCTTCGTTGGAGCCGGCGATTCGATGAGGTCGCCGTGATCGATTGCTGCGCAGTGATGCAAGGGCATGGAATGAGCGAACGGCAACCGCTCCTCCAGAGTGCGCCTGAGGACCCGCGGCGGCCCGCTGATCCGCGGCGGCTTGCTGACAGCGGCGAAGTCGCTGGTCCGTGGTGGCCCAGCGACCATCGGTGGCCTTGGCGAGTCCTGCTATGAGCGCCTCCGCGGGACCCAGAGGCGCCCTCGAGCAGGATGGGTCGCGCGTTCAAATCGCGACGCTGAGGGAGGGCGAGCAGGTGCATGCGGTGTTTGCATGCGTGCGCAAGGAGCGGCAGGTCTCGCGCAATGGCGCGCCTTATCTGACCTTGGAGCTGCGTGACGGCACCGGGTCGATCCTCGCGAGAGCGTTCAGGGACGCCGACCTGCTCAGCTCTCGCTTCGAGCGCGGTGACATCGTGCTCGTCGACGGCAGGGTGCAGCGATTCAGAGGCGAGCTGCAGATCTCGCTTCAGAGGGCCGAGCGCACCCAGGTCTCAGATCGCGCGCTCGCAGATTTTCTGCCCGCCTCTCGGCTCGACCTCGATGAGCTCGAAGGGTTCCTCGAGCACCTCGTTCGGGAGGTCTACGACGAGCGACTGCGCCTCCTCTGCGAGCGGGTGCTCGCGAGTGAGCGTGTTCGACGGAATCTGCGGCTTGCGCCCTGCGGTCTGCCGGCTGAGCCCGGGCGCCGCACCGCACGCCATCATCACGCCTATCTCGGAGGCCTGCTCGAGCACACGGTCGCCGTCGCAAGCATGGCAGTAGAGCTGTGCACCGTGCACCCTCGGCTCGACCGCGATCTGCTGATCTGCGCTGCGGTGCTGCACGACATCGGCCGCACGGCGGAGTTCACCTATGGGGCGGAGATCGGACAGACGGAGGAGGGCAGGCTGCTTGGGCACGTGGAGCTCGGACTGCGGATGATCGAGGCGGGCGCGCCTGAGGGTCTGGCACCAGGCAGGCTGCTTGCCCTCGAGCACTGCGTTGCGGCGCACCATGGCGCAGAGGGTGCGCAGATCCGCTTCGCATCGGCCGAGGCGCTTGCCCTTCACCGGCTGAACGCGCTCGACGCAGGAGTCAAGGGAGCGCTCGAGCGGGGGCTTGCCATCAAGTAGCGGCCGGTTGCTGCCGATCAGCCTGACGATGGACGATAGCGTTCAGACGATCGCTGTGCACAGACCTGAGAGCCTCGATGGGGCGGCGCGAGCGAGCCGTCGTCATCGACTGATCGGCGACATCGTTGTGGAAATGGGGTTCGCATCTCGCGAGGAGGTCGAGGATGCAGTTGCCGCGGCGCGCGAGCGCGGCGTGCCGACCGGCCAGATGCTGCTCGAGCGCAAGGTGCTGCGCGGCGACGAGCTCGCGAGAGTGCTCGCTGCGCGGTTCGGCGTTCAATACATAGATCTCGGAGCGATCGAAGCAGACATGGGCGCGGCGACGCTGTTGAGCGCGGAGGCAGTGAAGCGCTACCAGGCGATACCCGTCAGCTTCGATGAGGACGGATCGCTGCTGCTCGCGATGGCAGATCCGACGAACGTGCTGACGGCGGACGACGTCGCGATGATCACGGGGCGGCGGGTCCGCGTGGCCGCCGCAGCGGCTGAGGACATCGCGCAGCTCGCGACGAAGCTCGAGAACTTCGGAGAGAGCATCGAAGGCATCGCGGATGCTGAGCCTGAGCCCGAGCTCCTTCTCGAGGAGGCACCGAACGATGCCCCGATAGTGAAGCTTGTGCACTCGCTGATCGCCCAGGCGGTGGCGCAGGGGGCATCCGATATCCACGTCAACCCGCAGGAGGGCGACACAGACGTCGAATTCAGGGTCGACGGCGTGTTGCACAAGGCGGCGACGGTGCGCCGTGCGATCACGCCAAGCGTCGTCTCCCGAGTGAAGATCATGGCTGAGCTCGACATCTCCGAGCGGAGGCTTCCCCAGGACGGGCGCCTGGCGCTCACGATCGACGGCAGGCGCGTCGACATCCGCGTTGTGACGCTGCCGCTCGTGCACGGCGAGGGGGTTGTGATGCGGATTCTCGAGGGTCTCGCGTCGATCCGAGAGCTGAGTGCGCTTGGGATGCAACCGCAGGAGCAGGAGCGCTTCTCTGCGGCGATCGAGCGGCCCCACGGCGCGATCCTCGTCACTGGGCCGACGGGGTCTGGGAAGTCGACGACGCTGTATGCAGCACTGAGCTCGATCGGCGCTGGCCCACGGAGCGTGCTGACGATCGAGGATCCCGTCGAGGCGCGGCTGCCGTCGATAAAGCAGATTCAGGTCGCGCCGAAGGCGGGGGTGACGTTCGAGACGGGGCTGAGGTCGATGCTCCGCGCCGACCCTGACGTGATCATGGTCGGCGAGATAAGGGATCGCGCGACTGCCCAGATCGCGGTGGAGGCCGCTCTCACCGGCCACCTCGTCATCTCGACGCTGCACACCCGCGATGCGCCGAGCGCACTTGGCCGTCTGATCGACATGGGCATAGAGCCGTTCCTGGTCGCGAGCGCGATCGACTGCGTCGTCGCGCAGCGACTCGTGCGTGTGCTCTGTCCCCACTGCAAGAAGCAGACTAGGCTGCCTGAGCATCTGCTCGAGCGCTACGAGCTGGCACACACGGAGATCTTCGAGCCGGTTGGCTGCTCACGATGCGCTGGCAGCGGCTACCGCGGGCGTGTCGGCGTCTATGAGGTGATGAGCGTGACGAAGGATGTGCGCGCGCGTGTGATGGAGCGCGACCTCGACGATCTCGCGGCAGTCGCTGAGCGAGATGGCATGAGACGACTCCGCGCAGATGCTCTGGAGAAGGTCAGGGCCGGGCTCACCTCGATAGCCGAGGTCGAGCGTATGACGGCAAGCATCCTCTAGCCTCGCGACCCCGGCCGCTGGCAGCTGGTGGTCTCGAGCTAAGCGGCTGGTGGCGTCTGCTGTGGCTGCACTTGCTGCTCAGCCGGCGCCTGGGCAGCGGGCTGGGCCGCGGGTGCGTGCTGCACGCCGGCTGTGAGTGTTGGTCCGTGGCTTTCACCACTGATCGACTGCTTGAACTCGCGAAGCCCGGTGCCGAGGGAGCGGCCTATCTCAGGCAGCTTCTTCGCTCCGAACACGAGCAGCAGTACGAGCAGCAGCAAGACGACGTGAAGTGGATTGTCAAGCCCCATGCTTCGCAGTGTAGAGGTTCTTCGCTTCCGGGACGGCAGTTGGCTTGGCGCTGCCTGCTGGAGCTGACGCGGCACGAGGGCGAGGTCTGGGGCGAGCGGGCACTCTCCCACGGGGTCCCACCGGGCTCTCGGCTTCAGCGGGGCGGCTCCTGGTCCTGGGCTGCAGGATGGTTCATGCGCCGTATGCGCGTCCGCGCGACTCGATGCACGAGGCGCGCCGCCATGAGGATGATCAGCGCTGCGAACGCGTATCGCAGCGTCCTGCCTGAGAGCGCGTTGGCGAGCACGACCCCGCCTGCCGCGCCACCAACCGACGCGACACCGATCGTGAGGCCCGCGCGTGCGCGAACGTTGCCATAGCGGCGCTGGCTGAGCGCGCCTGCGAGGACGACAGGGATGATCGCGAGAAGGGAGGTGCCCTCCGCGTGGTGCTGGCTTAGATGCAAGAGGATCACGAGCGCCGGGACCAGCACGATGCCCCCGCCCACTCCAAGCATTCCTGAGATGAGGCCGGCAAGCAGTCCGACGCCTATGTACTCAGCGGCCGCCTGCATCTCAGCTCGCCCCCGTGAGCGTGGGGATCACGCGTGTACGACCGCTTCTGAGCTCAGGGTCCGACGAGCTGCGTCGTCGTCGGGCCGCTCGCTGGAAGAACCGTCCGTCGCAGACGGGTGCCTCAGCGAAGAGTCTCGAGCAGGTCACCAGGTGGTTCCAGCGAATCACTGGAGGATGAGCTCTATCGCGCTTGCGATCAGCACGCAGGCGAACAGCAGTGAGATCGCCTCTGTGTGCACACGCTGCTGCAGCCTCGTTCCAAGCAGCACCCCAGCGACCGCTGGGATCCCAAGCAGAATCCCCGACAGGACATCGACATTTCCATAGACGCCTTGGAGGACAGCCGCGAACGCGGAGATGAAGACGATTGCGGTGAGCGACGTGCCCGTCGCCTCTCTCTCGCCAAAGCGGATCCAAAGCACGAGCATTGGGACGATCACGGCGCCGCCGCCGACGCCGAACAGCCCGCTGAAGACCCCAGCTGCGGTGCCGATGAGAACGAGGCGCAGCGTCGTGTCTCGCCTTCGAGCCTGAGCGTGCCGACTGTTCATCCGCTCGAGTGGTGCAGGCTGCGCTTCGTGCGGGGCAGGCCGCGCTCCTCTGGGGGCAGGCCGCGCTCCTCTGGGGGCAGGCCGCGCTTCGTGCGAGGCTCGTTGCGCTGCCAATGGGGCACGTTGCGCTGCATCGTCGGCATACTAGAGGCGTGTCGCCAGCCGCCACGCTCGCTGATGCGCTAGAGCCGCTGCGCGCTGATCCAGCGCATGCCGTAGTGCTGCTCGACATCGACGGCACGCTTGCGCCGATCGTTCGCCACGCAGACGATGCGCAGGTCCCAGAAGCGACGAGGACCCTGTTGATAGAGATCGCAAAGCGCTACGGGCTCGTCGCATGCGTGAGCGGCCGCCGCGCCGTCACTGCGCGCCAGATCGTTGCAATCGGCAGCATCGCCTACGTCGGCAATCATGGCGGCGAGCTGCTGCGGCCAGCTGCGACGCAGGTGGAGGTCGACCCAGAGCTGGCGACATGGGCCGAGCGCGTGAAGGAGTTCGCAGCGAGGGCGATGACGAGCGAGCGCCAACGCCTGCGGGTGCGCGGGGAGGACAAGGGTGCGATCTTCGCGCTGCATTGGCGAGGAGCGCCCGATGAGGATGCGGCCGCCGAGGCGGTTGCTGAGGTGGCGCGCGAGGCGGAGCGCGAGGGCTTCGCCGCGTATTGGGGCAGAAAGGTCCTGGAGGTCCGTCCGCCCCTTGGCCTCGACAAGGGTTCCGGGATCGCGAAGCTGCTTTCGCACGATGATGGCAGTGGCGTCTCAGGAATGAAGGCAGCGGTCTACGTCGGCGACGATTCAACCGACATCGATGCCTTCCACGGCCTGCGTGCGCTCGCACAGTCAGGGGAGCTGGAACATGTGATCTGCGTCGCCGTGAGCTCTGAGGAGGCGCCAGCGGAGCTGATCGAAGAGGCTGATTTCGAGGTGGACGGTCAGGCTGGCGTGCGCAGTCTGCTCGAGGCGCTGCTGTGAGCGGCGGTCTGTGCGGTTCGCTGAGTTCCTGAAGAGCACCGTTGTGCTGACCGCTGGCGTTGCGACTGCGCTTGCGACCGTCACAGTGCTCTCCGCCGCCGCCTCCTCTCATCACGTGCTGATCGCGGGGATGGCCGGGTGGTGGGTGCTCGCCGGCGCGGTTGGGATCTGGCTCGGCCGCCGTGCGGAGGCGAATCCGCCGATCGCCCGCCTGCTCGCTGCTGCCCGCGCGAGCTCTGCGCTGCCGCTCGTGCAGCCGGCCAGGATCCTCCTCAACAGGCTTTGGCCGCTGTTCCTGTTCGCGCTGATCGCCGGAGGCCTCGGGTTTCTCGCGGCACAGATCCCGGGTATCGGCGCGGGTTTTGCGATCATTTGGGCGCTTGCGTGGCGCCGCCAGCACGATGCGGTGAGAGCGATCGAGGATCGTGACGGCGTGCGCTTCTACGTCGTGCCGAATTCGCCGATCCGACCGATCGAGCTTCAGCGCACGCCAGGCCTGAAGGCGATCCACCGTGACCGCAGCGCGGCGTAGGCGCCATCACTGACGCGGACGCTCAACGCCTGTCCCGTTTGCGCATGCGGCAGTCAAATAGGCGATGGTGGTGTAACGCCAGCTCGTCGGTGAGACTCGCGGCTCAGGCGGCGTCGAGCTCGATCGCGTCGGGGAGCAGCAGCCGTTTGCTCACTCGGGCCTTCTAGCTTGCGTCGATCGCCTCGAGCACGCTCTGCTCGAATCTCGCGGACAGGCCCTGAATGCCGCGGAGGCGGTGCTGCTCGGCAGCGAGGCGGAGCGCAGGCAATGAGTCGACCCCGATCTGCTCGTAGAGCAGTCGTGCCCGCTTTGGGCCGATCCCAGGTAGCCGCATGATCTCTGTGAGGCCCTTCGGGAAGCGCTGGGTGAGCCTGCATGTAGCCGGGATCCATCCGGTCTGCAGCAGGTCGATGATCTTTGCTTCGATCGTCTCGCCGACGTGCGGCAGCTGCCTCGCATGGCCCTGCCGAGCGAGCGCAGCGACCGATGAAGGGCAGGATCTGATGCTCGCGGCTGCGTTCCTGTAGGCGCGCACCCTGTAGGCGTCCGCTTCATCGAGCGCATAGAGGCTGCCAAGCTCTTCGAGAGCATCGGCTATCTCGGTGTTCGACAGATCTGAGCGGGAGCTCTGCTCGAGATGAGCGTCCGGGTGCTGCAGGTGATCAACTCCCATCTGCTCTAGGGTACGTCGCGATGACAGGCTCACCCTGGCTTGTGCTGCCTACATACAACGAGTCCGAGAACATCGAGGCAATCGTGACCGCCGCAGCAAAGGTGCTGGCGCAGGCGTCCCCATTGGGCTTCTCGATCCTGATCGTCGATGATGGCTCGCCAGACGGAACGGGTGCGATCGCCGACCGGCTCTCGGCTGAGCACGACTGGGTGCAGGTGATGCACCGCGATCGCAAGGAAGGCATCGGCCCCGCCTACCTCGCAGGGTTCCGTCATGCGCTCCGGGAGGGCGCAGGGTTCGTGATGGAGATGGACTCCGACTTCTCGCACGACCCCGCCGATCTCGCGCGCCTCCTGGAGGTCGCTGAAGGTGAGGCCGATCTGGCCCTCGGGTCCCGTTACGTGAAGGGAGGCGGGGTGACCGACTGGGGCCTGCTGCGGCGCTTCATCAGCTACGGCGGCTCGACGTATGCGCGGATCGTCCTGGGTCTGCCGGTGCATGACCTGACGGGCGGGTTCAAGTGCTTTCGCAGGGAGGTCTTGGAGGCGATCGACCTCGACAGCGTTCGTGCTCAGGGGTACGCCTTCCAGGTGGAGCTGACCTACAGGGCGGTGCGATGCGGCTTCAGGGTGAAGGAGGTTCCGATCGTCTTCCGTGATCGACGGCAGGGCACGAGCAAGATGTCCTGGAAGATCACGGCAGAGGCGATGTGGCTGGTTCCGCGGCTGCGCCTGACCTCGAGCTGGCGCGAAACATCGCCCGCAGCGCGCAGAGAGCCTACGCTCCGCTAGCTCGCCGAGGTTTCCCCCAGCTCGCCGCGACCCCCTCGGCCGAGGGTCTCGATGAGAGGGCGCCGCTCTCACTGCCACTGCGCCCCGCTCGCCCTCTTGGGCGTCGCTCTCCTGCGCCTCGCCCCCTCCTCGGCGCCGCCGGGCCACGCGGCGCGCTCCGCACTGCGCCTCCACGCCGCCCGCCCCTCATGGTGTGGTGGAAATCGGCCGATCAACAGGTGGTGGACGTCTCAGCGTATGCCCTCTCCGTCGGCGCAGAGCGCACACGCACGACTCTTGCGTGCTGGCAGCGGGAACCGCTGCGGATCGTCGGACGCTGGGTGCTCGGCTCAGCGCTCGCGGCCGCCGGTCTCCTCGCCGCCGTCTTCCTCATCTCCTCCCTGTATGGCAGCTACACCCAGATCCTGAAGCTGCAGCCGCCCTTCGCCGTCGGGGGGCTCGGCTCAGTGCTCGAGGTGCTCTCGCACAACCTGCTCGTGCTCGCGCTGCACGCGCTCGCCTGCTTCGCCGGCTTCGTGGCCTGCAGCTCGCTGCCGTTGCAGGCGCAGGCGCAGAAAGGGCTTTCACGATGGGCTCATCAGCACGGGGGTCGCATCGCGATCGTGTTCGTCGCGTGCGCGACAGCATTCTCCCTGTGCACCCAGGCCCTCGTCCTTGGCCGCACGCTTGCGGGCTTGTCGCGCTTCCTTCGCGTCTCGCCCGGGATCCTGCTTCTGGGAGTCCTGCCGCACGCCGTGATCGAGTTGATCGCGCTGTTTTTGCCACTCGCCGCCTGGATCATCGCGTCCCGGAGGGGCGAGTGGGATCAGCTGCTCGCGGCGACGATCGTGACCGTTGCGATCGCCCTGCCTCTGCTCGTGATCGCAGCGCTGATCGAGGTCTACGTCTCGCCGCACCTGTTCACTGCGCTGACGGGGATCCACCCGCCGATCGTGCGCGAGGTCGGGCGATGGACGGTCTATGTGCAGGCTCGTTAGCACGAGGGGTCGCTCGCCGGCTGCCCTGCCGGCTCGCCTGGCACCGGCTGCGCCGATCGACGGCGTCTCGTGGTGCTCACGGTTGAGGTGAGCGCTCACCGCCGTTGCGCTGACGGCCTCATGTCCGCTCGCGCAGCCTGTCTCACTTCATGCGCATGATGCTCCCCTTCGTATAGTGGTGGCAGAGACCGCGGCATACGACAGGAGACCTGATGGCAGGCAATTTGAGCGAAGTGACCGACTCGACCTTCCAGGCCGAGGTGATCGAGTCCAGCACCCCGGTGCTCGTCGACTTCTGGGCGCCATGGTGCGGGCCCTGCCGGGTCGTCGCACCTGTCCTCGAGGAGATCGCCGGCGAACGCAGCGATCTGAAGATAGTGAAGCTGAACGTCGACGAGAACCAGCAGACCGCCGCCGCCTACCAGGTGATGTCCATCCCGACGATGATCCTCTTCAAGGGGGGCGAGCCGGTGAAGACGGTTGTCGGGGCCTATCCGAAGAAGCGGATTCAGGCCGAGCTGGAGCCGACTCTCGCCTCCTGACCCCCCGACTCGCAGCCTTCAGCGAGTCGCTCTGGTGGGGGCGCGCTGGGACCTAAAATGGGCCGCCCGATGAGCGGCTCCTCCGTGAACAGCGTGAACCCCCTCGTCCCGCCGCGCTCCGTCAGCGCAAGCGCGTCGCTGGCCGAGGTCGAGGTCGAGGTCCTCGAGCGTTGGCGCGCACGCGATGTCTTCGCGAAGTCCGTGCGCCTGCGGGAAGGCGCGCAGCGTTGGGTCTTCTACGAGGGCCCTCCAACTGCGAATGGCAGGCCTGGCGCGCATCACGTGCTCTCGCGCGTCTTCAAGGACATCTACCCCCGCTACAAGACGATGCGGGGTTTTCAGGTGGATCGCAAGGGCGGGTGGGACTGTCATGGCCTTCCAGTCGAGATCGCTGTCGAGCAGGAGCTCGGGCTGCGCTCGAAGACGGACATCGAGCGCTACGGCATCGAGGCGTTCAACGCAAAGTGCCGCGAGTCGGTGTTCGCCCACCTGCAGGAGTGGGATCGCCTCACCGAACGGATCGGGTTCTGGATCGATCTCGAGCACGCTTACAGGACGCTCGACGAGAGCTACATCGAGTCGGTCTGGTGGGCGGTCTCGCAGATCGCGCAGAAGAACCTGCTCTACGAGGGCCACAAGGTCGTGCCCTACTGTCCACGCTGCGGCACGACCCTCTCCTCCCATGAGGTCGCGCTCGGCTACGAGGAGGTGAGCGACCCAAGCGTCTACGTGAAGCTGACGCTGACGTACGGGGAGGAGAGCCTCCTGATCTGGACGACGACGCCATGGACGCTGCCCGGCAACCTCGCCGTCGCCGTCGGTCCCGACATCGAGTACGCAAAGGTGCGCGTGAGCGGGGAGATCCTGATCGTTGCGGCCGCCCTCGCAGAGAAGGTTCTCGGCGAGGGGGTCGAGGTGGTGGAGAGGTTCCCTGGGTCGAAGCTTCTCGGCAGGTTCTACAAGGCGCCGATCTTCTCAACGGGACAGCTGGACGGGGGCGCTCCGATCATCGCCGGGGACTTCGTGACGACAGAGGACGGGACAGGCCTCGTGCACATAGCCCCCGCCTTCGGCGAGGACGACATGAGGGCGGCGATCGCCGCAGGGCTTGTGGACGAGGAGAACCCGCACAGCGTCTTCAATCCCGTGCGTTCCGACGGGACATATGGCCATCTCGTCCGAAGCATCGATGGGAGGCGCTCCTATGAGGGGCGCTTCGTGAAGGACCCGCAGCTGAACGAGGAGCTGATCGAAGACCTGAGGCAGAACGGCCTCCTGTTCAGGCGGGAGGAGTATGAGCACTCCTACCCACACTGCTGGCGCTGCGGCACGCCTCTCATCTACTACCAGAGGCTCTCCTGGTACATCCGCACGACGGCGGTGCGCGAGAGCCTGCTGCGCGCGAACGAGAGCGTGAGCTGGCACCCGCCCCACATAAAGCACGGGCGCTTCGGCGAGTGGCTGAAGGGCAACGTCGATTGGGCGCTCTCCAGGGAGCGCTACTGGGGCACGCCCCTGCCGGTGTGGCGCTGCCGATACGGCCACACGAAGGTGATCGGGTCCTTTGCGGAGCTCGAGCGTCTCTCTGGCAGGAGGCTAGAGGACCACCACCGCCCGTACGTCGATGAGATCGAGTTCCCCTGCGAGGACGAAACCGGCCTGAGCCTCTACCACGGCCGTGAGCTCCCGGCAGGCAAAGGGGTCGGCGTGCGATGCGGTGAGCCGATGCGCCGCGTGCCTGAGGTGATCGATGTCTGGTTCGACTCTGGGGCGATGCCCTTCGCTCAGCATCACTGGCCCGCAGAGAACGATCAGAGCTTCCGAGAGCACTTTCCAGCCGACTTCATCTGCGAGGCCCTCGATCAGACGAGGGGCTGGTTCTACTCGCTGCTTGCGATCTCGACGCTGCTGTTCGATCAGGCGCCTTATCGAGACGTGCTCTGCCTCGGCCTCATACTCGACGCCGAAGGCCAGAAGATGAGCAAGAGCCGCGGCAACGCCGTCGAGCCGTGGCAGGTGATCGACACCTGGGGGGCGGATGCGTTCCGCTGGTACTTCTTCACCTCGAAGCAGCCATGGGATGGTTATCGATTCTCTGAGGAGGCGATCGCTGAGGGTGTGCGCCGGTTCCTCAAGCAGCTGTGGTCGACCTACTGCTTCTACGTCCTCTACGCGCACGCGAACGAGCGGTCGCTGGCGGAAGGGTCGGCGGGTGAGATGAGCGACCTCGACCGCTGGGCGCTCTCCCGCACCTCCGCGACGGTCGAGCTCGTCACCGATCGGCTCGACGACTACGATGCGACGGCCGCCGGCAGGGCAGTCGCGGAGCTCGTCGACGATCTCTCGAACTGGTACGTCCGCCGCTCGAGGCGCCGGTTCTGGGACGGCGATGCGGCTGCCTTCCGCACGCTGAGGCAGTGCCTGATCGTCGTCTGCAGGCTGCTCGCTCCATTCTGCCCGTTTGTCGCCGATGAGATCTACGACAACCTCGATGGGACGCTCGACAGCGTGCACCTCTGTGACTTCCCAACGGGGAGTGAGCTCGGCGGCCGTGACCTCGAGCTCGAGCGCGCGATGGCGACCGCGAGGCAGACGGTGAAGCTCGGACTTGCCGCGAGAGCGAAGGCGAAGGTGAAGGTGCGCCAGCCGCTGTCAGAGGCCGTTGTCGTCGCCGATGGCCGCGAGCGGGCGGCGATCGAGCGGCTCGTGGAGATCGTGCGCGAGGAGCTGAATGTGCGGCAGGTGAGGTTCGTCGATGCGGCTGGCGAGCTGAGCCGCTACGAGCTCAAGGCGAACTACCGGCGCCTTGGGCCGATCTTCGGCAGAGAGATGCCCCTCGTCGCGGAGGCGATCGCTGCGCTCGACGCCGACGAGGTCGCGAAGGCCCTCCTCTCAGGCGAGGATCGCGGACGAATCGGAATTTCAGTCGGAGGCAGGGAGCACGCCCTCACCTCAGAGGACGTGGTCCTGACGATGATCGCTCCAGAGGGCTACTCCGTCGAGCGTGAAGGCGCTCACGCGGTCGCGCTCGAGCTGAGGATCGACGAGGACCTGCGCAGAGAGGGTTTGGCGAGAGAGATCGTCCACGCGGTTCAGGGAGCGAGGAGGAACGCGGGCCTCGCAGTGGAGGACCGAATCGTGCTCACTCTCAGCGGCGGGCAGGAGCTGATCGAAAGCGCCGCTGAGCACGAGCACTACCTATGCGGCGAGACGCTCGCAGTTGAGCTCGAGCTGAGCAGCGCTGACCTCACGCTCGCGAGCGACGGGGCGCGCGAGCCTGAACGAGCTGACCCGCAACCCGACTCCCGCAAAGAGGGCGGGCGCGAGCACGCGGAGGAGGCGAGCATCGATGGCCTGCCGCTTCTCATCGCGCTGCGGTCAGTGACAGCCTGAGGGCCCTCGAGCGGTCAGACTCCTGAGGGCTGTCGAGGCCTGCGGCGCGGCGCTTCGCCCCGAGATGCGGGCCCTCAGTCCGCGGCCGCCTGAACGCAGGCTTACGATTCGCTCTGTGAGGCTGCGCCTGTACCACCACAGCGACGGAGCGAGAGTCGCCTACTGGGAGCTCGGGGCTGGCCAGCCGATCGGACTCCTGCACTCTGGGCTGCTCTCACACCAGGAGTTCGCTCCTTCGGCATCCCAGCTTGCTGAGCGGTTCAGGGTCGTGCTCCCAGACATGCCTCTCCACGGCGACTCAGAGGATCGTCCAAGGCACCCCTACACCCTGGACTGGTTTGCGGAGGTGATCGGCGGCTTCGCCGCTGACGTGCTTGGACCGAGGCCGATCATCGGTGGTCATGGCGCAGCCGTTCTCATCCTGCTGCGCGCGATCGAGATCGGCGCGCTCAGGCCGTCGAAGCTCGTGTTGATGCCGAGCTCTATGCACCGGCGCCCTCAGCATCCCAGACTGCGTGCCGCATGGCGGCTGTGCGCTGGAGCGGGGGCGATGCCAGGGCTCGACCGACTGCTGACGCACGCCGCAAAGCTCCTGTTCAGCCCTGAGCGGGGTATGAGGCTGTCCGCCTCTGGGGAGCGTGCAGCAGCAGATCTGATGCGCCAGGCGTTCGCAGATGTGCCAGGCAACGCCAATCTCGCCCGCTCCTGGTCGAAGTGCGCGCGCCGCTGGCCCTCAGGGCCAAGACCAGACCTTCTCAGCTTGTACCCGCAGCTGACGATGCCTGTGCTGCTCCTCTGGGCGGACAGGGACAGGATGCATCCGCTGTCGATCGCAGAAGAAGCCCTCGATTTGCTGCCAAACGGTCAGCTCAGAATCCTGCAGGGCAGTGGGTTTCTCATGGCCTACGACGACCCGATCGGCTTCGCGAGGGAGATCTCCGCGTTCTGTGGATAACGTGCGGTGCCTGAAGACCGCGACAAGGAGATTCGATGACAGACCAGCAGCTCTGGGGTGCAGAGACGACGAAGGCAGTCGAGAACTTCCCGATCTCAGGCGAGCAGGTTCCGATGGAGGTCGTTCATTGGCTTGCGCGACTGAAGGGTGCGGCCGCTGCCGTGAACAGCGAGCTCGGCCTGCTCGAGAAGCGAAAGGCCGCGCGGATCGAGAAGGCCGCAGGCCAGATCCTCGCCGGCAGGCACGACGACCAGTTCCCAATCGATGTCTTCCAGACGGGCTCTGGCACCTCGACGAACATGAACGCGAACGAGGTGATCGCGGCGCTCGCTGGCGAGGGCGTGCATCCGAACGACGATGTGAACATGGGCCAGTCATCCAACGACGTCTTCCCATCTGCTGTGCACCTCGCCGCGCTCGAGCTCGCAAGCAGGCAGCTGCTGCCGTCGCTGAGAAAGCTCGAGCGCTCGCTTGCCCGCAAGAGCAGGAGCTTCGACGGGATCGTGAAGTCAGGCCGCACCCACTTGATGGACGCGGTCCCCGTCACCCTCGGTCAGGAGTTCAGCGGGTATGCCGCGCAGGTCGCGCTCGCCGGGGAGCGCGTGAAGGCTGCGCTGCCGCGCGTCGGTGAAATCCCGCTCGGCGGGACGGCGACCGGTACGGGGCTGAACGCGCACCCGAAGTTCGCCGAGAAGGTCCGTCTGCGCCTGAAGAGGGAGACGGGGCTGCGCCAGATCGCCGCGCCTGTGAACCGATTCGAGGCGCAGGCGAGCAGGGACGCCCTCGTCGAGCTCTCAGGTGCGTTGAAGGTGTGCGCGGTGTCGCTGACGAAGATCGCCCAGGACATCGCCTTGATGGGCTCCGGCCCGCGCGCAGGCATCGGCGAGCTGATCCTGCCTGAGCTCCAGAAGGGCTCTTCGATCATGCCCGGCAAGGTGAACCCCGTGATCCCAGAGGTCGTGCTCCAGGTGTGCGCCCAGGTCATCGGTAACGACGCGGCGATCACGATCGGCGGGATGCAGGGCCAGTTCGAGCTGAACGTGCGCATCCCGCTGATCGCAAGGAACCTCATCCAGTCGCTGCGGCTGCTGAGCGCGGCGTCGGTTGCGTTCGCGGAGAAGTGCATCGACGGCCTGAAGGCGAACAGGCAGGGTTGTGCAGCCTCTGCAGGTGCGACGCTCGCGGTCGCGACCGCCCTCAACCGCGCGATCGGCTACGACAGGGCGAGCGCGATCGTGAAGAAGGCGACGGAGTCAGGCCGTCCGCTGCGCGAGGTTGCCCTAGAGGAGGGGGTCGACGCGAACCTCTACGACGAGACGATCGATCTTCAGAGGATTGCGATGGGCAACAAAGCTCGTCAGCTTGCAGCGGCTGGCTGAGGCCGCTTGCGCCGCAGGCTGCACGACCTCACGTCACGTGCAGCCAAGCGGCGTCCCCCCACCACACATGGATTCGAGCAGCATCTGCGCTCCATGCTTTGAGAGTGGCTCGTTGAGGTTCCCGCACTTCGGTGACTGCACGCAGGATGGGCACCCCTGCTCGCAGGGGCACTCTGCGATCAGCCTCAGCGCGTTGGCGCAGAGCTCCTCGAAGCGGGCGAAGGCGACCTCAGCGATGCCAATCCCACCTGGGTAGCCGTCGTAGATGAAGATCGTCGGCGAGGAGGTCTGGGGGTGCAGGTTCGTCGAGAGGCCTCCAATGTCCCAGCGGTCGCACATCGCGAGCAGCGGCAGCACCGCGATCTGAGCGTGCTCTGTCGCGTGCAGCGCTGAGAGCATCGCCTGCAGCGGGATCTCCGCCAAAGCCACCTCGAGCTGGAACCAAACCGCCTGGGTCTGAAAGCTGCTCTGCGGCAGCGCAAGTGTGTTCAGGTCGAGTTGAGAGTGGTCTGCGATGCGCTTGCGCGCGTACGCTGTCACCGTCTGCGTGACACACACCTCCCCGAAGCAGAGCTGTACGGCAAGCGCGCTGCGGCCCTGATGCAGCCTCTCTATGACCATCTCGGTCTGAATCTTCGGCTGCGTGTACCAGTCTCCGTCGAATGGCGCAACGAGCGCGCGCCTGCGCTGCAGGTCGAGCGCAACGACCTGATACTGCCTGCCGAGGTGCATGTAGATCGCACCTTCGTGCACCGTTGCGAACGCCCGCTCCTCCTCAGTGCTGCCAAGCAGCTCGCCAGAGTGAAGCTGGACGATGTCGAAGCTGCCTGCAGACGCGGACCTGAGCGAGATCGAGGCGGCCGGGTACTCTCCAGGGCGCACAGGAACGTAGGAGCGCGCTTGCAGCTGCCCTGGCGTTCGGGGGTGCTGGTCTCTGCCCCGCAGCTTCCCCGCAGAGACGAGAGCCTCGGCACAGCTGTGCAGGTCTGGCCCAAAGAACCGCTCATCCTCCGCGCTCAACGGCGCCTCATGAGCGGCGCAGAGCAGGTGGGGAAGATGCACCTGGGCGCTCAGGTGGTTGAGGATGACGGACTCGACAGGCCGCTCCAGGAACTGGTGGGGATGCCTTGCGAAGAACTGGTCGAGTGCATCCTCGCCAGCTATGTAGAGCGAAAGCCCAGTGCTGCGACGCCCGGCGCGTCCCCACATCTGGCGCAGCGAGGCGATGGTTCCAGGGAAGGTGACGACGAGCGCGGCGTCGAGCTGCCCAATGTCGATCCCAAGCTCGAGCGCGTCGGTGGAGATGACTGCCCTGACCTCCCCGACAACGAGACGGCGCTCGAGCTCCCGCCGCTGCTGTGGCGTATAACCGGCTCTGTAGGGAACGACGAGTTGGGAGAGGTGGGGATCGCTCGAGAGCAGGCGATCCCTGACCAGCCGCGTGAGGAGCTCAACAGCCTTGCGTGAGCGTACGAAGCAGATGACCCTCGCCCCTTCGCTGACGAGCGTCTCGATGATCTGCGCCGCCTCGCCGATCGCAGAGGCTCTGCTGCCAAGCCTGCGATCGATGATCGGAGGGTTCCAGACGGCGATCTGGCGTGCAGGAGAAGGCGCGCCGTCCACGTCTATGAGCGTGAAATCGTCAAGTCCAGTGAGCCTTTGCGCGAGCTGGATCGGGTTTGCGATCGTCGCAGAGGTGAGGATGAAGCGAGGAGAGGTGCGATATGCGCTTGCGACCCTCCTGAGACGTCTGAGCAGATTCGCGACATGCGATCCGAACACTCCTCTGTAGACGTGCGCCTCATCGACGACGACGAGCGCGAGATTGCTGAACAGCTGCGCCCAGGACTGATGGTTCGGCAGGATGCCGAGATGAAGCATGTCTGGGTTGGTGATGACGACGTTGGAGGAGCGTCTGATCTCGGCTCTCGCCTGCTTCGGCGTGTCGCCGTCGTAGATCGCAGGCCTGATCCGATGCTGAAGCGCAAAGGCCTGGAGCGCGCGCGCCTGGTCCTGGGCGAGGGCCTTGGTTGGATAGATGTAGAGTGCTCGCGCCTTCGGGTCCCTGCAGAGCACCTCGAGGGTGGGCAGGTTGAAGCAGAGCGACTTCCCGGAGGCAGTGGAGGTCGTGACGATGATTGGGGAGTGGAAGACAGCCTGAAGCGCCTCAGCTTGATGGCTGTAGAGATGACTCACCCCGAGGCTTCGCAGTCCCTGCAGCACACTGCTGTGCAGGTCGCTCGGAATCTCCTCGAGCGTTGGCGGGATCGGTGGTGTGAAGGAGTCCGCGACGAGGCGGCCGTCACTGCGGGCGAGGCGAAGCAGCTGATCCCATGGCAGGCGAGGCGCGTGAGCGCCCGGCATACTGTCCCCTTCAGCCAAGTGGGACGGCGGGCGGAACGCTCGCCGCGAGCTCATGGAGGTAGAGGCCGACGACTTGGGCTCGCTGAGAACGCGTCGCGCGGTTGGCTGCGCGCCTCGATCCTCGCGGCTGCGCTGAGAGCGCGAGCTCATCGGTGCAACGATAGCGGTGGCAGTGTCCGACTGGTCGAGAGCGCGGTGTGGCCGATCGATGGGGCGGTGCGGCCGATCGATGCGGCGGTGAAGAGCGAGCGCCTGAGCGTGGAGGCGAGTGCCAAGCGTCTTGGGCGTGAGCGTGGTAAAGCTGCAGCCCGAGGAGAATCATGTAACATGAAGCACATGATTCTCTACGTGTGCAGTCATGGCAAGTCGTTCGGCAGTCTGCCTGGGCCTCTCAACCAGCTTGCGCATCCTTGCGGGCGGGCGGCGAAGGCGCTCGATGAGGCGGGCTGCAGCTATGAGATGAAGACGGTGAAGGGAGGTCGCGCAAAGCCCTGGACCTGGCCGACGCGGGCGGAGGACCGCGCTGAGGTCGAGCGTCTGAGCGGCCAGCGCTCAGTCCCGATCCTCCTGCTCGACGGCGGCGAGGTGATAACGGGGTCAGGGGCTATCGTGCGCTGGGCGGCTGAGCACAGGGCTCAGGCTGTGGGCTGAGCACCGCGCCCCGATGCCGCTGCTGCCGCACTCACCTGCGGTAAAGCCAAGCGAGCAGGCGGCGCAGCCATCCACGCTGAGGCCGGCGCCAACGCGCGGGCGGCGGGACGGTCGCACGGACGAGGGCGACCCACTCAGGAAGCGGCATCTCGCCCGATATCAGTGCGCCAAGCGCTGTTGTGACGGGCGCGGCGATGCCGACCCGCGCGAGGGTGCTCGCGAGCAGCGGGACGGACTCGAGCGCCTCAACCGCTTGGCCGATCCTCTGAGGGATCTCTGCTGCCGGTACCCCTTCAGAGAGCAGCTCGCCTGCGCGCCGGTTGCGGCTCTCGCGCGCGAGCGCCGTCGCGACGAGGTCGCCCGTTCCTGCGAGCCCTATCATCGACTCTGGGCGCGCTCCAAGGCGCTCAGCGTAGCGCCACACCTCCGCGAAGATGTGGCCCGCGGCCGCTCCCGCCGCGTTCGGTCCCTGCGCTTCCGTTGCCCCAGTCGCAAGCGCGGCCGCGTTCTTCGCAGCGCCAGCGAGCTCGACGCCGATCGGGTCGTTCGAGACCTCGCACACAACGCCTGCTCTCGTGAACACCTGGGCAAGCTCTCTGGCGAGCTCCTCCTGCTCCGAGGCGACGACCAGGCCCGCGCCAGAGTGGACCATCTCCTGCGCGTGGGCGGGTCCGCCGATGCAGGCGACGGCCCGTCCGCTGAGTGCGTTGCGAAGAACCGTGCTCGGCGGATCGCCATGCGGGGGGACGAGTCCCTTCGCGACCGACACGACTGCGCTCCTGCCGCTGAGCGGACCACGTCTGAGCAGATCGACAACGGACGCGATCTCCTTCGATGGCACGGCGAGGAACACGTAGTCCGCTCTGACGAGGCCCTCCGACGCAGGCTCTATCCGCAACTGCGGAGGCAGCTCGACTCCAGGAAGGTAGACGGCGTTCTGCTGCTGTGCAGTGAGCGCTGCGCTCTGCTCTGCCGTTCTCGGCTGCAGTGTCGTCCGCAGTCCTGCCCTTGCGAGAAGCACCGCGAGCGCTGTGCCAAACGAGCCTGCACCGATGACGCTCGCCCGGCGCGCTCCAGGGCTCGGCAGCGACCGCGTCCTCGATGGAGTGCTCTCTCCGGCGTGCATTTGGGGAGCGAGCCTAGCGGTCCACGGGCTGCTTGCGCTTGGACAGGGCCGTACGTTGTGCAAACCCCGTGGTGGTGCGGACGGAGCCGCTGAGCGTTCAGCCCCACCGTCGCGACGCGGGGCAGCGGGTACGCTCTGTGCCGCCATGAGCTCACCCGAGCCGCTGTCACGCGAGGTTCTCGATCGCGCACGAGCCTATCTGCGCGTCGATCGGCAAGCCATCGATGCACTTCCGGAGCTCGTCACTGCGATCGGTGCCTTTCGTCTAGTCCCGAGCGCCGCTGGCGAGAGCGCCGCCGCATGGCTGGCCGAGCGTGCGCTGCGCGAACCACAGGAGGCGACCGTGCGCGTCCGCCTCAGCCACGTCAAGGTCACCGGCGTGTACGCTCTGTGCGCCGCCCAGATCGCGCCAAGCAGCGAGGAGCGCGCGCAGCTCGGCGGCGTGCACGACCGCATCCAACCAGCGATGGACTGGAGAACTGACATCGAAGCCGCCGTATCCGGGGGATCTCCGGCGTGAGGCGGTAGGGCTGGTTTGTCAGCGGCGCTCGATCCCGGACCTCGCCGAGTCGTTGGGGATCTCGCGGCAGTCGTTGCGCAGCTGGGTGCGCCAGGAGCTCGTCACAGACGCGCTCAGCATGGCGGTGGCGGCCCGCAAGCCCGACGCCGGGACGATTCATCACGCCGACCAAGGTGGGCAGCTCATCGGGCTGAGGTTCGGCCAGGCCTGCCACGACGCCGGGATCGCCCGGTCGACGGGCGCGGTCGGAACCTGTTGTGCGAACGCCGTCGCGCAGACGCTCTCCGCGACCCTGCCGAGGGAGAGGCCGCTGCACCACGCGCCGCCGGGCGGCCGGGCCACAAGGGCCGAGCTGCGCTCTGCGATCTTCGAGTGCATCGAGGGGTTCTGCAACCCGGTCAGGCTTCACAGCACGCTGGGATGCGCTCCCCGGTCAACTCGAAGCCGACCGCGCCGACGGCGAGCCCAAGCAAGCCAAGGCGCTCCTACGCCTTCTCATCGCCGAGCTTCGCCTCAACAGCCGCCACGACATCCAGCCGACGTACCGCATGGTCACGCCCTACCCCACACCGCCACAGCCGGGGTTTGCGCAGTGTCAGGAAAAGGTTGAGGGCAGAGATCGAAGGGCCCGTACCGCCGCGCAGCAGCGCCTGGGCGCCTCAGATCATCTCGGCGAGCCTTCGTCCAGCGTGTCGCAGCGCTCGATCCGAGGCGGCCTGAAGGATGGCCTGCAGATCGAGGATCCTCGCGTCGAATGGGGGCAGGCCGTTGTGGGCGGTGACGGCGAAGCATGGAACGCCTCTCTGACGCGCCTCGCTTCCGAGCTCGAAGGCGGTGCTGCCAAGCATCGTCGCCTCATCGAGACTGGGCACCGCGATGATGAGGGCGCGTGCGGATCTCATCCTTGCGAAGCAGCCCGCGAGATCGTCGCTGCTCGCAATTGGGCATGGCTCCGGCTCGAGCTGCGGGTGGAGCTTCAGGCTGCGGTGGCCGGCGAGGTCTGGATCGACCTGTCGGCGGTCTGAGATGCCTGCGGCAAGGAGCGTCGCAACCCTCTCTGCGGAGAGCTTTTCACCGAACGCCTCGGAGACGATCAGCGCGCGCGTAGGGATCTTCGGCTCAGCGGCGACTGCCATCCTCGCCGCCGCACGCTACCGCTGTTGGAGGGGCGACCGTCGTCTAGCATGCTTGCAATGCCAAACGAGGGCGCAACAGCAGCGGAGGAGGAGTACCTCCAGAGCCTGTTCTGGCTGCGCGAGGCTGGTCTGCCGATGACTGCGGCGAATGTCGCTCGCGCGATGCAGCTGTCGGCGCCGACGGTTCACGAGATGATCGGCCGTCTCGAGAAGGACGGCTACATCACCCGCAGCTCAAGCAGGGTGATCTCTTTCACCCCCCCTGGCGCGACCTACGCTGAAAGCGTCGTCCGCCGCCATCGGCTCATCGAGCGCTTCCTCACCGACGTGCTTGCGATCCCGTGGGATGAGGTTCATGAGGAGGCGGAGCGGCTCGAGCACGCGATGTCGCCGGTGCTCGAAGCAAGGATGATGGCTGCGATCGGCGACGCGAAGACCTGCCCGCACGGCCATGCGATCGTTGCAGGCGACAGAGTGCAGGGCGTCCCGCTCGCTGACGTCGAGGTCGGCGCGAGCGTGAAGATCCTTCGCTTCGAGAACGAGGCGGAGGATCTGCTGCACTACCTGAAGGAGTCTGGCATCGAGCCGGGGTTGAAGGGCACGGTCGCGCGTCGCGACGAGCAGAGCGTCGCAATCGAGACGAACGATGGCGTGCGCTGCGAAGTGACTCGGAGCGTCGCGGAGACGGTCTCCGTGATCGCCGATCCCTCCCCGCCTCCGCGCACCGCGCTGCCAGATCAGCTGGTGCTCGGTCAACGCTACGGTCGCTGAGAGCGAGGCGACCCGCGGAGTCGGCGGGCGCTCATACGCCAATCCTGCTGTCAGCGGCCGCGGCGTTGCGCGCCGGCAAGGCGGCAGCCCGAGGTTTGCGCGCCGGCAAGGCGGCAGCCCGAGGTTTGCGCGCCGGCAGCACGCGGATCCGGCTGCAGATCGATTGAACGTCGACCGCGGCTCAGGGGCGGATCAGAGGGAGTGGTAGGCCTCGGCGAGTCGCTTCACGCCAGTGGCGATCTGCTCGACGGTGACTCCTGAGTAGGCGAGCCTCAGAGCGTTCTCGCCGCCCTCGAGCAGGAAGTCGCCTCCCTTCACGAACGCAACCCCTCTGGTTGCAGCGATCGCTTGCAGCGCGTCGACGTTGGTGCCCTCAGGCAGCACGACCCACATGAAGTAGCCGCCCTGAGGCGCCGTGAAGCTCGCCTCAGGCAGCTCTCTGCTGAGCGTGTCGCAGAGACACTCCGCGCGTTCTGCGAGTGCCGTCTTCACGGTCTCAATCGAGCGCTCGAGTGCCCCTGAGGCGCAGAACTCATAGACGATCGCCTGGGCGACCATGTTGGGTGATATGTACGTGTTCGTCGCAATCTGGGCGATTGCGGCGATGTGCTCTGGTGGGCCGATGAGGTATCCGACCCTGATGCCTGGGCAGACTGTCTTCGAGAAGGATGATGCATACAGCACTCGCTCTTCGTCCATGGAGAGCATGCTTGGCAGCGGCTCGCCGCTGAAGCGCAGGGCGACATAGGGGTCGTCCTCGAAGATGAGGAAGTCGTGCTGCGAGGCGAGCGAGACGAGCTGCCTGCGCTTCTGCAGCGACATCGTGTAGCCGGCTGGGTTCTGGAAGTTCGGAATGATGTGCGCAAGCTTCGGCTTGGTCCCGCCCTGCACGAGGCGCGTGAGCTCGGTGATGTCGATGCCGTCCCGCTCGAGCTCGACCGCGCGAACATTCGCCTGTCTGCTGCGCAGCGAGAGCAGTGTCCGGTCGTATGTCGGTCGCTCGACGATGACATCGTCGCTGGGCCTGACGAGATGCTCGAAGAGGAACGCGTCTGCCTGCATCGAGCCGTTCGTGACGATGACTCTGTCCGGCTCGACTCCATGCGTGTCGGCCACCCAGGCTCGCAGGCGTCCATAGCCGACAGAGGTCCCGTACGCGGTCGCACCACCAGGATCGCTGTCAAACGCTCTCTGCGCGGCAGCCCTGAGCCCAGCAACGTCGATTATGTCGAGCGAAGGCGCACCGCGCGCGAAGGAGATCGTGCTCACAGGAGGCATGAGGGCGAAGCTTATAGGTCGGGCTGATCATGCTCGCCGGCTGGCTGCCCGCCCTGCTGAGGGTCCCCCGCCCTGATCCTGCTCATGGGTGCCGAGACTGCCCGTGCTGATCGGTGCGCTCGCTTGACTTGCGGAGCGTGATGATCGCCGTGTACTCGTCTATCAGCTGCTGCATCGTGCTCTGCAGCCTCTCTCTGAAGTGAACGAGCTGCTGAAGCTCGATCACTTCGTCTCGGGGCGGCTGCTCCGCTGTCGAGGGCGACTCCTGCGCAGGCTCCGAGAGTGGTCGCGGTGCGGCTGCTGAGGGCGCCTGATCGCTCCCACCGCGTTCCCAGGCGGAGGCGTCTGGGTCGCTGCTGCGAGGGCGAGGTGGGGGAAGATCTTCACCGATCGCGACACTCTCGTCGACGAGGCGCGCATGCGGCTGCGATTCAGCGACCTCGTCGCTGTGCCGATGCGCCGAGAGGTCCTCGCGAGGCAAGCCCGTCTCCGGGCGGCCGCCTGCTTCGTGAGACTGCCTGCCCGCCTCGACGGAGAGTACGCGCTCGAGCTCGCGCAGCTTGCGCTCCAGCTCAGCGAGCGTCCGCGATACCTCAGCATCCACGCTGTCAGAGTACTCGCGACTGCGGCGCGACGCCAAGCATCTCGACGGCGATCGCTGCGACTTCCGTCGGCGTGCGACCCACACGGACCCCCTTTGCTTCGAGGGCCTCCGCCTTTGCGGCCGCGGTGCCAGAGGAGCCAGACACGATCGCGCCTGCGTGTCCCATCTGCTTGCCAGGCGGCGCCGTGAAGCCGGCGATGTAGGCGACGACCGGCTTTGTGACGAACTGCTCGATGTAGTCCGCTGCCTCCTCCTCCGCGGAGCCGCCGATCTCTCCTGAGAGCACGATGAGCTCCGTCTCGTCGTCCTGCTCGAAAAGCTGCAGGATGTCGACAAAGGAGGATCCAGGCACAGGATCGCCGCCGATGCCGACGATCGTGCTGTTGCCGAACCCCGCCTGGGCGATCTCGTTTCCGATCTGGTAGGTGAGCGTGCCAGACCTCGAGACGACACCGACGTTGCCCTCCTTGAAGAACGAGGCGGGGATGATCCCGACGTTCGCCTTGCCAGGCGAGAGGATCCCAGGACAGTTCGGCCCGACGAGGCGTGCGCGGTGCCCGTCTTCCCGGTGGCGCTGCAGCGTGTTGTAGACGCGCAGCTCGTCATGGGCGGGGATGCCCTCTGTGATCGCGACGATCAGCTCTATGCCCGCATCGGCCGCCTCGAGGATCGAATCTGCTGCAAAACGCGGAGGGACGAAGATCATCGCCGTGTTCGGCTGCGTCTGCGCAACGGCTTCAGCCCAGCTGTCGAAGACGGGGATGCCCTCGACGTCCTGGCCGCCCTTGCCAGGGGTCACCCCGCCGACCACGTTCGTGCCGTACCGCCTGTTGTTGAGCGTGTGAAAAGACCCCTCACGGCCGGTGATGCCAGCGACGGCGAGGCGGGTGCTGCTGTCGACGAGAACGGACATCAGACCTGCCTCCCGCTCTGCGCCGCGGCGAGTGCCACGACCTTCTCTGCAGCTTCGTTCATCGTCTTCGCTGGGTGCACATTTGGCAGCGCCGCCTGCTCGATGAGCCTGCGTCCGTCCTCATCGTTCGTGCCGTCGAGTCGAACGACGAACGGAACTGAGATCGCTGGGCCCATCTCCTCAAACGCTCCGATGAGCCCCCTCGCGACCTCGTCGCACCTCGTGATGCCGCCGAAGATGTTGAAGAGGACCGCTTTCACTGCGTCGTTGGCGAGGATGATCTCGACCGCCTGCTTGATCTTCTCGGCGTCGGACCCGCCCCCTGCGTCGAGGAAGTTCGCGGGTTTGCCGCCAGCCTGCGCAACGACGTCGAGAGTGGACATCACGAGACCTGCGCCGTTGCCAAGGATGCCGATGTCGCCGTCGAGCTTGACGTACTGGACCCCCTGTTCTTTCGCCTTCCGCTCGATTGGGTCTTCGTTGCGGCTGTCAGACAGGCTTGCGTGGTCAGGGTGGCGGTAAAGCGCATTGCCGTCGAGCGAGACCTTCGCGTCGAGTGCCTTCACCTGCCGGTCTGGCGTGACGATCAAGGGGTTGATCTCTGCGAGGGTCGCGTCCTCCTGCCGCCAGACCTCATAAAGGGCGAGCAGCGCGTCTGCTACGCCCTCGCGCACGTCCTCCTCGGCGCCGCCCTCCGTCGCGATCTGCAGCGACTCCGCTCTGCTGAGTCCCTCGAGGTAGTCGACGTGGTGGCGGATGAGCCTCTCTGGTGTCTGCTTTGCGATCTGCTCGATCTCGACGCCGCCCTCGGTGCTGAACATCACGAGCGGCTGCTTCGCCGAGCGGTCGAGCAGCACCGCTGCGTAGTACTCAGAGGCGATCTCCGAGGCGTGCTCGATCCACAGCGTGTGGACTGTGTGTCCCCTTATGTCCATGCCAAGGATCTTCGAGGCGTGCTGTCTCGCCTCCTCGGCGCTGCTGGCGAGCTTGACGCCGCCCGCCTTCCCGCGACCGCCGATGAGCACTTGGGCCTTCACGACGACCGGGTATCCGATCGCATCGGCGGCGGCGACGGCGTCCTCGACGGTGTCCGCAGCCCTGCCCTCAGAGACGGCGAGGCCATGAGCCCTGAACAGCTGCTTGCCTTGATACTCGAGCAGGTCCATGTCGCGGCGAACTCTAACCGAAGCGCCTGGTCCAGCGTCGACCACTTCGATAGAGTGCTGGGCGAGGGCGGAGGTCGGCCGCTGCGATGGCGGCCGCTGCGATCGCGGATGTGCCGCCACGGCGAGCGCCTCCTGCGAGCGCTCCAGCGCCTGAACGAGGCATAATGCGCGAGCTGATGCCGCTTCCGAAGAATCTCACATGGGTGACGTTCGACGTCTATGGGACGTTGATCGACTGGGAGTCCGGGGTCTATGACGCCTTCGTGCGGGAGGCGGAGAGAGACGGCTTTCAGATGGTCGACAGGGCGGCGCTGATTGCGCTCTTCCACGAGGTCTCGCAGGAGATAGAAGCCGGGTCATACGAGCTCTACGCTGAGGTGCTGAGGCGGACCGCTATCGAGATCGCTGCGAGGATAGGCTGGGATCTCGAACCGTCGAGGTCAGGATTTCTGCCCGACTCGATTCCGCGCTGGCTGCCGTTCAAGGAAACGAACGCCCAGCTGCAGAAGCTCGCGAAGAGGTGCAGTCTCGGCTTGATCGCGAACATCGACGACAAGCTGCTCGGCCAGACGCGCCGGCACATACCGATCGACTTCGATCTCGTCGTAACGGCTCAGCAGGTGCGCTCATACAAGCCTGAAGCGGCACACTTCGTCGAGTTTGCGCGGCGAATCGGCGGCAAGAAGGGCTGGGTGCACGTCGCGGCGAGCCACTACCACGACGTCGCGCCCTGCGTGAAGCAGCGGATTCCAGTGATCTGGGTGAACCGCAGCAGAAGAGCGCTCGAGGCATCGGAGCGGAAGCCGACAGCGGAAGTGGCCACGGTGAGAGAGGCCGTGAAGCTGATCGAAGAAGCGGGAGGGGAGGCGTGAGAGGCCGGGGAGGCCTGAGACGCCGATCGAGAAGACGGCGCCCGCGCTGAGAGGGGGCGTCCTCGCGGGAGACGGCGCCCGCGCTGAGAGGGGGCGTCCTCGCGGGAGACGGTGCTCACGTTGAGTGGGTGGCGTCCGCGCGGGAGACGGCGCCCGAGCTAAGAGGCGGCGTCCTTTATCGTCGCGATTGGGGCGCCCGCCGCGATTGGGGCCCCCTCCTCGATCGGCAGCTCGACGATGACGCCAGGCTTGTGGGCGGTGATCTCGTTCTCCATCTTCATCGCCTCGATTATGCAGAGCAGCTGTCCCTCCTCGACGGTGTCCCCCTGCTGCACGAGCACCTTCCACATGTTTCCTTGGAGAGGCGAGCTGAGCGTATCGGGGCCACCGCCTGAGCTGCCCCCACGCTTGGCGCGCTTCGGCCCTGATCGCTGCGCGCTCTGGGCGCCGTTCGAGGTGGCATTCGCGATCGCGCCGCCTGCGACTGGCGCGCCGAGCACCTTCACGTCGAACCGCTTGCCTGAGACCTCGACGGTGTAGGAGCGCTCGACGAGCGCCTCTTTCTGCGTCTGCTGCGCTCCAGCCTCCGGCTCCTTCGGTTCGAAGGCAAGGCTCTTCAGCCACTGCTTGTCTTCGAGCAGGTCTCTGCAGGTCTCGCCTCTCTCCCACTGCTCGCTCGACAACAGGGCCTTGTGGAATGGAATGAGCGTCCTCAGGCCCTCGATCTCATATTCGTTCAGGGCGCGCAGCATCCGCTTCGTCGCCTGCCTGCGGTCGACGTCCCAGACGATCAGCTTCGCGACCATAGGGTCGTACATCGGCGAGACTTCACCATGCTCGCCGACGCCGGAGTCGACTCGCACGCCCGGCCCAGACGGCTCTCTGTAGCGGCCGATCTTGCCTGGGGCGGGGGCGAACCCCTTCGAGGCGTCCTCTGCGTTGATGCGGCACTCGATCGCATGCCCTCGCAGTGACACCTGCTCCTGGCTGATCGACAGCGGCTCGCCCGCGGCGGCCCTCACCCCTTCCTTCACGATGTCGATGCCCGTCGTCATCTCCGTGACGCAATGCTCGACCTGAACCCTCGTGTTCATCTCGAGGAAGTAGTACTCGCCGTCCTGGAGCAGGCCCTCGATCGTGCCTGCACCGACGTAGCCGACCGCCCTCGCAGCTTCGACGCCGATCTTGCCGATGCGCTCGCGCAGCTGAGGGTCGACTATCCACTCTGGCGCGGGCGACTCCTCGATCACCTTCTGGTGGCGACGTTGGATCGAGCAGTCCCGCTCGCCGAGATGGATGACGTTGCCGTGCCTGTCGCCAAGGATCTGCACCTCTACGTGCCTGGGGTCTGGCAGGTACCGCTCCAGATAGACCGTCCCATCTGCGAAGAACTTCTCTCCTTCCCTGCTTGCGCCCTCAAAGGCGGACTGCAGCTCAGACTCCTTCAGGGCAACCCTGAAGCCCTTGCCGCCCCCGCCGCCTGCAGCCTTCACCGCGACGGGGAAGCCGATCTCCTTCTTTGCGAGCTCGAGCGCCTCCTCGACGCTTGCAACAGGCTCTGTCGTACCGGGCACGATCGGCACGCCAGCCGCCTTCATCAGCTCTCTCGCCTTCGTCTTGCTGCCCATCGCCTCGATCGCAGATGGGGGCGGCCCGATGAAGACGATGCCCGCCTGCTCGCAGGCCGACGCGAAGGGCGCGTTCTCCGCGAGGAAGCCGTAGCCAGGGTGGATCGCGTCTGCTTTTGCCCGCCTCGCGACGTCGATCATCTTTTCGACGTGCAGGTAGTTCTCAGAAGCGGGCCCGTCTCCGAGGTTGTAGGCCTCCGCTGCGCGCTTTGCGTGCAGTGCGTCTCGATCGATCTCAGAGTAGACGGCGACCGAGGCGATCCCCATCTCCTCGAGCGCCCTGATGACGCGGATCGCGATCTCTCCGCGGTTGGCTACGAGTACCTTCGAGAACATGGCAGGCATGACGGCTCGAACATTGGCAGGCTGGACCCGTCGGACATCGGCGGGCAGGTCGCGGACATCGGCGGGCAGGTCGTGGAGATTGGCAGGCAGGACGTGTCGGACATCGGCGGGCAGGTCGTGGACGACATTTGCAGACGGAACAATAGTTGACAGCAGGGGTCAACTGTCTGGCGCGCAGATCATCCCAGCCGCGACTGTCCCGTTCGTGGCTTCGTCGATGAGGATGAAGCTGCCTGTGCGCCGGTTCTCGCGATAGGGGTCGATCGCGAGCGGCGTGCTCATGCGGAGGCTGACCCTGCCGATGTCGTTGAGGCGCAGCTGCTGAGGCGAGCTCGAGCGCTGCAGCGTGTGTACGTCGATGACGTCGAGCAGGCGCTCGACGATCGCGGAAGCCGTTCTCGTCGTGTGCTTGAGAAGGCAGCGCCCCCCCTCGTGGAGCGGCGTGTCCGTCATCCAGCAGATGTCTGCCTCCAGCTCCTTGGCGATGCGGGGCGGGTCGTCTGCCGGGCAGATCAGCTCGCCCCGGGAGACGTCGAGCTCGTCCTGCAGGCGCAGCGTGACCGACATCGGTGCCACCGCGGTCTCGAGAGCACCGTCGTAGGTGTCGATCGCGGCGATCCTCGTGCGCTGGCCTGCGGGCAGCACTGTTATCTCTTCTCCGACGCGCAGCGCTCCGGATGCGATCTGACCCGCGTAGCCCCTGTAGTCCGCCGCGCCAGAGGCCCCATCAGGCCTGATCACCCACTGAACTGGAAAGCGCGCTGGAACGTCGAAGGGGTGGTCGAAGGCGACCTCGACCGTCTCGAGCAGCTGCAGCAGGGTCGGCCCTTCATACCAGCTCATCCTCGCCGACTGCTTGACGACGTTGTCGCCGTCGAGCGCGGAGATCGGGACGTAGGTGAGGTCGGAGGCGAAATGCAGCTTCGCAGCGAAGCCTGCGAAGTCGGCGACTATCTCGTCGAAGCGGTCTTGCGAGTAATCGACGAGGTCCATCTTGTTGACGGCGATGACCATGTGGGGGATGCCAAGCAGCGAGCTGATGAAGGCGTGTCGCTTGCTCTGCTCGAGCACCCCTCTCCGCGCGTCGATGAGGATGACGGACAGGTCGGCGTTGGAGGCGCCAGTGACCATGTTGCGGGTGTACTGCTGGTGGCCAGGGCAGTCCGCGATGATGAAGCGCCTGCCAGGCGTCCCGTCGTGGGCAGAGGTTGCGAAGTAGCGATAGGCGACGTCGATCGTGATGCCCTGCTCGCGCTCTGCGCGAAGCCCGTCCGTGAGCAGCGCGAGGTCGAGCGAGCCCGCGCCTCCGCGCCTCACGCTCGCCTCCGCGACATGCTGGAGCTGGTCGTCGAAGACCTGCTTGCAGTCGTAGAGCAGCCTGCCTATGAGCGTGCTCTTGCCGTCGTCGACAGATCCGGCGGTCGTGAATCGGAGCAGGTCGAGCGTCAAAAGTAGCCCGCCTTCTTTCGGTCCTCCATCGCAGCCTCAGAGAACCGGTCATCCGCTCGCGTCTCCCCACGCTCCGTGATCCTCGCTGCCGCTATCTCTGCGACCACTTCACCGAGCGTTGCAGCTTCAGACCGTATGCCGCCAGTGCAGCTCATGTCCCCAACGGTGCGATAGCGCACCTTCTCGGTGAAGACCTGCTCTCCGTCGATGAGCTGAGCGTCCTCGCGCCACGCGTACAGCATCCCGTCGCGCTTGAACACCTTGCGCTCGTGCGCGAAGTAGATGGAGGGGACCTCGAGGGACTCCCGATCGATGTACTCCCAGACGTCGAGCTCAGTCCAGTTGGAGAGCGGGAACACCCGCACGTGCTCGCCCCGCCGGATCTTGCCGTTGTAGAGGTTCCACAGCTCTGGTCGCTGGTTCTTCGGGTCCCACTGGCCGAAGTCGTCTCTGAAGGAGAAGATCCGCTCCTTCGCCCGCGCGCGCTCCTCGTCCCGCCTGGCACCTCCAAAAGCGGCGTCGAAGCGATGGTGGGCGATCGCGTCGAGCAGCGTCACCGTCTGGAGGCGGTTGCGTGAGGCCCTTGGGCCCGTCTCCTCGACGACGCGCCCCTTGTCGATCGACTCTTGAACGGAGGCGATGATGAGCTGCTCGGAAAGCTCCGCTGTACGACGGTCCCTGAACTCGATCACCTCAGGGAAGTTGTGGCCAGTGTCGACGTGCATCAGCGGGAAGGGGAAGCGGCCAGGCCGGAACGCCTTCTCTGCGAGGCGGAGCATCACGATCGAATCCTTGCCCCCGCTGAACAGCATGACAGGGCGCTCGAATTCGGCGGCGACCTCTCTCATCACGTGAATCGCCTCTGACTCGAGCGCCTGGAGGTGGCTCAGCTCCGGTCGCGCTGTGACGCTCATCAGTCAGTGATCCTCTGGTCTCAGTCTCGTTGTTCCCGCAGCGAGCGTGCCTGTGCCGACGCCGATGCCGCCGCCTGTTCTCGCCCTTGCGCCACCTGCGCCCAGAGCAGGCCTGGCGCGCCGGCGATGCGTGAGCCAGCCAAGCGCGCCGACCCCAAGCGGTGCGCCGATGATAGCTGTGGTTGGCATGCTCGCACCCGCCTTGCCAAGGCTTGCGAGCGCAGATCCGAGCAGCACCGCTGCGAGCGTGACGCGCAGCGCCTGGTCAGCCACCCTGTTGACGAGCAGCGATCCGACCCAGACGCCAGGGATCGAACCGATGAGGATGTTGCCCATGAGCGTGAAGTCGACCTGTCCGATCGCGAGGTAACCAATCGCTGCGACCCACAGCAGGCAGGCGCCGAGGAACACGCTCGTGCCGGCGGTGCGCTGAGGCGTCAGCCTGAAGACGAGCATCATCGCAACGCCGATGAGGGCGCCAGTGCCGACGGAGGTGAGCCCAAGGATCGTGCCAAGGAAGAGCCCAAGCAGAACCGCGGCGAGCTTCGCGCCGGTTGTGAACTCGAAGCGCTGCCCCTCCCTGCGATCAGGCTGCATGGGCAGCATCGTCCTGAGGAGAACGACGATCGCGACGATGAGCAGAGCGCCGCCGACGACCCCAAGCAGGACATCTTCGAAGCGGTGCCCATAGGAGGCACGGAGCCTGCCGACGAGGATGACGCCAAGCAGCGTGCCCGGCAGGGACCCAAGGGCGAGCCACTTGTACACGCGGAAGTCGATGTTGCGCCTGCGGAGGTGGTTGACTGCGCCGAAGGTCTTCGTGACTGCCCCGTAGGCGAGGTCGGTGCCTATCGCGGTGACCGGCGCGACGCCAAGCGCGATGATGAGCAGCGGGGTCATGATGGACCCGCCGCCAATGCCGGTGAAGCCGATCAGCAGCCCGACGAGGGCCCCGAACAGCACGGTCTCAACTTTGATGCCAAGCATCATTCACCTAACGTGATGCTAACGCTGGATCTCACGACCAACATATTGGGGTGCTTTGGCTCCAGAGTCAATCCTCTTCGCCTCGAGGCAGGATCAATCCTGTCTGGTCTCTGCTGCAAGCGGCATCGCCTGCGGCGGCACATGCAGCCCACACTCCGTCTTCTCCGTCCCCGCCCAGCGTCCTGCCCGTCCCCTGCCCGGCATCGTGCAGGGTCTGCACCCGATCGAGTCGTAGCCATGGTCGTGCAGGATGTTGTATGGCAGGCCCCTGCGGTGGATGCGCCGCCAGATGTCCTCCTCCGTCCAGAAGGCGAGTGGGTTGTACTTCTCGATCGCGCGAGCCTCATCCCGTTCGATCAGCTGCGCGTTCGCCCTCGTCGGCGCCTGCTCTCGCCTGACGCCTGTGATCCACGCCGTCGCGTGCTGGAGGGCGCGGCCAAGTGCCGCGACCTTCGCCGCCGAGCAGCATTTCTCAGGTCCAGTCCAAGGGCCAGTCGCGTCCTGCACCTCGACCTCGATTCCGAAGTGGCGCTGGAGCTCGCGCGAGGTCTGAATCGTCTCCTCAAAGAGGACGCCTGTGTCGATCATCACGATTCTCACCGGCGTGCTGCCGCCGCCGATGCGGACGAGCTCGTCGATGAGCACAGACTCCTCCTTCTGGAACGAGCAGAGCAGGACCGCCCCTGACCCATGCCTCTGAACTGCGCTGAGGAGCGTGGAGGTGAGCACGCCTTCGACCTCAGTTGGCTCGACCTCAGTTGGCTCGACCTGAGTTGGCTGCGGCGCGAACGTCGCGCCACCCTCTGAGGCAGGTGCCGCCTCTTCGCTCACACCGCGCACTCGCCCTCTCCCCGTATCACCTCGAAGGGCGCGCTCCGCTTCCAGTCGATGAATTCGTTCATCGTCTGCAGTCCGAAGTCGACAGGCATCGCGAGATCCTTCACGAGAGCTTCGAGGTCGCTGAGGCCGGTCCGCTCGATGAACTGACTCCATGGCTCACCATCCGCGCGGTTGCTCTGATAGTGGTGTATCCAGCGCTCGACGGCATCTGGGACCCTCTTTGCAGGGAGACGGAGCTTCAGGCGCTGGCCGAATCTGACGAGGCCGTCGGAGGACCCCCCGACGTGCGGAATGTAGGCGGGGATCGTGTGCTTGCCGACCTTGATCGAGGCCCCATAGAAGCCGATCGATCCGAGATGGTGCTGGCCGCAGCCGTTCGGACAGCCGCTGATCTTGATCTGGATCGCCCTCGTGAGCGGGTCCGTGATGCGGAGCGAGCTGATGCGGTTGGCGAGCGCCTCGTTCAATCCCATAGAGCTCGTGATCCCAAGCTTGCAGGAGTCGGTGCCAGGGCAGGAGACGACGTCGACGAGCTCCCGTGAGCCTGGGCTGCCAAGGCGCAGCTCGCACAGCGCCTGCCACACCTCGTAGACGCTCTCTTGGCGCACCCACCGCAGCACGATGTTCTGTTGCACGGTCGTCCTCGCGTACCCGCCGCAGCAGCGGCGCATGATCTCTGCGAGGCCCCTGAACTGCGCAGGGCTGAGATCGCCGCGCGGGACCATCACCTCCACGGTGACGAAGCCCGCCTGGCGCTGTTGGGCGACGTTGCTCTCACAGAACCGCTGAAAGTCGGAGAGATCGCCGTTCGGGCTGCAGTGGGCCTGCCGCGGAGCGGGCGCGTTGCGCTGCTCGTCGTGGAGCATGAGCAGCGGCTGGAGCGAGAAGTCCCTTTCGGAGACCCACTCGCCTCGAAGCTCCGCCTCGACCTCGCGACGGAGCGCCTCGATGCCGTGCTTGTCGACGAACACCTTTATCCGGGCGCGCGCGCGGTTCGGCCGCAGCCAGTCCTGGCGGTCGTAGACGCGCAGCAGCGCCTCAGTGACCCTGAGGTAGTCGCCGTTGTCGAGAGCAACGAAGTCGTAGAGCTCCTGGGCTGTCCGCGGCATTATCGAGGTGCCGCCACCGACGAGCATCTGCACGCCGCGCACCTGCATCGGCTCCGAGGGATCCCGGCCAGGGCGCAGCCGTGCGCAGAACGCGAGGTCATGGATGCCGCCGAGAGCCCTGCCTGAGGGGCTGCCGTCGAACGAGGTCTTGAACTTGCGTGGCATGTCCTGGGCGGTCGGATGGCGGACGAAGTAGCGCACGTAGGCCGCCGCATAGGGTGTGAGGTCGAACAGCTCGTCCGCCGCGACGCCTGCGAACGGATCGGCGGTGACGTTCCGGATCGTGTTGCCGCAGCCCTCCCTGCTCGACAACCCAGCCTCGCCGAGCTCACGGATCGCCTTCTCAGCGTCGAGGAGAGGTATGTGGTGCATCTGGATGTTCTGCCTCGTCGTGATGTGACCCTTCCGCAGCGGTGCGTACCTTTCGACGACATCCGCAAACTTCTCCATCTGCTCAGGCGTGATCGCGCCGAAGGGCAGCTTCGTTCGCACCATCTGGACGTTCGGCTGGCGCTGCCCATAGACACCCTGCTTCAAGCGGAACTTGACGAACTGCTCCTCCGGCGTCTGGCCGTCGAGGAACTTCTTCGCTTCGGACTCGAAGTCGTCGAACTCGCGCTGGATGATGGGGATCACGTGACCAGGCACGTGCTGCAGGACCTCAGGGTCCTCGATCGTTCCTGCTCCCGTGTCCGTTGGCGGTGAGACCGACTGCATCGTGTTGCTCCTCATGCTGGCTTGGGCGAATGCCGGCCGATCTGCTGATCAGCGACGAGCGCGCTTGCCAGTCGCCGGCAGGCAGATAATACCCGAAACAGAACTGCCTTTCAGGTATTTAGCCAGACGTCTTCGGCGAGGTCGCATGCTGGGCCGCTGAGCACGCCTTCGAGCAGCGCCGCCTCACGCCAGCGATCGCGTTCTCGGCGCTGCGGCCCCCGCACAGGTGTCGTCTCCGCGATGAACTGCTCTATTGCGGCGGCGATCGCCGCCGCCTCCTCCGGACAGGCGCCCGCGGTGGGGTTGACGAGCTTCACGAGCGATCGGCGGTGGTGCATGGCGGCAACCGAAGCGCGGAGGGCTAGAGGGGGATGTTGCCGTGCTTGCGCTTGGGCCCAGCTTGACGCTTGCTCTGGAGGGTGTGAAGCGCTCCTATCAGCCTCGGCCTCGTTTCGCGCGGGACGATGACGTCGTCGATGTAGCCTCGCTCAGCGGCTGTGTATGGGTTCGCGAAGCGCGCCTTGTAGTCGTCCATCAGCTTCTGGCGCCGCTCATCAGGGGTGGGGCTCGAGGCTATGTCCCTGCGGTAGATGATGTTGACCGCGCCCTCAGGCCCCATCACCGCGACCTCCGCCGTTGGCCAGGCGAAGTTGAAGTCTGCGTCTAGGTGCTTCGAGGCCATCACGTCATAGGCACCGCCATAGGCCTTTCTCGTGATGACCGTGATCTTCGGAACCGTCGCCTCCGCATAGGCGTAGAGCAGCTTCGCGCCATGCCTGATGATCCCGCCCCACTCCTGGGCGGTCCCAGGAAGGAACCCCGGCACGTCGCAGAAGGTGATGAGCGGAATGTTGAACGCGTCGCAGGTCCTGACGAATCGCGCCGCCTTCGCTGAGGCGGCGATGTCGAGCACGCCGGCGAGCTGGTTCGGCTGGTTGCCGACGATCCCGACCGACCAGCCATCGAGCCTCGCGAACCCGCAGATGATGTTCTTGGCGTGGTGCTCATGAACCTCGAAGAACTCGCCATCATCGACGATGAGCCGGACAGCGTCGCGCATGTCGTACGGCTTGTTCGGGTTGTCAGGCACGACGTCGTCGAGCTCCTCGTCCATGCGCTGCGGGTCGTCTTCAGACGGGAACCTCGGCGCGTTCTGGAGGTTGTTCGAAGGCAGGAAGCTGAGCAGAAAGCGGCAGTCCTGCAGGCACGCGTCCTCGTCGTCGGAGGCGAAGTGTGCGACTCCAGACTTCGTGTTGTGGGACATCGCCCCGCCAAGCTCCTCGAAGCCGACCTCCTCGCCGGTGACCGTCTTGATCACGTCAGGGCCGGTGATGAACATGTGCGAGGTCTCACGGACCATGAAGATGAAGTCCGTGATCGCAGGCGAGTAGACAGCGCCGCCGGCGCACGGCCCCATGACGAGGCTGATCTGGGGGATCACCCCTGAGCAGCGCACGTTGCGCAGGAAGACGTTGCCATAGGCCCCAAGCGAGACGACGCCCTCCTGGATGCGAGCGCCTCCAGAGTCG
The DNA here is from genome assembly GCA_021792455.1 of Actinomycetes bacterium. GTDB lineage: Bacteria > Actinomycetota > Thermoleophilia > Solirubrobacterales > Solirubrobacteraceae > Palsa-744. Next base: position 32,262 of record JAJYUP010000002.1, on the reverse strand, counting down.
TTGATGCCGATGATCGGGCAGCCGATCTTCGCGGCGAGATCCATGATCTTGCACATCTTCTCGCCCATCACCTCGCCAAGAGAGCCCCCAAAGACCGTGAAATCCTGAGAGAAGACGCACACTTGACGGCCTTCGATCGTGCCGACGCCAGTGACGACGGCGTCTCCCCAAGGCCTGTTCTTCTGCATGTCGAAGTCGTAGGTCCTGTGACGCACGAAGGTGTCGAGCTCCTGGAAGGAGCCCTCATCGAGCAGCTTCTCGACTCGCTCTCTCGCGGTGTACTTGCCGCGCGCATGCTGCTTCTCCTCCGCCTCCGGCGCGGAGTGCACGGCGGCCGCCCGCAGTTCATGGAGCTGGGCGATCCGCTCCTCATATGTCTCTGGTGCCCGCTGGCGCATCGGCGGGGCATCTTATCTGTGCCGCTCTGTCAAGCGCTGTCTGCCGCGGTGTCAAGTCCAGTGTGGAGCCGCGGGAAGGCTGCTGGGGCGTGATGTGGTGGCGTCGCTGGCGATACGAGCCCGCTCGATCTCCCTCACGGTGGGCCGAGCCGGACCGATCTGCCTCTCCAGTCGAGCCGCTCAGTCTCGGTGGGCCGAGCCGGACCGATCTGCCTCTCCAGTCGAGCCGCTCAGTCTCCTGCCCATCTGGCGGGAGGGATGTCGATCGCCACTGCCTAGATTCGCGAGAAGGGCCGGTGGTGGGCAGCGCCCAGCCTGTCGAGCACGGCTGCGAGGATCTCTGTCGTCTGCTGCGCGATCTCGACCTCGAGGGCTTTGACCTCCGCAGCGATCGCCCCCGCCGATGGGTCTGGATGAGAGGGGCCTGGCGGACAGGCTGCCCCTGGATCGCGAGGCTCTCGCCGATCACCTGCTGCCTGCCGCTGTCCCGCCTGCTCTCGGCCGCTCGCCTCCTGCCTCCTGCCCGCCTGCTCCCCGCCGCTCACCTCCTGCCGCTGCCCCGCCTCCTCTGGAGCGGGACCCCCCTCTTGCCCTGCCGCGCGCTCCGGATCGGTCGCGAGGCCGAGCTTCTCACCGCTTGCGATGGCCGGTTGGGTCGTTGCGGCGATCCGCCGACGCCGAGGTTTGAGCGCCCTGAAGAAAGCCCGCCAGCCCGTGCCTCTCGGGTGTGCTGCGTCCTCTGACTCGCCAGCGACCTCCTCCTGCCCTGTCTGCGGCTGCGGGACCGCTCGCCTGCCCGCCACCGGCTCCGTCGCATCGGCCACGAGCTCCGTCGCATCGGCCACGAGCTCCGTCGCATCGGCCACGAGCTCCGTCGCATCCGCCTCCAGCCCGCTCGCATCCGCTCCGCCATCGTCCGTGCGTCGCGCCCCTGGGGCCTCTCCCGTGCTCAGCTCGCGTCTCACCGTCAGGCGCACCTTCGTGCCCCAGCCAGACGGTTTCAGCTCCACCGTGCCTGAGGCGGCCTCCGCCTCCCACTCGATCGACTGCTCAGGCTGCAGGCGGGTGATCTTCACCTCACCGAGGGCACCGAGATGGCGAGCGAGGCTAGCCGGGTCGCTCAGCTCCGCCCAAAGCTCAGGCGGCGACTTCACGAGCGTGCGCTGCGCCTCCGATGAGATCATCGAGAGATGTTTCGCGCGAGTCGGCGCAACTCCTCCCAGAATTCTTGGCCGTCGTCAGTCGCTGTCCTGCCTGCCTCGCCCCGCTCGCCATCGAGCGCTCCGGCCTCGCCGCTGCCCCTCGTCCCTCGCGCCTGCCGTGCTTCGCTGTGGGCGCGCCTTCGGCACCCTCATCTTCGACCCCTCGGCGCCCCTGCTGCTCCTCGCCTTCTACTGCTCAGGCGCGTGCTGCGGCGCTGCGGCCCACCAAGCCCCGCTCATCGAGGATCTCTGCGAGCTGGATCGCGTTCGTCGCCGCACCCTTGCGCAGGTTGTCTGCGACGATCCAGAGCTCGAGCGCACGTGGATGACCTGGGTCGCGGCGGATCCGACCGACGAAGACCTCGTCTGAGCCGTCTGCGTCGATCGCGAGCGGGTAGAGCGCGGCTTTCGGGTCGTCGATCACGCTCACGCCAGGTGCCGCTTCGAGCAGCTCGCGGGCGCGTGCTGGTGAGAGCTCCTCAGAGGTCTGCACGTTCACCGCCTCAGAGTGTCCGTTGAGGACTGGCACGCGAACGCAGGTCGCGCTGATCGCGATCTCCTCGTCTTCGAGGATCTTCCTCGTCTCGTTCATCAGCTTCCGCTCCTCGTCGGTGTGGTCGTCTCCGTCCGCGAAGGAGCCCGCATGAGGCAGCACGTTGAAGGCGATCTGGTGCGCGTAGGCGGCTGGCGCGTCGATCGCCTTGCCGTGCAGGATCGCGTGCGACTGGTCGAGCAGCTCCTCGACCGCGCGCCTGCCTGTGCCAGAGACCGCCTGGTAGGTGCAGATCACGAGCCGCTCGATCCCTGCAGCGTCGTAGAGCGGCTTCAGCGCGACGACCATCTGCATCGTCGAGCAGTTTGGGTTCGCAACGATCCCTTTGTGGGCGCTCAGCGCGTCAGGGTTGACCTCTGCGACAACGAGGGGAACGTCGTTGTCCATCCGCCAACGCGAGGAGTTGTCGATCACGACCGCTCCTGCTGCGACGAACCGTGGGGCCCACTGCCCAGAGGTCGACCCTCCGGCGGAGAAGATCGCGAGGTCGAAGCCCTGAATCGCCTCCTCGCTGAGGCCCTGAACGACGAGCCCATCTTCGAGCTCGCGCCCTATGGAGCGCTCTGAGGCGAAGGGCACGATCTGCCGCGCAGGGAAGCCCCTCTCTCGCAGGAGGCGCAGCATCAGTGATCCGACCTGCCCAGTCGCGCCAACGACGGCGACCCTCCAGTCGCCGCTCTCGCTCACGAGATCTCGCCCTCATCGAGGTTCACGGCCTCAGCGTAGCGGTCACCTCGCCGGCGCGAGGCTGACCGCACCGCGGCTCACGGCTTCAGCACCATGATGAAGATCGTCGCAAGCACGAGCGCGCTGCAGAGCAGGCCCGTCACTGTCAGCCGCCGCGCGAGGCGCCTGTACTCGTCACTCAGCTCGAGCTCCCCTTCGGAGGCCTTCTCGACATCCCGGCTCACGGCCGCCTCCGCACGCCTGCTCGCCGGGATCATCACTGAGCCGACGAGCCCTCCAATCACGATCGCTGCGCCAAGGCCCCAATCAACGAAGAACCTGCTCCAGTCTTTGCCTGCAGTCGCGAGGTAGGCGCCTGCGCCGACGACGATGAGAAGCCCCCCGTTGATGAGCACCCTCTCGATCATCCGTTCGATCCTGTGCATGAGCGGAAGGCTCCTGTGATCCTGCCTGCGTGCGAGCGCGAACATGATCGGGAAGGCGAAGATCGATCCGAAGGCGACGAGCGCGCCTGCGATGTGGAGCGCGAGAACGACTTCATATGCGCTCGTCCCGATTGAGAGATCCTGCATCGCCACCGCGCCATCCTATTTGCTCCCTTGGAGCCCGCACATGTGCGGGCTCCTTCGCAGAGCCGCATGCGGCTCTGCGCAACAGCCGGCGCATGCGCCGGCTGCGGAGAGGCGCATGCGCCTCTCCGTCGGCAGGCCCGCATGCGGGCCTGCCCGCGACGCTGCATGCAGCGTCGCCTCCGAAGCCCCCTCGCGGGTTCCTCAGATGCGGGTGTCAGGCCTCGACGGAGGTTCAGAAGGTTGGGCTGTAGGCGCCGAAGACGTCCTTCATCGCGCCGCAGACCTCGCCAATCGAGCAGTCGTCCTTCAACGCCTGCTTTATGAAGGGGACGAGGTTCTCGCTGCCTGCGGCGGCGCTCTTCAGCTCCTGCAGGCGCTGCTGCGCGAGGGCGTTGTCGCGACGGGCCTTGAACGCCTTCAGCCGCTCGACCTGCTCCCGCTCAGAGGCGGGGTCGACGCGGAGCAGGTCAGGCACCTCGACGTCCTCCTCCTCGAAGGCGTTGACCCCGACGACTATGTCCTGCTTGAGGCGATAGCGCTCCTGGTAGCCCCAAGCGGACTCGTCGATCTCAGCGGTGATGAACGCAATCGCGTTCACAGAGCCTCCAAGGGAGTCGACCTTCGCGATCAGCTCGTTCGCCCTCTCTTCGATCTCGTCTGTGAGCGCCTCTACGAAGTATGAGCCTGCGAAGGGGTCGACGGTGTCTGCCGCGCCAGACTCATGCGCGAGGATCTGCTGCGTTCTGAGTGCGATCTTCGCTGAGCGCTCCGTCGGCAGAGCGAGCGCCTCGTCGAAGCCGTTCGTGTGGAGGGACTGGGTTCCGCCGCAGACGGCTGCGAAGCCCTGGAGGGCGACCCTGACGATGTTGTTCTCCGGCTGCTGGGCGGTGAGGGTGACTCCGCCCGTCTGCGTGTGGAAGCGGAGCATCATCGACTTCTCGCTCTTGGCGTGAAACCGCTCCCTCATGATCTGCGCCCACATCCTCCTCGCCGCCCTGAACTTCGCGACCTCTTGGAAGACGTTGTTGTGGCCGTTGAAGAAGAACGCAAGCCTTGGCGCGAAGTCGTCGACGTCGAGGCCCCTCTCCATCGCTGCTGTGACGTAGGCGATTCCTGAGCTGAGAGTGAAGGCGACCTCCTGGACGGCGGAGCAGCCCTTCTCGCGGAAGTGGTAGCCAGATATCGAGATCGTGTTCCACTTCGGGATGTGCTCCTGGCAGTACTCGAAGATGTCAGTCGTGAGGCGCATCGTCGGCTGCGGTGGGTAGATGTAGTTGCCCCGCGCGATGTACTCCTTCAACACGTCGTTCTGGGTCGTGCCCCTGAGCTGATCGCTTTTGAGCCCCTGCTCTTCGCCGACGATCTGATAGAGCGCGAGCAGGCAGGCGGCAGGCGCGTTGATCGTCATCGAGGTCGAGACCTTCTCGAGAGGTATCTCCGCGAAGGCGGTCCTCATGTCCTCGATCGTGTCGATCGCGACTCCCGTCCTGCCGACCTCCCCAAGGCAGCGGGGGTTGTCAGAGTCGAGGCCGAGCTGGGTTGGCAGGTCGAAGGCCATCGAGAGGCCCGTCGAGCCCTTGCTGAGCAGGTACCTGTACCGTTCGTTGCTCTCCTTCGCGGAGGCGTAGCCAGCGTACTGGCGCATCGTCCACAGCTGCCTCCTGTACATCTCCCTGTGGACGCCCCTCGTGAACGGGAAGCTGCCAGGCTCGCCGAGATGCAGCTGCTCTGGCAGGTCCTGCTCCGTGTAGAGCGACTTGATCTCGATCCCAGAGTCCGTGAACCTCCGCGGGTCGTGAGGCCCGACGATCGGCGCGATCGTCCGCTGCTCGTCGCTCGCGCTGACCGCGATCGGATCGTGCGCTGGCGATGCCTGCTCCTGTGCGCTCATCGTCAAAGAGGTTATCCTCACGGCGTGTCCACCTGCCTCGTGACCGGCGGCGCCGGCTTCCTCGGCTCCCATCTGTGCGACGAGCTGCTGTCCCGCGGCCACAGGGTGATCTGCGTCGACAACCTCGAGACAGGCTCTCTCGTCAACATAGAGCACATCCGCGACGAAGCTGCCTTCGCGCACCTGAACGTCGACATAATCGAGCCCTACCGCATCGAGGAGCCGATCGACTTCGTCTATCACCTCGCCTCTCCCGCCTCGCCGATCGACTACCTCCGGCTGCCGCTGCACACCCTGAAGGTCGGCTCCTACGGCACCCATCACACCCTTGGGCTTGCGAAGAGCAAGCGCGCCCGCTTCCTGCTCGCCTCGACGAGCGAGGTCTACGGTGACCCTGAGGTCCATCCCCAGCCGGAGGGGTATTGGGGCCACGTCAACCCAATTGGGCCAAGGGGCGTCTACGACGAGGCGAAGCGCTACGCAGAGGCGCTGACGATGGCCTACCACCGGCAGCAGGGAGTTGACACCTCGATCGTGCGCATCTTCAACACTTATGGCTCGAGGATGAGGCCCCACGATGGGCGGGCGATCCCAACCTTTCTGAGGCAGGCGCTCGGCAACCGCCCGATCACCGTCTTTGGAGACGGCAGCCAGACGCGCTCGTTCTGCTACGTGACCGACTTGATAAGGGGGATGATCGCGCTCGCGGAGTCTGGATACCACGACCCCGTGAACATCGGCAACCCCGACGAGTTCACGCTGCTGCAGCTCGCCGAGACGGTGCTCGAGGTGACGGGCTCGAGCTCTGAGATCGTCTTCGAGGCGCTCCCAGTAGACGACCCAAAGCAGCGGCGCCCAGACATCTCGCTCGCAGAGCAGCTGCTTCAGTGGACTCCAAAGGTGTCCTTGAGGGATGGCTTGGCGCGCACGATAGAGGCCTCTGGCGTCGAGACGCTCGTCGGCTGAGAAGACGCTGAGAGGCGGTGGCGGAGCGAAGGCGCCCCTTTCGCGGACGGCGTGAGATCAGGCGCTGGAAGGTGACGCCGAGGCGCGCCTGAGCTCGACTCGACATCGACAACAGATGCGCCCGACCGCGACATCTGCGACGCTAGCGCGTTGTGAGCATTGAGATGGGACGTCCTCTCGGGTCCGCCGCATTGAGCGACCTCGACTCTGATTCAGCCGTCTGCGAGCGCGAGGTGGGCGCCGCCGCGAAGGGCGAGGTGGGCGCCGTCGTCGAGGGCGGGCGAGGTGACATCGAGTCTCGCGAGCGAAGGGCCGCTGACGGCGCAGAGCTCAGCGCGGGCGTTGCGGACGCCGGTGAGCGCGGCGCAGAGGCCGCCCGCAACGGCGCACATGTCCTCCCTGAGTCGCGCAGGGCGCGAAGCCTGCGGCGCGTTCACGCCGACGGCGCGGAGAGGGACATGCGCCAGAAGCGCCCGCCGGCGTTCTCGTTCCTCTTGCGGATGGACACCGCAAGACGCGTTGGCCGTGTCCTATCGCTGCTTGCGATCGACTTCCTTGGCGTATCGCTTGCGATCTTCACCGCGCTGCTTTTGAAGGCGGCGGTGCTTGGCGCGCTTCAGCTGGGCGCTGTCCTGAAAGAGACGAGGGGGCTCGTCGCGATCGCGTACCTCATCACCGCGCTGCTGTTCGCGCGCTCAGGGCTGTACTCAGGCAGGGGTCAGCGCCCTGGCTTCACACGGATCGTCGCCTCCCTGTTCCAGGTCACGCTGCTGCTCGCGCTGCTTGCGATCGTGAACGGAGAACACTTCTCGAGCTACTACCTCTTCTACGGCTCCTTCGCGTTCGCCGTCCTCTACGTCGCCTCTGCGAGGCACCTCTATGAGCGGCTGACAGGCGTCCTGCTCGCTGCTGCAGGGTACAGGCGGCGGGCCGTGCTCGTCGGCACCGACGAGCACATAGTCGACGTTGCCGCCGCCCTGAGGGATGCCTCGAGGTCGCCGTCTGCAATCGAGATCGTCGGGTTCCTCGCGCCTACGGAGCTGCCCGGCAGCGGCCTCACGTGCCTTGGCAGAGTCGAGGATCTCGACGGCGTGCTCAGCGCTCGGCACGTGGATGAGGTGATCATCGCCGATCCCTCCTTCCCTGAGGCTGGCGCCGTCGATCTCGTCGACAGGTGCCATCAGCGGGGGGTGAGGGTGAGGATCGCGCCGTCGACGATGGAGATCCTCATCCAGCGTGCAGAGTTCGTGCCAGGCGAGTCTGTGCCTCTGTTCGAGCTTGGGCCACCCGTCTTCGAGGGGATCGACTTCGCGATCAAGCGCGGCTTCGACGTCGTCGGAGCGAGCCTTCTGCTCGTGCTGTTCAGCCCCCTGCTGATGCTGATCGTGCTTGCAGTGCGGCTCTCCTCGAAAGGACCTGTGCTGTTCCGCTCGACGAGGCCAGGGATCGGCCAGCAGCCCTTCCAATGCCTGAAGTTCCGGACGATGTACACCGATGCTGAGGAGCGACTCGCCGACGTCGAGCCGCTGAACGAGGCGTCAGGCGCGCTGTTCAAGATCCGCGACGATCCGCGCCTGACGCGCGTTGGGCGCTTCCTGCGCCGTTTCTCCCTGGATGAGCTGCCCCAGCTCGTGAACGTGCTGAGGGGCGAGATGTCGCTCGTCGGCCCAAGACCTCTGCCAGTGCGCGATTTCGAGCTGCTCGAGGACTGGCACCGAAAGCGGTACCTCGTGCTGCCGGGGATGACGGGGCTCTGGCAGGTCTCAGGCCGCTCTGAGCTCGACTTCGACGATCTCGTCCGGCTCGACTTCATCTACCTCGAGCGGTGGTCCCTCGCGCTCGACCTCGCGATCCTCGTGAAGACGGTGCCTGCCGTGCTGCTGCGGCGCGGCGCCTACTGACGGCCCCTGATGGGGCAGATCGGCCTCCGCGCGAGACGGGAGCCGGTCTGATCGTCTACTGATCTGCGCGCAGCTGCATCTGCCTTCGGCGGCCTGCGATCCGCGGGCGCACGCAGGCTTCGAGGCCGCTGCTGATCGCCTGCTCATACGCCGTCCACGTCGCCGCCGCCGCGTCCTGCCAGCTCCAGCTCGGCGGCGCCGGCGCAGGGCGGCTCGCCTGTTCGGCGGCTGAGATGAGGCTCTCGAAGTCGCCTGGCGGCACGAGCGTCGCACTGCCTCTCAGCAGCTCCCTCATCGCCGGCTTGTCGAACGCTGCAACAGGCGTGCCACATGCAAGGGACTCGACGGCGGCGATGCCATAGCCCTCGACCTCGAATGGCAGAAGCAGCGCATGCGCTCCGCTGTAGATCGCCGCAAGCTCCCTGTCAGAGTCGATCTGTCCTGTGAGCCTCACGCCTTTGAGCTCTCTCGCCCAGGGGCTTGGCTTGCCGACGAGCACGAGCGGCATGCTTCTGCGCAGGGAGGCGAGCTTCGCAATCTCCCGTCTCGCTCCAGGGCGGTGCATGCAGCCGATCGAGAGCAGGTAGCACTGAGGCAGCTGGTAGCGCCTGCGGACAGCTTCGATCTCGAGCTGAGAGGCGGGCTCGAGCGCAGGGTCAGGGGCCTGGGGGATCACCGTCACGAGGTCAGGGTGAAGCTCGAGGCGGGCGATCGCGTCAGCGGCGACGGTGCGCGTCGGCACGAGCACCCGATCTGCCCGCTGCACCGCGAGGTGGCGCAGGCGCGGCACAGTCGAGAGCCTGAGGCATTCGCTGCGGCGCTTGAGGCTCGAGACGTCGTGGATCGTGACGACCATCGGGCATGGGCTGCGAAGCAGAGCGCCCTGCATCCATGGTGAGTGGTAGACGTCCGCAGCGCGCGGGTTGTGGCTCTCGATGATCTCTGAGCCGGCTGGCGCTGTTTGCTGCAGCGCGTCGAGCAGGCACCGCGTGTAGCGGCCGAGCCGGCCAAGCTTCGCCGAGGGCCGGCTGTCGAACGCGACTCTCAACGCCTCACCGATCTGGCGACCAGGAGATGCACAGGCGGGGACGATAGTCGGTATCGGCTTTCTCTGCGATCTGTGCAACGTCGCTTTCTCGCGTCCTCGGCGCTTTTGGCGCGGTGGCGCGTGTCGGCACCTGCGATCCGAGCAGTTCGACGACGCCTCCTCGCCGCCTGTGCGCAAGCATTGCTCCCCTGTGTGCTGCGAGGACCTCTATGAGACGGCTTGGGAGAGCGTGCCGATGGGCGCGCAGCCTCATCTCGCGCGGCTGCGTCTGCACTTCCTGCTTTCGGCAATCGATGCCTGCCGCCTGGGCGGCGCTGCCGCGTCAGGTCGTCTCTCGCCGCCCGCGTCCTGCGAGCTGCTCGACCTCGGCTGCGGGGAAGGGTGGTTTGCCGCAGAAGCGGCGAGCGCAGGTGCGGAGGTCCTCGCGGCAGATGTTGGCAGGGAGCCGCTGAGGAGGGCGGCGCTGTTGCACCCTCACCTCCGCCTCGTGCAGATCGACCCCTGCGCGCCGCTGCCGTTCGAGGACGCCTCCTTTCACATCGTCTGGGCCTCAGAGGTGATCGAGCACGTGCCCGATACCGCCTCCTGGCTCTCAGAGGTCCGGCGCGTGCTGCGCCCGTCTGGGAAGCTGCTGATCACCACGCCCGCCCACGAGCCGCTTGCGCTGCTTCGCGGCGCGCTGATGCCCTCGGCCTTCGCGCGCGAGTTCGACCCCCGCTCAGACCACCTGCGCTTCTACAACAGGCGCTCTCTGAGGGCACTGCTCGCAGAGTTCCGGTTCACGGAGGTCTCGATATCCACTGCCTGCGGGCTGTGGGGGGCGCGCGCGATCATGCTTGCGAGTGCACGCAGACAGCGGTTCTGAGGCCCGCTGTGGCAGGTGGCGGGGGGCGACGGCTCGAAGCGGCGGGCGAGGTGGGGCGGTGAGCAGGAGGGCTCGCACGCTCAGCGGCCTCAGCGCGATTCTGCCGCAGCGCCCTGCCCCGTCGCGCGCAGTGCGAGCACGTACTCGTTCTCGACCGTGATCGACTGTGGGTCGAGGTAGAGGGCGGCGCGAAGCTCTCTCAGCGCCGCCTGAGGGTCTCGGCTCAGCTCGTACCTGCCGAGCGCAAGCCAGGTTGCAGGGTTCGCGGGCTGCTGCTGCGCCGCCCTCAGCAGGGTCGTTTCTGCTGCGCGAGCCTCGCCGTTGCCCTGCTGCGCGGCCGCAAGCGTGAACATCGCGCCTGCGGAGAGCGGGTCGATGCTGTGCGCTTCCCTCGCCTTCGCGAGCGCCTGCCGAGGGTGGCTCGCGAGCAGGCTGAGCGCCTGCGCCGATGCTTCTGAGGAGCGCTGCGGCTGCCACTGTGACCATGCGATCAGCAGCGAGGCGGCGAGCGCGGCGGCTGCGGCGAGCAGCCTGAGGCGTCTGCGCGACCTCGTCGTGAGCGTGCTGCGGGTGTGCAGCGGCCCACGCTGCGCTGCCGTCCCGCCGGCGTGCAGCGGGCCTGCGTTGCGGGCGCCAATCGCCTCGCGCCCTGCCGCCGTCGCGCTCGTATGGAGCCGGCCTCGTCCTGCAACCCAACCTGCGCACAGCAGCGCGACGCAGGCGGTGCCAGGCACGTACCACGTCCAGTCCTCGAGCGAGTGCAGCCCGAAGGTGACGACGATGCAGACCATCGTCAGCAGGCCGATCCGCTCTGGCGTGTACTCGAGGGCGACTTTTCGCCAGCGCCAGCGGTGCCATCTGCGGTTCAGTGGGTGCGTTGCCGCTCCTGCGGCGGCGATCCATGCGATCAGCAGCGCGAGCGTGACGATGATTCCGAGGAGGCCGAGGTCGGCGAGCGTCTGCATCACGTAGCTGTGCGCGTGCACGACGTAGGCGTTCCCTGTCTGGTATCGCAGCCTTGCGGTCGCATAGCCTTCGGCGCCAACCCCGAGGATCGGGTGTGCTTCGAAGACCTCGAGGGCCTGCTGCCAGTACCGGGCGCGCACGCTGCCAGCGGATGTGAGGCGCCCTGGCGTGTTGCCAGGGACGACAGCGTTCGGGTTGACGAGCGTGTTGACGTCGTGGGTGATCGTGCCCGCGAGTCCGCGGTGGGTGAGCGACAGCGCGCCTGCGCCGGCGAGCACAGCGAGCACGAGCAGCGTGAAGAGCGCCGCTCCCGCCCTCCGGCGCGTCCTCTCCCGGGGAGGATGGCGTGCGGTGAGGAACCCGATCGTCAGCCCAGCGGCCGTGAGTGCGATCAGCACGCCGAGCAGCAGCACGCCAAGCCTGTGACCTGCCGCGATCCGCTGCGCGAGCGCGACGTTTTCTGAGCTGAGCGCGCTTTCAGCGAAGTCGAACCCGACCGCGATCGCGGCACCGAGCGCGCCTGCGATGAGCAGGGTCGCGCCGCGCAGCCTGAGGGGCACGATGGACAGCCAGAGTGCCGCGCCAAGCACCGCGACTGCGACTGAGCCGCGAGAGTAGGAGAGCATGAGCGTGATCAGCATGAGGCCGATCGCGGGGTATGCGAGGGCGGTGATCACGGCGTGGCCAGACCTCCTCGAGCCGAGCCAGAGGCAAGCGATCATCCCCATCGCGGCGGTGAGTCCCGTCGCGTTCCAGTAGCCGTAGGGTGCGCGCAGCCGCGGGTAGGGGTCGTTCGGGTCGAGCTGGCCAGGGAAGACCTTCGTCGCGAGCGCATATGCGCAGATCACGCTCGCCGCGAGCACGACGCCGCCAAGCACCGCCTTCCAGCCGGAGGGCGCAGCGCGCGCGGACAGGACCGCCGCTGCGAACAGAGACGCATAGGCGAAGAGGCGCGAGGCGTCCTCCCAGCTGGCGTTCGGCGTCACCGACCAGGCGATCGAGATCGCGCTCAACGCTGCGAAGACGAACAGAAGCCCTGCCGCCGAGGCGCCGCTGAGGGGGCGGCCCTCCGGGGCGATCAGGATCGCCGCCGCTGAGATGAGACCAGCGCCGATCGTGATCGCGAGCTCGACGCTCGTCGTCGGCCCCTTCTCGAGGCCGCCCCCTGCGATGAAGGTGATGAGGCAGAGGGCGCCCGCGATGAGGACCGTTGGCAGCAGCGCGAGCAGGCGCGTGCCTCTGGGTTGGTGCAGCGCGCTGCCGCCTGCCGACCACTTGCCCCCTGACGATGCCTCATCGCCGCCTGTGCGTCTGAGCACCGAAGGGGGCGCCTCAGTTGGGGCGTATGCAGACACCACGTCTCTCTAGCCGCCGTTTGCGCCGCGCCTGCGCCGCACCGTCAGCCTGCGCCTGCGAGCGCTCCGATGCGGCGGCCCGCTGCCGCCGCTCGGTGTCGCCCTGCGAGCGCTCACGAGCGTCAGCCCACGCGCGCCAAAGGCGAGCATCGAGGCGATCAGCAGCGCGATCACCGCAAGGAGTGGAGCTGGGAGCGCGCTGAGGCCTGAGGAGACGCTGGTTTGCAGGACCCCTGGGCGGAGCGCCTCGTTGCCGAGGCGGACAGGTCCACCGCCCTTCGCGCTTGCGGAGCTGAGAGCGCTCTGCTGTGCGGGCGTCCTTGGCAGCGGTCTGTTCCCGATCGCTTCGCCTCCTTCGCCCGCTTCACTGTGGATGCCTTCCCCGCCGGCAGCAGCGGTGCTCCCACCGGCGGTTGCGCCCACGCCCTCGCCAGCGGTCGAGCTGCCAAGCGCAGATCCTGAGCTCACCCCGCCTGCGCCCGCGCCGCCAGAGCTCCTGCCGCCGCCCGCCAGAGCGCCTGCGCCGGCTTTGCCTCCTTTGCGGCTCCCAGCCGATCTGCCGCCCTTGCCCGCCGCTTCGACCTCTGCGTCGCGGATCAGTTCCGCGCATTCCCCGTACTCGATCACTTCAGTCGGCAGTTCTCTCAGCGCCTTCGCATACGCCTGCTCTGGGAAGCCGCCTATCGACTCGCCGTGCGTGCACCGATAGATGATCTTCGCGCTCGCACTTTCGCTTGCACTCGCACCGCCCGTGGACACGAGCGAGATCGCTGCGAACAGCGCAGTGGCAGCAAGGACTCTCGCTTTTGCGGTCATCAGCACGCCTGCTCAAGCTACCAGGGCGTCCCCTGCCCCGTTGCGATCCAGGCTCGCACCTTCGCAGGCGGGGCAACTCGCGCCGCCGGCTCAGCTGCTGTGCCCCAAACTGTGTCGATGCTCCGCTGCGCGATCGTTCCGCCTGTGCCTGTCCCCTACAGGGAGCCGCTGCTTGCGCGCCTCGCGGCGCTGCCGCAGCTGCAGGTTCGCGTCATCTACCAGGCGCGCCTCCAGCGCAGCTGGGACCAGGTGCCCCAGTGGTTCCCTCACCGCCACGACTATGACGCCGCCTGCCTCGAGTCGCTCGTCGTCCCGCGCGCTGGCAGGAGCCCGATCACCTGGCCTCGACGTCTCGAGGAGGCGCTGTCGGCGTTCGACCCGCAGGTCGTCGTCGTCTCAGAGTTCGGGCCTGCGACGCTAAGGGCGCTCGCCTGGTGCCGCAGGCGCCGCAGGGCGCTTGTCATCCTCACGGAGGTCACGACCGAGGTGCAGGAGAGCCTGCCACCGCCTCAGCGGGCCCTGCAGCGGTTTCTCGCGCGCGCTGCAGATGGGCTCATCGCCGTCAGCTCTGCCGCGGCGGAGCGGCTGCTCGAGCTTCACGTCGATCCTCAACGGCTCAGCGTCAGCCTCCAGAGCGTCGACGAGGATGCCTTCGACGCCGCCTTTCAGACGCGCAGGCCGCTTCACGAGAACCCTGTCGAGATCCTCGCCGTTGCGCGGCTCGTGCCTGACAAGAACCTTCGCTCGCTCATAGAGGGCTTTGCTGCCGCGAAGCTCACCCCCGAGGAGGCATCGCTCACCATCGTCGGCTCTGGACCGCTCGAGGCGCAGCTGGCGCAGCTCGCCTGCGATCTCGCCCTTCCCGTCGTGCTCCATCCTGCCCTGCCGCCTGATCAGCTGCCGGCCCTCTACGCGCGGGCGAGTGCGTTCGCACTGCCGTCCTCGTTCGAGCCCTTTGGCGTCGCGCTTCGGGAGGCGGTCATCTCAGGGCTGCCGCTGCTCTGCAGCACAGAGGTTGGGGCGGCGAAGGACCTCGCCCTCGAGCACGAGAACGCGTTGATGTTCGCCCCATCTGATGTGGACGGCATCGCGCGCTCGCTGCGACTCATAGTCCGCGACCCTCAACTTCGCGTTAAGATGGGCGCGGCGAGCAGACGGATCGCCTTGGCGCATCCTCTGCGCGACGACGTCGAGAAGTTTGCCGCCCGGATCAGCGCGGCGGCCGAGGCAGCGCCCCTGGCGCGAGTCTGAGGAGGCGGCAGCTCACACTCTCAGCGCGGCGGCCCAGGCAGCGCCCCTGGCGCGAGTCTGAGGAGCCAGCGCACACTCTCAGCGCAGCAGCGCAGGCAGCACACGCTGAGAGATCAGCCGCTCCACCACCTCCGGCGCGTAGGCTGCGATCCGGTTCGAGGCCTGCTCTCTGTAGCGTGCAGCTTCGCTGTCAGGCATCGCGAAGGCGAGGCGCAGCGCCGCCGCGAGGTCTGCTGGCCTCAGTGTGCCTGCGCACAGCTGCGGGGCGAGCTCGCGTGCGTGGGCAAGCGCCTCGAAGGGGCCGCCGCTTGCTCCGCAGACGAGCAGCGCACCGTCCGCGAGCGCCTCGAGCTGCGCGAATCCGTAGTCCTCCCAACGCGCCCCTGTCAGGAACACGTGCGCAGCTCGCAGGCGGGCGCGGAACTGGGCGGCGGGCACGCGTCCGCGCCAGCGCACGCCGCTTGGCTGCTCGATCCTCTCGCGCCGCAGATGCCTCATCGCGCGCTCCTGCTCGATCCCGAACACCTCGAGGCACGCCCTCTCGGCCAGGCGAGACTGTGACCACGCCTGAAGGACCGTCGCAAGGCCCTTCGCCTTCGGGTCAGGCGTGTATGCGACGGCGATGGGCTCACGCTCGTGCACGAGGGGGCCAGAGGGGAGGATCGGCTGCGGCAGCACGACCGCTTCGGCGCAGCCTGCCGGCAGCGCAGCCGCGCCTGCGCTGCCAAATGGCAGCAGGATCGCCGCATCGCGCAGCCTCCTGCGCTCGAGTGCGTGCTGCAGGGCGTTGCGGGCGCCTGGCCTGTTCAGGCAAGATGGCGCGTCGAGACGGACGGCGTAGGGGACGTCGAGCTTCGGCGAGAGCAGGGCAGAGGTCGAGGTCGAGAAGATCACCGCCCTTGGCCTCGCTCTCGCGAGGGCGCTGCTCAGCGCGCGCCTCGCGGCGAGTGCCTCGACGAGGTCGATGACGGGGTGGGCGCGCCTCAAAGCGCCTGTTGCGCCGATCTTCACGCGCGAAAGCGCGACGTCTGCGCCCGCCTTTCGCATCATCTGGGCAAGCGCCTCGTCGCCGGCACGCAGGCCGCTCGTCGTCCCAAGCGAGAGCAGCAGGATGTCGCTCACCTCAGTGCCGCCCTCCGCCTGCCCACGCGCTCAGCGCCGCCTCATATGCGGCCACCGTCTCTCTGCCGCAGCGCTCCCAGGTGAAGCAGCGCGCAACCGTCTCTCTCGCCTGCGCGCCGAGCTCGTCCCGCTCCTCCAGGCAGCGTTCGATCGCGCTCGTCAGGGCCTCGTCGTCGCCGCTGCGCACGAGCACCATGCCCTGCCCTGCGGCTGCGATGTCCTCTGGGCCGCCCTCGCCGATGCAGCCGATCGCGGGCAGCCCGCCTGCCATCGCCTCGACGTAGGCGACGCCGAAGGGCTCCTCGACGCTTGGCATCACGCAGACATCGGCGCGCCACGCCTGAAGCAGCGCCTGCCTGTGCTCCAGCTCGCCGAGGAAGCGCACATGCCCATCGAGCTTCAGCTGACGCGCAAGCGCTTCAAGCGCTCCCCGCTGCTCTCCATCGCCGACGATCACGTACTCTGGGCGGCGCTCCTCCGCGATCGCCGCGAGCGCTCTCAGCACGGAGGCATGGCCCTTCCTGGCCTGGAGGTGCGCAACGGTCACGATCGTTGCCCTGGCACCTCTGCCTCGCGCACCTGCCTCTCCGGCACCTGCCTCTCCGGCGCCTGCCTCTCCGGCGCCTGACTCTCCGGCACCGCCCTCTCGCGCGTCGCGCTCCTGCGGTGTCGTTGGGAGGTCTGCGCCGAGATGGACGACCCTCAAATTGATGGTGCTCCCGCCTGCAAGCGCTTCGCAGCGCCGTCCCGCCCAAGTGCTGTTCGCGATCACGAGTGAGGCAGCCTGAAGCGTCAGCTTCGTGCTCGCTTCCGCGCTGGGGCTGCTGTGCGCGACGTGGATGATGTCTGGGCCGTGCGTCGAGACGATGAAGGGGAGGCTCTGTCCCTTCGTCAGCCGCCGCACGGCGTCGCCGGTGGGCAGCACGTTGTGGGCGTGGATGAGGTCGAATCGCTCCATCCTCAGCGCGCGCTTCAGCGAGGGCGTCATCCACGCCCCCCAGCTCGAGTATGAGGTTGGGCGGGGAGGGGAGAGGAACGGGACTGGCCGGATCTCCAGCCCGTCGAGCTCATACCTTCGCAGCGCTCCTCGAAAGCTCCACAGCCAGCGCGCGACCGCCCTTGCCCCCTGCCGTGCGACCGCGATCGGCGGCACAGGGCGGCGCATCGCGAACACGACGACCTCTGCGCCCGCCTCCTTCGCCGCAAGGGCCTGGCGGTGCGCCCAGATGCCATGCACTTCGTTCGCGGGCGAGGGGTACCACTCCGCGATCACCGCGACCCTCATCGCCGCCCCGTCCTCATCGCCAGCTGCGGTAGCTCGCGAGCGTCACGTTCGCTTCTGCTGCGCTCAGGTGAGGGCGTCCTGCCAGGAACGCCCTTGCCTCCTCCATCGCCGCTGCACGCGAATATCCGCTTGCCGCTGGCGCTGCGATGTGGGCGATTGGCGCTGCGTCGATCACTCCGCAGCGCCAGTTGCGCTGCCTTGCAACCGCCGCCCAGTGCAGATCCAGCCCCCAACCCATCTTCAGGGGCGGGAATGGAAGCAGATGAGCGAACGTTCGCGCTGAGAACGCTGTCAGCGGACCGATCTCCACGAACGCCGTCTGCCGCGCCACGCTGCCAAAGCGCCGCCTCGTCACCTGCCAGGCGGCGTGCGAGGCCCGCAGGTGCGCGGGCTGGGCGAGGTCGAGCTTGAACCTCTCTGCGAGGAACAGGAAGCCGTCCAGGAAGCCGCGCTGCAGGCGGATGTCGTCGTCGAGCACGATCAGCCAGTCCAAGTCGTCCAAGCTGTGGCGCTCCAGCATCGCGTTCACCGCCTCGAACTTGCCACGGCCGGCTGGTCGCTCCATCACCACCTGCAGGCGATGCCTCGTCCTCGAAAGCTCCGCTCTCATCGCCTCCGCCCATGCCATCCGCTCCTCGCGCTCCACGCCGACTGCGAGCACGCGCAGCCGCCTGCTCGCTCGCGCTCGCGCTGCCAGGCGCGCCCGCCTGCCGCTCAGCAGGTCGAGGCCGGATTCGGCGCCGTCGAGCGTCCGCCTCAGCAGCGCGTCGACTCCGCCGATCGTGCCGCTCTCGCCAGACAGGAAACGGTCCCTGCCGCCCGCTGGTTCAGCATCGCCGCCCGCTGGGCCGAGGCGCGTCCGTCTTTGCGTCGCTTCGCTCTCCACCGCCTCGTAGAGCCTGCCTGCGCTGTGGGCCACCATCGTCAAGCCGCCCAAGCACCGTCTTCGCAGAACGTGCCCCACGCAGAGAGCCAGCGTCAATGCCTCGGATGCTGCGCTTCTCGCCTCCCCTCTGTGCGCGTCGAAGCGCCTGCTGCCCCGCCCCCGTTCATAGGATGCCGCCATCAAAGCGCGCAGGCGGCAGTCGTCCTGCTCGCGCCGGTGCACCACCGTCGCCTTCGCGACATACATCGCCTCGCTGCCGCCGTTGCGCAACAGGCGTTCCTGCCACTCCTGCTCGTCCCCGCCACAGTGCAGCGTCTCGTCGAACTCGCCTGCCTTTGCGAAGGCGGAGCGCCGAATCGCCATGTTCGCGCCCCATGCGAATCCGGCCCGCTCGACGTCGTGCTCGCCGAGGTCCAAGGAGGTGATCGGCGGCGCCTCGTTGCCGCAGGAGCGCCTCGGCTTGCCCTCCAGTCGGGGAACTATCGGTCCTGTGAAGACGTCGATCTCTCGCCGCTCTGAGGCCGCATCGAGCAGCGCCTCCAGCCACCCCTCGCAAGCTTCGATGTCATCGTCGGTGAAGATGATCAGATCTCCCCTCGAGCGTCGCACCGCGGTGTTGCGCGCTGCGTTCAGGCCGCTCCGCCTCTCGTCGGCCTCGCAGCGGGCGCCGAAGCGGGCTGCGAGGTCGCCGATGCGCTCGTGCTCTGCGCCGTCGTCGACGACGAGGATCTCCACGTTCGCCCTCGCCGCCTGGGAGACGATCGAGGAGAGCGCGACTTCCAGGTAGCTCCGCCGCCCCTTCGTTGGGATTGCGATCGTCGCCTCAGGGCGCGGCAGCCCCATCTCTTCGATGTCGCTCCCTGCCGCCCCCGCGCCTTCCGCCCAGCTGCGTCCCCGCCCTGGGCCTCCCGTCCTCACGTCGGCTGCCTCAACGCCACCCGCCCCATTTCTCTCATTCCCATCGCTGCGCGTCGCTTCCCTGTCGCCTCCGTTGCCCATCGCTGCTCAAGAGTCTAGGTTTGCTTCGTCCATGATCATCTTCATCCACAACCGCTACAGGACCGTCGGCGGGGAGGAGCGCGTCGTCGAGGACCTTCTCTCACTCGTCTCAAAGCACCTCCGCCTGCCCGTTCAGCTCGTTGTCCGCGACTCCAACGAGATCTCGCGCCGCTCCGCTGCCGCTTCACTGCTCACCGGCGGCTCCATGCCTCCTGAGCTTCGCGCGCTCCTTCGCGGTAGAGGCTCCGAGTCCCCCGCCATCGTCCACGCGCACAACCTCAACCCCGCCTTCGGCTGGCGGACGCTCGCGCGTGCCAGAGCTCTCGGCGCAAAGACCGTCGTCCACCTCCACCAGTTCAGGCTCGTCTGCGCGATTGGCGTCTGCTTCAGAGATGGCAGGGAGTGCACCAGCTGCCATTCCCGCAACACCCTGCCGGGCGTGCTCCACCGCTGCAGGGGAGATGTCGCTCAGGCGATCACCTATGCGGCCGCGCTCTCGCTCTCGCAGCGCAAGGTCATCGAGAACGCGGATGCGCTCATCGTGCCGAGCGAGTTCGCCCGTCGCCGGCTGCTTGCGCTTGGTGTGCAGCTGCCGCTTCAACGGGTGCATGTGCTTGCGCCGCCGCTGCTCTGCCTGCAGGGGCCTTTGCCGTCCTCCAGGCCCCTGTACGCCAGCTGCGCGGAGGATCATCCATGCGCGCTTGATCTTCAGGGTCAGCCGGCTGCGGGGGCGCAGCCGGCTGCTCGCCGTCGTCTCGCTCGCGCTGCAGAGATCTCTGCGTCGGGCTGCGCGCTGCTCGTCTCCAGGCTCGAACCTCAGAAGGGCGTCCACGTCGCCATCCAGGCGTGCGTGCAGGCGGGCGTGCCGCTGCTCATAGCCGGCGATGGGCCGCTGCTGGATCAGCTCCGCCGATTCGCTTGGTCTCTTCCTCGGGGTGAGCGTCTCGTTGCCTTCGCCGGGTGGCTCTCCCCTGCACAGCTTCAACAGGTGCGGGCGCAGGCTGCGCTTGCAGTCGTGCCCTCACTCTCTGGGGAGACGTTTGGGATCGCCGCAGCTGAGGCGATGGCACAGGGCCTGCCTGTAGTCGCAAGCGACGTTGGCGCGCTCTCTGAGCTGCTGCCGCCCGCGAGCCTCGTGCCTGCCGGGGACGTTGATGCGCTCGCTCAGGCGATTGCCCGGTTTTCAGGCGATTCCGACCTCGGGGAGCAGTGCAGGCGGCGGGTCATCGAGCGCTGCGCGCCTGCCCTCGTCGCCCAACAGCTGCAGCAGGTGTACCGCTCCCTGCACTCTCAATAGACTGGCCGCTGCCATGGACGTCGTCGGCATCATCGGGCTTGGCTACGTTGGCCTGCCGCTTGCCATCGCGTTCGCGGAGCAGGGCTGCCCGGTCATCGGGGTCGACGTCGACGAGGAGCGGGTGCAGATGCTCCGGGAAGGGCGCTCCCACATTCAGGACGTCGCTTCGGAGCGGCTCGCAGCTGTCGCGGCAAACCTCACCCTCACCACCTCCCAGAAGCCGCTCCAGGATGCCTCTGCCGTCATCATCTGCGTGCCCACGCCGCTCACCCGCAACCGCGAGCCTGACCTCTCCGCCCTGCTTCAGGCCTCTGCGAGCCTCGCGCAGGTGCTCCGCCCTTCGCAGCTCGTCGTCGTCGAGTCAACCACATACCCTGGGACGACGAGAGAGCGGGTTGCTCCGCTGCTCGAAGCCTCGAAGCTCGAGGCGGGCGTCGACTTCCACCTCGCCTTCAGCCCGGAGCGCGTCGACCCTGGGCGCAGGGACTTCACGCTTCGCAACACGCCCAAGGTAGTCGGAGGGCTCACCGAAGCGTGCCTTCAAGCCGCCAGCGCGCTCTACTCCATCATCTGCGAGGAGATCGTGGAAGTCTCCAGCCCGGAGGCCGCGGAGCTCTGCAAGCTGCTCGAGAACATCTTCAGGTCCGTCAACATCGCACTCGTCAACGAGATGGCGCTCCTCTCTGACAGGATGGGGATCGACATCTGGGAGGTCGTCGAGGCGGCGTCGAGCAAGCCATATGGGTTCATGTCCTTCCAGCCTGGCCCTGGGATGGGCGGCCACTGCCTGCCCGTCGACCCTTTCTACCTCTCCTGGCGCGCTCGGGAGTTTGGCATGAGCTGCGAGTTCGTAGAGCTCGCGGGCAAGATCAACCAGCAGATGCCCCACCACTGCGTCGCAAAGGCGCAGAGCGCGCTCAACGACGTTGGGCTGCCTGTTCGGGGGTCCAAGATCGCCGTTCTCGGGGTCAGCTACAAGGCCGGGGTCGGCGACGTCCGCGAAAGCCCTGCGCTCGAGATCATCCGGCTTCTCGCCCAGCTTGGCGCCGATATCTGCTACCACGATCCCTACGTGCCAAGCCTCCCTGCGCTCTCGCTTCACAGCGTCGGCCTTCAGGAGGCGGTCGACCGCGCCGACCTCGCGCTCATCGTCACCGCCCACCCTCACGTCGACCACGAGGCGGCGATCGTGAGCGCGAAGGTGGTGCTCGACCTCCGTGGGGTCACGAGACAGATGCCCGCTCGCAACATCGTCAGGCTGTGATCGCCGCGGACGCCACGGGATCAGGGTCAACCTCGTGGCTGAATCAGACCGTCACGCTGTGATGCGTCTCGAGGCCACACTGCACCCGACGCCGCCCGCCGCACTCTCAGGCGCGTCAGGCGCGCGCAGCCGATGAGATCTGATCCGCGCGCACCTGGCCTCGTCGTTGGCGATCGCGTCCTCATCGGCGAGGATGTGCAGCTTGGCGCGCACGTCGTCATCCACGAGGGCGTGCACATAGGCCCCTCCTGCCGCATCGGCTCGCATGTCGTCATCCGTGAAGGCACCATCGTCGGCGCCGCCTGTCTCATAGAGGATCACGTCGTGCTTGGCAAGCAGCCCCGGCTTGCCAAGCACTCCTCTGCGGCCGGCGGCGGCGCCCTCCCTCCCCTTCAGCTTCAGGATCGCGTCACCGTGTGCTCTGGGGCGGTGCTGTTCGCCGGCGCGAAGATCGACGCCGAGGCGATCGTCGGCGACCAGTCCTACGTGCGCGAGCGCTCCCATCTCGGCGCCGGCTCCGTGCTTGGAAGGGGCAGCGTGCTCGACAACGACGTCCTCGTCGGCGCGCGCGTTCGCATCCAGACCGGCGTCTACATCACTGCGTTCTCCACCGTCGAGGACGATGTGTTCATCGGTCCCTCCGTCGTCACGACCAACGACGACACGATGGCCCGCCATCCGCCAAAGGCGCCCCTGCAGGGCGCGACGCTGCGCCGCGCCTGCAGGATCGGCGGGGGCGCTGTGCTCACCCCAGGCGTCACCGTCGGGGAGGAGGCGTTCCTCGGCGCCGGGGCCGTGCTCACGAAAGACCTGCCTCCGCGCGCCGTCGCGATTGGGGTGCCTGCGAGGGTGATCAGAGAAGTCCAGGACGGCGATCTGCTGCAGCAGTGGCGCTGACTCGAGCAGGAGTCGCCGACGCTCGCCTCAGGCGTCGTGCTCACTCGCTCTCGAAGTCGCGCCCACTGCCACCGGTCGTCTCAGCGCAGCCTTTCGCGCAGCCACTGCACCGTATCGGCCATCCCCTGCTCCAGATCGATCTTCGCCTCCCAGCCCAGCAGCCGCTTCGCCTTCTCCACCGATGGCCACCGCCGCTGCACGTCGACAGGGAAGCTCTCCAGGTGCTCGATCTCCAGCTCTGAGGGGTCCTCGCCGCACGTCCTCCACACGATCTCCGCTATCTCCTCAACCGTCAGCTCTCTGGAGGCGGAGATGTTGAAGGCCTCGTTCACCGCGTTCTCTGAGCGCATCGCGGCCAGGATGCCGTCTGCGATGTCTCGCACGTGGGTCAGCGTCCGCGTCTGGGTGCCTGAGCCGAAGATCTGCAGGGGGCGCTCGCCTGTCAGGACTTTCGCGATCATGTCGGGCACTGCGTGGGCGATCCCCCGCTCGGGGCCTGGCATCTCACCTGGCCCATAGGCGTTGAAGGGGCGGCAGATCGTGAAGGGCAGGCCGTGCTCTTCGTTCGCGGCTCTGCAGTACACCTCGCCTGTCAGCTTCGAGAACCCGTACGCTGAGCGGGGAGGTGGGCAGTGCTCGATGTGCTCCTCCGTCGTTGGGAACTCTGTCGCGCGCTCGAAGACCATCGATGAGGAGACGTAGGTCAGGCGCCTCACGCCCTGCTCGATCGCCGCCCTCATCACCGCGTTGCACAGCGCGTTGTTCACCTCGGTCAGGGTGTGGGGCAGGCGGTGGAAGTTGCCGATGCCGCCGACGATCGCCGCGAGGTGGATGATGTCGGTGCAGCCTATGCTCGCCTTTCGCGCCTGCGCCAGATCCCGCAGGTCGCCGTGCTGCACCTCGCATCGGTCACGCATCCACCCAGGCGCCTGCCGCTCGTCCACGACGCGCACCTCGTAGGACCCGTCTGCCAGCAGCGCGCGCACCACGGCGGAGCCGATCATGCCTGCACCGCCGGTCACCAGGACCCTGCTCACAGGCCCTTCACTCCTCTTGCGCCTGCCCTCACCGGCCATCTCGCCCCGCCCCTCACCGGCCATCTCGCCCCGCCCCTCACCGGCCATCTCGCCCCGCTCGCCGCCTGCCAGCCGCTCAGAGCGCTCACGCCGCCAGCGCCGTCCCCAACAGCTCTGAAGCGCAGGCGAAGACCGTTTGCGCTCCCCAGCAGTCCCATGGGTCGATCACCAGGCAGTCGCCTCCGCACAGCGCTGCGATCTCGCGCAGCACCTCCTCGTGCCTCGTCTCTGAGTGGTTCGTCGCAACGAACACCGCATCGGCGCCTTGCAGCGCCTCCTCGAGCGAGACCGTTGCGCTCTCAACGTGCGGATCGTGGACGGCGACGTCGGCGAGCTCCCGTTCCAGCAGCCGGATCAGCTTGTGGGACAGAGAGTCGCGCTCGTCGTCGGTGTCCGCCTTGAAGGCCAGCCCAAGTACGGCGACCTTGCGCCCTGACAGCCCGCCGAGCCGTCGCTTCGCACCTTCCAGCAGGAAGAGCGGAACGGACTCGTTCACCCGAGAGACCGCGAGCAGCATCCCTGGCGCGTTGCTGCGCTCCTCCGAGAAGGCGAAGTCCTTGCGCAGGCAGGTGCCGCCTGTCAGCCCCGGCTTTGCGATCCCTCCCCTTGGGTAGTCCCTGTTGATCAGCTCTATCACCTCGAAGACATTCGCGCCGTGTCGCTCGCAGTCCATCATCAAGAGGTTCGGCAGCGCGAAGTTCGCGTAGCGGAAGATGTTCGTCCAGATCTTCGCGAGCTCCGCCTCCACGGGGCTCGTCTGCACGATCCTCGCGGCGAAGCAGCCAAACAGCTCTGCTGCGACCTCGCCGGAGCGCTCGCCGACGCCGCCGACGATGCAGGGCAGCAGGTCGATCTCCTCCAGGAAGCGCCCTGCGGCGATCCGCTCAGGCACGTGCGCGACGAACACCTCCCGCCCGATCGAGAAGCCTCTTCGCTTTTCCAGGTAGCCCGCTGCGAACTCCGTCGTCCCTGGGGCGACAGTCGAGCGCAGGATCAGGCAGTGGCCGACCCTCAGCACGCTCGAGAGGTCGTCGAGCGCGGAGCGTATGTCGCGCATGTCGATCTCGATGTGGGAGAACGATGGCGTGCCGATCGTCAGCACTATGTGCCGCGCGCCCGCAGCCGAGGTGACGTGCTTCGAGAGCGTCAGGCTCCGCTGCTCTATCACCTTCGGCAGGATCTGCTCAGCGCCCCGCTCCGCGAACGGCATCTTCTTCTCGCCGATCGTCCTCAGGCGGGCCTCGTCGCGGTCGACGCCTATCACCCTCAGCCCCCTGTCGGCGAGGGTCAGGGCGAGCGGCAGTCCAACCCGGCCCAGGCCCACGACCGCGGCGTCGGCCGCAAAGGGGGAGCCGGTCTCTGCTTCATCCATGCCGCCAGGTTACCGGCGGCGCGCCTCCTCACCGCCGCTGCCCCAGATACTGCCTCGTGAAGGCGGCGATGAACCGTGGGTTCTGGCTTGCGTAGCGTCGCCACAGGCGGCGGGGCTCGCGGGAGAGGCGGTACGCCCACTCCAGGCCAGAGCGCTGCATGATCGCCGGCGCCTGGGAGAGCAGGCCGGCGTGGAAGTCGAAGGCGGCTCCAACGCCGGCGAGCAGGGGGGCGCACAGCTCGGGGCGCATCTGCGCCATCCACAGCTCCTGCTTCGGCTGCCCCGTCCCCACCCACACCACCTCGGCTCCAGAGGCGTCTATCCGCAGGCGCACGCTGCGCCGCTCAGAGGCGCTCAGCGGTCGAAACGGCGGCGAGAAGGAGCCCGCTATCTGAAGCCCCTCGAAGCGCTCGCTCAGGCGCGCCTTCAGGATCGACAGGCGCTCCTCGTCCCTGCCCCCATAGAGGAAGATCCGCGTCCCGGCGCGGGCCGCCCGCTCGCAGTGTCTCGCCATCAGCTCTGGGCCGTAGATGCGCGTCGCGGTGCTGTGGCCGAGCGCCTTCAGCGCCCAGACGAGGGGCTGGCCGTCGGGAACGGCGAGGGTGATGCTCAGCGCCGCCTGTCTCGTCGCCTCGTCGTCGGCGGCGCACATCAGGAGGTTCACTGCGGCGGCTGTCAGCGAGGCGCGGGCTCCTGTTGAAACCACTTCGTCCATCCAGCTCAGCACCTGCTCGTAGCTCGAGATCGCAAGCGGAACCCCGAGGATCTCGGCGCGGGGAGGGAGGCCTTCACCGCCGGCGCCCTCATGGGCGCCCCTGCTGGGCTCGCCACGTGTCTCACTGCTCTGCACGCCCGAAAGGGTACGCTCCGTGAGATGTTCATAGACGGGGAGCTGTGGGCGGGCAAGAGGGTCCTCATCACTGGCCACACAGGGTTCAAGGGAGCGTGGCTGTCGCTGTGGCTGCAGCGCCTGGGCGCGCGCGTCAGCGGCATCTCCTCAGGCTGCCTCCCGCCGCCGTCGCTCTATCAGCTCGCAGACCTCGCAGCTCACATGGCCTCAGAGCAGACGCTCGACATCAGGGATGCTGGGGCCGTCTCTCGTGCGGTGCGGATCGCGCGCCCTCAGGTCGTCTTCCACCTCGCTGCGCAGCCTCTCGTCAGGCGGGCGCTGCTCGAGCCGCTTCACACCTTCGAGGTCAACGTCATCGGGACTGCGAACCTGCTGGAGGCGGTCCGTCAGCTCGAGGGCGAGCTCGAGGCGGTTGTCATCGTCACCTCTGACAAGTGCTACGAGCAGAGGCAGAGAGACTCGCCTTGCGCTCCCTTCTCGGAGACCGATCGGCTTGGCGGAAGCGACCCATACTCGGCGTCGAAGGCAGCCGCTGAGCTTCTCGTCGCCGCCTACAGAGACTCCTACCTCGAGGACCGGCGGCCCTTCATCGCGACGGCGCGTGCCGGCAACGTCATCGGCGGCGGCGACTGGGCGCAGGACAGGCTGCTCGCGGATGCCGTCAAGGTCGCGACTGGAGCTGCGCCTGCCCCGCTCATGTTGCGCAGACCTGATGCGGTGCGTCCCTGGCAGCACGTTCTCAACCCGTTGTCAGGCTATCTGCTGCTCGCGCAGGAGCTCATGCGCGGCCGCGTTCAGGGCGGAGCTTGGAACTTTGGGCCTCCGATCGAGGACGCACAGCCTGTCGGCGTCGTGATCGAACGGCTGCGCGGCCTCTGGGGCGGCAGGCCAAGCGTGCAGCACGATCCCGGCCCGCATCCTCCAGAGGCGGACTGGCTCGCCCTCGACTCCTCGAAGGCGAGGGCGGCGCTTCGCTGGGATCCCCCTTGGGATCTCGACGCGGCGCTCTCAGAGCTCGTCGCCTGGCATGAGGCCCATCAGGGTGGGCAGGAGATGAGGGCTGTCAGCCTCACGCAGATCGGCAGCTACACGCGGCAGCTGCACCAGCGGGCCGGCGGCGTGGGGGTCGCGTGAGCCCTTTCGCCCTCCGACGCTACAGGGCGGAGCGTCTGCTTCGCTCCGACTTTCAGGCGTTGAAGGGCAGAGTGCTTGCGGGGGTTCGTGCGCGGCTTCGTGTGACAGGCGTTCCAACCCAGCTGCTCGACCTCGAGGCCTGCTATGCGGATGCTTGGCAGGGGCTGTACTCGCTGCTGCTCGAGGGCGAGGAGGTCTACAACCCGGCTGCGTGGCTCACCACCGTCACGCTCAGGCGGGCCATCGACGAGCACAGGCGCACCGCTGCGAGGGGCGACCTCAGGCGCCTTCCGGCGGGCCGCGATCGCGACATCGAGGCGCACTGGGACGTCGATGAGCACCCCGGCATCGAGATGCACCGGGACATCGAGGATGAGATTCACGACTCTTCGCGGATCCGCCAGGTGATCGAGGGGATCGTCGCCACGATGAGCCGGCGGGAGCGTGAAGCGGCAGTGCTCTGCGCTCTGCAGGGGCTCTCCAGGGAGCAGGCCGCCACGGCGATGGGCCTCAGCGAGCGTGCGATGCGACGGCTGATGGAGGGCAGGGGGGCTCGCAGGCCTGGGGTCTCTGCAAAGCTTGCTGAGCTCGCAGCGCAGATCTCTGCGGACCGCTTCTGCGAGGAGCGCGCTTCGCTCATCAGGGCGTTCGCCTTCGGCCTGCTCGACACTGAGGGGGAGCGTCACAGGCTCGCCGCCGCCCACATCCGCGAGTGCCCAGCCTGCCGCGCCTATGTGCGCTCGCTGCGCGGTCTCGCCTCGCTGCTGCCGCCTGTGCTGCTCGGACTGCCAGAGGGCATTCTCGCTCGCGGGCGCCAAGGGGTCGCCGCGCGCCCGCACAGGAGTGCGCTGCTGCGCCGCCCGCGAAGCGGCCGTTCCCGCTCGCCCTTCTTGCGCCCGCTCTCGCGCCTGAAGGCACTTTCCTTCGGCACCTCCGCAAAGCTCTCGCTCATCGGCGCACTCGCCGTCATCGGCATCGCCGGCGGCGTTGGGATCGATCTCGCCCTCTCCTCGGGTTCACCTGAGGTGCGCTCGCCTCAGATGAGCGCCCGCTCTCGCGTGCTCCGCGAGATCGCGGCAGGGCGCACGAGTGCCGCTCCATCCGTGGGCTCCTGGCAGCTTGGGGGGGCCGGCCCCAGGCGGATGCCCCTCCCGCCGGTTGCGGCGACATCCCTGCTCGCGCTGTCGGGCCCTCAGGCGGCCCGCTCTCCTGCCGCCTCTCGAGCCCGGGACTCTGGGTTGCCTCGCTCGCGCCATGCGCCTTCTCGCCGCTCGACGCCCTCTGTGCGTGAGTTCGGGATCGAGCGCCATGCTCGAAGTGGAGGCGCCGCGCCTCGATCGCACCCCCTCAGCGGCGGTGAGCCTCTCGAAGAAGCGCGGCCTCTCACTGGCGGGCAGGGCAGCACGAGCGGGCAGGGCGGCACCGGCGGGCAGGGCGGCACCGGCGCGCAGGATGAGTTCGGGATCGAACAGCGACCGAGATCAGCACCCTGAGCCGACTCGCTCAGCCCTTTGGAAAGACGCGCGTCAACTTCGCGATCGCGCTCGGCCGTCCACGCAGCCTCAGCCTCCGAGTGGCCAACGCCTTCAGAGGGCTCAGCCTGTCGCCGACGATGTCGACGAAGTCCTGGTAGCGAACGATCAGTCGCACGTCAGGGTGGCCGTCGGCGCCCTCGAGCGCTTCAGCTCTTTCGCCGTCCACCGTCAGGCGCCAGCTCGGCACGTCTTCGTCCGTGAAATCCCACTGGAAGGTGATCGGCCTGCGCAGCCCGTGGTCTGCGTTCACCTGCCGGCGCATCGTGTCGAACAGCAGCGCGATCGTCTCCGGGTCGCGCCTGCTCGGCCCTTCCCTCACGCCGATTATGCCTGCCTGGGCCAGTGCGCGCCCGCGCCTGCTCATCTCCTCCACCGTCAAGCCCGCTGCGATCAGGGGAGGGCCGGGCAGCGTCTCCATCGGCAGGCCGGCTGAGCGCAGCTTCGTGCGCAGTGAGCTCGACGCCTCGACGCTGATCCGTTCGAAGTCGTACCCGAAGCAGGTCAGGTAGCGCTCGTCCCAGTTCGGCGGCATCATCACCTGGGCGAGGTATGGCATCACTTCGCGGAGAAGGCCTGCGACGGCCTTCGGCACCGACCTGTCCTGCCGGGCGAGATCGTGGAGCAGCCTCACCCCGAAGCCGATGTGACGCTGCTCATCTGCGGCGACCCTTTCGATGCCCTCCCTGAACGCGGGCAGTGCGTCGCGCTCGCTCAGATAGGTGGAGATCATGTGCTGGCCCGGCTGGGCGAGCGTCGCCTCGATCACGACGTGGTAGAGGGTGACGGCGGCGGCGAGCTTCGCGGCGCTGCGATCGCGTCTCAGCTCATCCGCGATGCCGTCCAGACGCTCGAAGATCTTCACGAACCCTGGGCTCAGCTGTCGCCTGATTGCGGCGAGGCCGCCTGCTGCCGACCCGTCGCCGATCCCGCACACCTCGTTCATGAAGCGCTTGAAGAAGACCGCGTGGCGGGCCTCGTCGACCTGCTGGGTGGCGAGGAAGTACTTCTGCTCCTGCAGCGGGGCGGCGTCTATGAACGGTGAGAGGTTGTCCGCGACGGCGTCCTCCCCCCAGAAGAAGAGCGCATAGTTCCACACAGCGGCCTGCCGCTCGAACTCGGTGAAGCGCTCGCGCCACTGCTTCGCGTCCTGCCCGAAGTCGAGGTCCATCGCGCTCCAGGCGCCATGCTCCCAGCGTCGGTAGAGGTCTTCATAGGAGATCCCCTCCGCAGCGATCGGGTGCGCCCGCTCAGAGGCGCTCTCGTGCTGAGCCTCGAGCGTCTGCGCCACCTCTGAGGTGCGCATCGGCTCTTTCTCGGTCGGTGTCACTGCCCTTGCCATCTCTGCTCCCCCTCGTTCGACTTCGCCTGGCTTCGCCTCGCTGCCGAAGCGCATCTGCGGTGCGGGCGGATCGGACTGCATGTGCGCGTGCTCCTGCTCGCCAAACAGGATAGCGCTCGCTATCTGAATAGCGCATCCACCATCAGCTGCGCTCTTGGCACTGAAGCTGCTCTCCCGCAGCGCAGCCGTCTCAACCCGCTCGCCGCAGCTGCGCTCGCTCCCGGCCTCGATCACCCCCAACCGCTCCCAACCCCTGCTCGACGGCTCCTCTGGCCTGCTGCACACTCGCTCATGCACATTCGCTCACATACAATGTGGGAGTGGCCAGCGAACGGCTGACGAGGGAGCAGAGCAAGGCGCAGACGAAGGCGAGGCTGCTCTCCGCCGCGCGCAAGGTCTTTGCACGGCGCGGCTATCACGGCGCGTCAGTCGAGGAGATCGCCGCAGAGGCGGGTTTCTCCACTGGAGCGCTGTACTCCAACTTCGACGGCAAGGAGGATCTGTTCCTCGCGCTCATGGACCACGAGATCGACGCCTACTCGGAGGAGATCTCAGCGGCGGTCGTAGGGCTTGCCTCAGTCGCCGACAGGGCGCGGGACGGCGCGCGCCACTGGATGGAGATCGTCGAGCGGGAGCCCGAGATGCTCATGCTGTTCGTCGAGTTCTGGGCCTACGCCGCCAGGGACGCCGCGGTCAGAGAGAGGGTTGCGGCGAGCTTCGCCAAGGCGCGGAGAGGGTTGACGAAGCTCATCGACGACGGCGCCAGAGAGTTCGATCTGCATCTCGAGCTGCCTGCTGAGCACCTCGCGATTGCGATCGACGCCCTCGCTGACGGCATCGCGAGGCAGAAGCTCGCCGATCCCAGCGCCGTGCCAGACGATCTCATGGGCAGGGTGCTCTCGCTGCTTCTCTCCGGCGCCGCGAGGCCGCTCGCCCTCGCGCCGGCCGTCGCCGAAGGCGAGCGCCCCTCCGTATAGCGATCGCGTGCCGCCGAGCGCGGCGCAGGCGACTATGCTCGCCGCGATGTCCGCCTCTGCAACTCGCCGAGAGAGCACGCCCATCGCGGCATCAAAGCGCGCGAGCATGCTCGGCCTGCTCACGTCGGACCCGGTCCTGCTCTCCTGCCTCGGCGCTATCGCGCTGCTTCTCGCCTGGGCCTCCGATCAGGCGGGCTACCCGCAGACGCACTGGGCGCCGGGAGGCATCATCGTGCTTGCGCTGCTTGCGATCGGGATCGGCGCAGCAGGCCTCAGCCGCGCGCGTGCGCCTCTCGCGGTGCGCATCGCGATCGCCTGCCTCGGCGCCTATGCCGCATTCAGCTTCATCTCGATCCTCTGGGCGGAAGTGCCTGCAGACGCGTGGGAAGGCGCTGACAGGACGCTTCTCTACCTGCTCCTGTTCGCGCTGTTCGGCCTCTGGCGCCGCAGCGCCGCGAGCGCTGCGCTGCTGCTGACCGTTTGGGTGCTTTCGATCGGCGGGCTTGCCATCTTCACCGTCCTGCGCGTGAACGAGGCGGCTGGGCATCCAGCGGTGCTGCAGGCCCTCATGCAGGGTGGGCGGCTCAGCTATCCCGCCGGCTACACGAACGCGAACGCGGCGATGTGGATGATGGCCTGCTTCCCCGCACTGCTGCTCTGCGGGCAGAGGAGCGTGCCTGCGCTCATCCGCGGCCTGCTCTCAGGCGCCGCGGTCGTGCTCGCCGACGTCGCCCTCTACAGCCAGAGTCGAGGGTCTGTGTACTCGATCCCGATCGTGCTGCTGCTCGTCTTCCTCTTCCTGCCGCAGAGGGTGCGGACCTTCGCGGCGCTCATCCCGATCGTGATCGGGGTGCTCGCCTCCCTGAGGGCGGTGCTGCGCCTCGACGAACACGTCGAATCAGGGGTGAAGGTCGCAGCCGCCGTGCATTCGGGCACGTTCGCGGTGCTGCTTGCGGCAGGGGTCGTCGCGATCGTCGTTGCGCTCGCCGCGAGCTTCGAGCGACACATCGGCGCTGCGCAGCGCAGGCCGCTGAGACGGGCGATCGCGACGCTCGGCATCCTCGCCGCCGTTGGCCTTCTCGCCGGCGGCCTCATCGCCTCGAAAAATCCGATCGCGAGGGCTGAAAGGGAATGGAGGACGTTTACGAGCATCAAGGGCTACGAAGCGAACAGCACCTCGGGCAGCCGGCTCATCGGCGGTCTTGGCAGCAACCGGTTCGACTTCTACAGGGTTGCCTGGCACGAGTTCATCACCCATCCGCTCATCGGGATCGGGGCGGAGAACTTCGCCCAGCCGTACCTCCGCCTCGGCCGCAGCAGAGAGACTCCGCACTACCCGCACAGCGTCGAGATGGCGGTGCTGTCAGGCACTGGGGTGATCGGCGCGCTCATCGTGCTCGCCGGCCTCATCGCCGCCCTCATCGCGGCAGCGCAGGCGCTCCGGCGCTCAGATGCGCTCGCGCGCACCGTCGCCTCCGCGGCGCTCGCCGGCTTCCTCTACTTCGCGGTCCATGGGTCATTCGACTGGTTCTACGAATATGCGGGGCTCGGCGGGGCGGCGTTCATGCTGCTCGGGATCGCGATCTCGCTCGCCCCGGCGCGCCGCGCGCCCCCACGCGTGCGGCCGAGGGCGCGACGCGCGCGATCGAGGCGGGCTGCGCTCGCCCTCACTGGAGCCGCGCTCTCCGCCTTCGTGCTGCTTGCGTTCGCCGCCCCCTGGCTCTCTCGCAGCGAGGTTGCAAGCGCCGCTTACAGCTG
>JAJYUP010000186.1 GCA_021792455.1 Actinomycetes bacterium | reverse complement strand
GGTGGCGCACACGATCACCGGGCTCACCCAGCGCATGGCGATGGGGCCAGTCGCCTCTCAAGAGGCCATCAAGATGCTCGGCACGAATGGTGGCGGATTCTTCAACACCAACTCCGCGCACCCGTTCGAGAACCCGGACGGCTTCACGAACTTCTTCGAGATGTGGCTCGTCCTCGTCATTCCTGCGGCGCTCATCTTCGCCTACGGGCGCATGACGGGGAACCGCAGGCAGGGATATGCGATCTACGCGACGGTGATGGTGATGTTCCTAGCGGCGGCCGCCGTCGCCTACGTTGCCGAGGCGCACGGCTCGCCCGCCCAGCACGCCGCCGGACTGCACACCCATGTGATCGCGGGATCTGGTGGCGGGAACATGGAAGGCAAGGAGCAGCGCTTCGGGATCGCAGGCTCTGCGCTGTTCGATGTCGTCACGACGGTCACATCGTGCGGGGCGGTCAACAGCGCGCTCGAGTCGTTCACAGGAATCGGCGGAGCCGTGCCGTTCGCGAACCTCTCCGCGAGCGAGGTGATATTCGGGGGCGTCGGTACCGGCCTGTACTCGATCCTGCTCTACGTTCTGCTCGCGGTGTTCATCGGCGGGCTGATGGTCGGGCGCACCCCGGAGTGGCTCGGCAAGAAGATCGAGGCGCGAGAGGTGAAGCTCGCCGGCCTCGGGATTCTCATCACCCCGCTTGCCGCGCTGCTGTGCACCGCGATGGCGGTCGCGACGAAGGCGGGGACCCAGTCGATCTCGAAAGTCGCCGCGGGCAGCCCCCAGGGATTCTCGGAGACCTTCTACGCCTACCTCTCGCAGGCGAACAACAACGGCTCCGCGTTTGCCGGCTACAGCGGATACGTTCAGCCCGTCGCTGGGAATCTGGGCGCGCATGGGATCACCTTCGCCGACCTGCTCGGGGGATTCGACATGCTGCTCGCGAGGTTCGTGCCGATTCTGTTCGCGCTCGCGGTCGCTGGAGCGCTCGCAGGCAAGCGCGTGAGCCCCGCGGGGCTTGGCACGATGCGCACGGACAACCCAACGTTCGCGTTCCTGCTCGCCGGCGTCGTCGTGATCGTCGGTGCGCTCACCTTCTTCCCAGCGCTGCTGCTCGGGCCGGTGGTGCAGGGCCTCACAGGGCATCTCTACGCATGAGCGCTGAGCACACGCAGAGGCCACGCCGACCGAGGTCGTCTGCCCTGGTGAGCGCTGTGCCGCCGCCAAGGCCTCTGCGCAGGGAGCTGATGACGGCGGCGCTCGCCGTTCTCATGTTCACGATCCTCCTCGGGGTGGCCTATCCGCTGCTGATCGAGGGAGTGAGTCAGGTCGCCTTCCCCAGCAGCGCGAACGGCCAGCAGATCCACGTCAAAGGGCGCCTCGTCGGCTCGAAGCTCATCGGGCAGGCATTCGAGACGCCGGTGATCGGCAGTGACGGCAGGCCTGAGGAGAAGGAGGGAAAGCCCGTGCTCGAGCCCGACCCGATCTACTTCCAGAGTCGTCCGTCGGCAACCGAACCAGGCCCGTACAACGCGGCGGCGAGCGCCTTCTCGAACCTTCCGCCGAACAGCACGATCACCAAGGAAGTCGACGAAGCGCACATCAGGGAATACCTCGCTCTCAACAAGCCATACGATCCCGGTCTCACGGTTGGCGAGATCCCAATCGACGCGGTGACGAGCTCCGCCTCTGGCCTCGATCCGCAGATCTCGATCGCAAACGCGGACATCCAGGCGCACCGCGTGGCGGCACTGCGGCATCTGCCGCTCGCGCGGGTGGACGCGCTGGTCGGCAAGTACACCTCCTCGCGGGGGCTCGGCTTCTCTGGTGAACCGGGTGTGAACGTGCTCGAGCTCAACCTCGCCCTCAACAGGATCAGCTCGCCTGCGGCTTCTGCTGGTGCTGCTGCTGCTGCTGCTGCGGTGCCTGTGCGCTCGAATCTGCGCGCACCGACGTCGCACAGCTCGACCGCGCATCGAGAGGTGGAAGGTTGAGCGCGCAGGCGGCGAGCGGCGGCACCTACACGCAGGGCGGCCCCCGCCGCCCTGCGCCGGCGATGCAGCGCGCGATGCTCAGACGCGCCCTGATCGACAGCGTGATCAAGCTCGACCCCCGTGTGCAGATTCGCAACCCTGTCATGTTCGTCGTAGGGCTTGGCGCGCTCATCACGACAGGGACGCTCTTCTACCAGGCGGCAGGCGGAAGCGCACTCGGGGGCACCGACCCACTCTGGTACACAGCGACGATCTCCGCCTGGCTGTGGCTGACGGTGCTCTTCGCCAACGCCGCGGAGGCTTTCGCGGAGGGGCGCGGGCGGGCACAGGCGGCGACGCTGCGGTCGATGCGCAGGGAGACCGTTGCGAGGCTCAGGGACGGCTCGGTCAAGCCAGCCTCAGAGCTTGTGCGGGGCGAGGTCGTCGTCGTCGAGGCGGGAGAGCTCATACCAGGCGATGGCACGGTGATCGAGGGGATCGCCTCCGTCGACGAGTCCGCGATCACAGGCGAGTCTGCGCCCGTCATCCGCGAGTCAGGCGGCGACCGCAGCGCCGTCACAGGCGGCACGAAGGTCGTCTCCGATCGTCTGCTGATCGAGATCACGCAGGAGCCGGGGAAGTCGTTCCTCGACCGCATGATCAGCCTCGTGGAGGGCGCGCAGCGCCGCAAGACGCCGAACGAGATCGCGCTCGGCATCCTGCTTGCGGCGCTCACGCTCGTGTTCGTCGTCGTCGTCGCGACGCTGCGGCCGTTCGGCCTGTTCGCGGGTGCGGCGATCTCGGACACGAGCCTCATCGCCCTGCTCGTCGCCCTCATCCCGACGACGATCGGTGGCCTGCTCTCTGCGATCGGCATCGCCGGCATCGACCGTCTCGTGCGACGCAACGTGCTCGCCCTCTCGGGGCGCGCCGTCGAGGCCTCTGGAGACGTAGACGTGCTGCTGCTCGACAAGACCGGCACGATCACGATCGGCAACAGGCTCGCATCCGAGTTCATACCGATGCCGGGTGTGAGCGAGCGCGAGCTCGCGGAGGTCGCGCAGCTCTCCTCTCTCGCCGACGAGACGCCTGAGGGGCGCTCGATCGTCGTGCTCGCGAAGCAGTACGGGATCAGAGAGCGCGAGATGGCGAGCGCAGGCGCGAGATTCGTGCCTTTCACGGCGCAGACGCGGATGAGCGGCGTCGACCTCGATCGCCACCAGATCAGGAAGGGCGCAGGCGACGCGGTCATCGCCTTCGCCGAAGCCGAGGGCGGTCAGGCGCCGCCGGAGCTGCGAGCCGTTCTCGATCGGATCGCGCGGGAAGGTGGCACCCCGCTTGCGGTTGCGCGGGACAGCCAGATACTTGGGGTCGTCTACCTGAAGGACACGATCAAGGAGGGTATGAAGGCGCGCTTCGACCACTTGCGCGCGATGGGGATAAGGACCGTCATGGTGACCGGTGACAACCGTCTCACGGCCGCGAAGATCGCGGCGGAGTCCGGTGTCGACGACTTCCTCGCTGAAGCGACCCCTGAGAAGAAGCTCGAGCTCATTCGCGAGCGTCAGCAGGAAGGGTTCATGGTCGCGATGACGGGCGACGGCACGAACGATGCCCCGGCGCTCGCCCAGGCTGACGTCGGCGTCGCGATGAACACCGGCACGCAGGCGGCGCGCGAGGCCGGCAACATGGTCGACCTCGACTCCAACCCGACGAAGCTCATCGAGATCGTAGAGGTCGGCAAGCAGCTGCTCATCACGCGCGGCGCGCTCACCACCTTCTCGATCGCAAACGATGTCGCCAAGTACTTTGCGATCCTGCCCGCGATCTTCGCGACCGTCTGGTCGACCCGCGCGGGCGCGCACAGTCCGCTGTTGAAGCTCAACCTCATGGGTCTTGGAGACCCGCGCTCTGCCGTGATCTCGGCGATCGTCTTCAACGCGATCGTGATCCCTCTGCTCATACCGATCGCGCTGAGGGGCGTGCGCTACCAGGCGGTCGGCGCAAGCACGCTGCTGCGCCGCAACCTGCTCATCTACGGCCTCGGGGGGCTGATCGCCCCGTTCATCGGGATCAAGCTCATCGACCTGATAGTGCATGGGCTGCTCGGGGCGTGAGAGCTCGCCGGATCCGCTGCGGCCTGCGCTTCTCCCGATGCCCGCTTCGGCCTGAGCCGATCGCGCTCGGGGATCGGGTCTCAGATCCGCCACAATCCCTGCCGTGCCGGCCGATCCCTCACAGCGCAGGCGCGGGCGCCTGAAGGTGTTCATCGGCATGGCTGCCGGGGTCGGCAAGAC
>JAJYUP010000185.1 GCA_021792455.1 Actinomycetes bacterium | reverse complement strand
CAATGGGCGGCAACGCGGCGCGGATGGGCGAGATGTTCGGCGCCCCACTCGTGATCGCTGCAGTGTGGGGCGCGGGGGCGAGGCGCTTCGGGTCGCGCGCTCGTTCACCGTCGGGGTCTTCCTTGGCACGCCTGGGTTCGCTCTTCGAGGCGAGGTCGCGCTCGCTGCTGAGGGGACGGAAGACCCGCCTGGCGGCCGCCGCCCTGCTTTTGGGCACCCTGCTCTACTGGCAGCTCGCAACCTCGATCAAAGACCAGCTCGCACTCGCCGGCGACAAGACGGTCGAGGCCTCCTTCTATGCCCCCCTCAGGCATGAGCTGCTCACGCTCGCGAAAGGATCGCCAATCAGGGTGGAGGTGCCGCTGACCGGGGCCCACTGGGAGTCCGACTACCTGCCTGGCGGACCGATCTCGATAGCGAGAGGCTGGGATCGTCAGCTCGACATCAGGTACGCCCACCTCTTCTATGGGAAGCACGTGAGCGCGGCCGCCTACAGGAGATGGCTCTCTGAGGAGGCGGTCTCATACGTCGCGCTCCCCGCTGCGCGGCTGGACGGGGCGGGCAGGCAGGAGGCCCGCCTGATAGAGGCAGGTCTGCCCTACCTGCGGCAGCTGTGGCACACGCCTGATTGGCGCCTGTTCGCCGTCGTGACCGCAACACCGCTCGTACAGCGCCCCGCAACGATGCGGAGGATCGGCGTCGAATCGTTCGCGATGTACGCGCCGAGGCCCGGCTCCTATCTCGTGCACCTGCACTGGACGCCGTATTGGAGGCCGGCCGAGAAGGACGTCTGCGTGCGGGAAGGACCAGACGGCCTGACGGTCGTCGATGCGAAGGCGAGGGGCCTGTTGGCGGTGAGGATCTCCTTCTCGCTTCGCCGCCTCTTCGAAGGCGGTGAAGCGTGCGGATGACGACGCGCGGGCCCCAAGCGGAGCGCGGCCGCGCAGTGGGGGCGCTCGTGCAGCGAGGGGCGAGGGGCCGGGTGGTGCGAACCGTCCGCACGCAATCTGGTGATGCTCTACGCTTCCTCAGCGATGATCGCCCGCCCTGTGCCTGCGACGGATGGTCCGAACCTCGATCGCGACCGCATCCTCCCACACGGCTGGCTCGACGTCGCCTTCCAGGTTCTGCTGTTCGCGGCCTACTACGGCATCTACAGCGTCGTGAGGGGCTTCGCAGAGGTGAACGGCACGATCGCGTTCGCGAACTCGAGGAGCATCATCAGCATCGAGCGCACGCTGCACATCTTCGTGGAGCCCCAGATACAGGCCTGGGCGATGCACAGCCACGTGCTGATGGACATCGCGAGCTGGCTGTACCTCAACGCCCAGACGACGGTGACGATAGCCGCCCTCTTCTACATCTACATATGGCACAACGACCGCTTCTATGAGATCCGCAACATGCTTGCGATCGCGATGGCGATCGCGCTCGTCGTCTACACCGTCTTCCCCTCCGCACCGCCGCGCTTCATGCCAGAGTGGGGGTTCGTAGACTCTGTCGCCGCCTTCACAGGGGTCCACGTCTCGCACAGCTCCGCCTCGATGAGCGCACTCGTCAACCCATACGCGGCCATGCCCTCCATGCACATCGCGTTCTCGATGTTGATCTCCGGCCAGCTGATCAGGGTCGTGAGGCACAGAGTGCTGAAGGTCGCCTGGGCGCTGTACCCACTGCTGATCGCGTTCGTGATCATCGTGACGGCGAACCACTTCATCCTCGACGCCGTGTTCGGCGCCGTGACGGCCGGCATCTCCGCCGCCCTCGCGCTGCGCCTCGCGAACCTCGGGCCGTTCGCGTGGCGATTGACGGCTGCGAGCGCAAGCGCAAGCGCGCGCAGCTGAGGAGCGCTGGTCGCGATGGACGAGATGCGCACGGACACCTCGAGGCCGCAGGCACTGCGGGGGCGATCACGATCGCGTTCGCGCCTGCATGCGCGCACGCGACACGGGGCGCGAGGGCAGGACGGCGGAGGCACGAGCGGCAGCGCGGGGGCGGCGAGGAGCGTACAGGAGCGTCGCCGCGTGCGCAGGTCACGCCGACCTCTGACGCCCGCGCAGCGGCGAGAGCTCGTGCGCAATCGCTTGATCGAGTCGCGACTGACCCCAAACGCGATATCGCTGACCGGCCTTGCTCTGAACGTGCTTGCGGCAGTGCTGATCTGGGAGCGGCTGTTCCTGCCCGGAGGCGCCGCGTTCATCGTCGGCTCGGTGATGGACACCCTCGACGGGCGGTACTCCCGCATGTCAGGAAAGGGGACGCCCTTCGGCGCATTCCTGGACTCGACCCTCGACAGGATCGAGGAGGGGATCGTGCTTGCGGCAGTAGCCGCCATCTTCGCGAGGGAAGGGCGCCCTGGCGCCGCCGCGGCGGTCGTGATCGCCGTGCTCGCCTCGCTGATGGTCTCCTACACACGGGCGCGCGCAGAGGCGCTCGGCGTCGAGTGCAAGGTCGGCATCGCAACGCGACCGGTGCGCGTCGTGATCATCTCCGCTGGGCTCGTCTTCGCCCGCGGCGCCGACCTCGGCAGCTTCAGCCTGCTCGCCCCCGCGGTCTACGTGCTCGCCGCCCTCAGCGTCCTCACGGTCGCGCAGAGGGTCCTGCACGTGCGCGAGGCGCTGGACGGCGGCCGGTGAGCTCCTCACCGACGAGGAGAGGGGTCCTGCGGGTGCGCGAGGCGCTGCGCCGAACGAGGGTCGGGTACTCTGCGCAGATCACCGAACTGAGAGAGCCTCATTGAGCGCACAGCAGAGCAACGGACAGCCACAGGTGGGAGAGCCTGAGGCCAACGGCGCCGCCCGCGACAAGGACAAGGTGAGAGTCGCGATCATCGGCGTCGGCAACTGCGCCTGCGCGTTCGTCCAGGGGGTCCACTACTACGCGAAAGCAGACGAGACGCGACGGGTCCCAGGCCTGATGCACGTCGACCTCGGCGGCTACCACATCTCAGACATCGAGTTCACCGCGGCGTTCGACATCGACAGGCAGAAGGTCGGAAGGGACCTGGGCGAGGCGATCTGGGCTTCGCAGAACAACACGATCGCCTTCGCGGAAGTTCCGAGCAGCCTCGGCGTCACCGTGCACAGAGGCATGACCCACGACGGGCTCGGCAGGTACCTCAGCGAGAAGATCGAGAAGGCAGAGGGGCAGACGGCAGACATCGCTGGGATACTGCGCCAGACGCGCACAGACGTCGTCGTCTCTTACCTGCCCGTCGGCTCAGAGCAGGCGACGAAGTGGTACGTCGAGCAGGTGCTGAAGGCGGGCTGCGGCTTCGTCAACTGCATCCCCGTGTTCATCGCACGCGAGGACTACTGGGACCGGCGCTTCAAGGAAGCTGGGCTGCCGATCATCGGCGACGACATAAAGTCGCAGGTGGGCGCGACGATCGTGCACAGAACGCTGACGAGGCTGTTCGAGGACCGGGGCGTGAAGATGCTGCACACCTCTCAGCTGAACGTCGGCGGCAACATGGACTTCTACAACATGCTCGAGAGGGAGCGCCTCGAGAGCAAGAAGATCAGCAAGACCAACGCCGTCACTTCGATCATGGAAGAGCAGCTGCCCGCCGATGACGTCTACATCGGCCCCTCCGACTACGTGCCGTGGCTGACCGACCGCAAGTGGGCTCACATACGCCTCGAGGGACAGGCCTTCGGCGACGTGCCGCTGAACGTCGAGCTGAAGCTCGAGGTCTGGGACTCGCCGAACTCTGCGGGAATCGTGATCGACGCGGTGCGCTGCTGCAAGCTCGCGCTCGACAACGGCGTCTCCGGCCAGCTCGACGGGCCGAGCTCATACCTCATGAAGTCGCCGCACACCCAGCGCCCCGACCATCTCGCGAGAGCCGAGACAGAGAGGTTCATCGAGCAGTACGGCAAGCGACGCGTGGGCCCGCCGACGCTCGCTGAGCAGCCCTGAGTTGTCCGCGCAGCGCTTCGCGATCGCCCATGTGAGCCCCATCCCCTGGGAGGCGAGGGAGCATCCTGTGAACGCGTTCGTCAACGGGATCGCAGAGCAGCTCTCACAGCGCGGGCATCGGGTTCTGATCCTTGCGCCCTCCCGCTCCGGTGAGCGCGTCCGCGCCTTCAGGCGCGAGCTGAGCGCGATGCGCGAAGACCCGCAGCGGCTGCTGCACGGGACGAACGAAGGCAGGCCAAGGGTGGTCCTGATCGGTGAGGCGCTCGAGGTCCCAGGCGGTGGCCATACGCGAATGCGGCCGCCCTCCGCGCTGCCAGTCGATGTCTCCCGCACGGCGGAGCACC
>JAJYUP010000184.1 GCA_021792455.1 Actinomycetes bacterium | reverse complement strand
GCGCGGTCGCGACAGGATGGCTTGCGGTCGGAGTCGGCCAGGCCACCGGGCGCATCCAGACTGGCTCAGCAAGCGCAGCTCTGCGCACGCTCCGGCTGCTCGCGGCGCCGTCGGCAGCGCTCACGGCAGGCTACACCGCGTTCCTGTTCGGGCAAGCGGAGGGCCGCGATCTGTGGCAGTCGCGCACCCTGCTTCCGCACCTGCTCGCCCAGGCTGCGCTCGCCGGGTCTGGAGCGCTGTTGACAGCAGCCGGCTTCCTCGAGCTCCCCGCCGGCCCCAGGCAGTGGTTGACCAGAGCCTTCGTCGGAGCCTCCTGCGCGAACCTCGCCGTGCTCGCCGTTGAGTATGGAACGCCGCACCACAGCGCCAACGCCGCCGCCGCGGCCCGCCTCATCACCAGGGGCCGTTACGCCAAGCGCTTCCGCTGGGGCGCGCTTGGGCTCACGGCGCTTGGGGCCGTCGTCGCGGCACCGGCGCTTGGCGGACGGCACCGTCGATTCGCTGCGACCGCCGGAATCGCAGCCCAAGCGGCCCTCATCGCCTACGAGTCCATCTTCATCGCTGCCGGTCAAGACGTGCCCCTGTCCTGAAAGCGACGAGACCAAGAGCTGCCACGTGAGCGATCCCGATCAGACCCCAGCTGCGCTCAGGAGCCCAACTGCTGCGCCCGGTGGCTCGTGCTCGCACGACAGGCAGACGCCCTCGAGCGGCTCGCGTGAGCCCCGTTCGAGCACGCAGCCCCCGCTGCCGGGCGCACGCAGCCACGAGCAGCTCTCGAGCTATCCGCCCGTTGAGCAGTGGGACGACCACGTCGCCTTCGACGCGAAGGCTCATCCCCGCAAGCTCGCCAGGCACTACATGCTCGTACCCACGATCTGCTTCAACTGCGAGTCTGGATGTGGGCTGCTCGCCTACGTCGATCGTCACGACCTCTCGATCAAGAAGCTCGAGGGCAACCCGGCTCATCCTGGATCCAGGGGTCGCAACTGCGCCAAGGGGCCCGCGACCATCAACCAGATCAACGATCCGGAGCGCATCCTCTATCCGCTCGCACGCGTCGGCGAGCGCGGGGGTGGGCGGTGGCGGCGCGTCAGCTGGGATCAGGCGCTCGATGACATCGCCGCACGGATCCGTCAGGCGATCATCGAGGATCGTCACGAGCAGGTCATGTACCACGTCGGGCGCCCAGGGGAGGACGGCTTTCAGGAGCGCACCCTTCAAGCGTGGGGAATCGACGGCTACAACTCGCACACGAACGTCTGCTCCGCCGGCGCGAGGCTTGGAACCTCGCTCTGGGCCGGGTATGACCGGCCAAGCCCTGATCACGCCAACGCAAATGTCATCCTCCTGCTCTCCAGCCACCTCGAGAGCGGCCACTACTTCAACCCGCATGCCCAGCGGATCCTCGAGGGCCAAGCTCGCGGCGCGAAGGTCATAGTCATCGACCCGCGGCTGTCGAACACGGCCTCCAAGGCTGATCTGTGGCTGTCACCGTGGCCGGGCAGCGAGGCGGCGATCCTGCTCTCGATCGCCTCACACCTCATCCGCACCCGACAGATCGACGAGCGCCACGTCCGTCGCTGGGTCAACTGGCGGACCTACATGGCTCGCCTCCATCCTCACCAGCCGACCGACTTCGACTCCTTCCTGTCCTGCCTGGAGGCCGACTACGAGGGATACACGTTCGAGTACGCAGCGGCGGAGGCGGACATCGATCCAGGCGCGATCGAAGAGGCCGCTCACCTCATAGCGCGCTGCCAAGGAAGGCTCGCTGCGCACGTGTGGCGCTCGGCATGCGCCGGGAACCTCGGCGGCTGGCAGGTTGCGCGGGCGATGTGGTTCCTGCTCGCGCTCACAGGCAGCGTCGGCGGCATCGGCGGGACGAGCCCGAACGGCTGGAACAAGATCATCCCCGCCGGGCCGCATGAGCCTCCTGCGTCAGAGCGTTGGAACGAGCTCACCTGGCCGGCGGAGTACCCGATGTCCACGAACGAGATGTCGATCCTGCTGCCTCACTTCCTCGAGGACGGCAGGGGACGCCTCGCCGTGTACTTCTCGCGCGTCTGGAACCCGATCTGGACCGCTCCTGACGGCTTCAGCTGGATGCAGGTCCTCTGTGACCAGGACCGAGTCGGCCTGCACGTCGCGCTCACGCCGACGTGGTCTGAGACCGCAGAGTTCGCAGACTACGTGCTGCCGATGGGTCATGCTGCTGAGCGGCACGACACGATGTCCTACGAGACCCATTCAGGCCAATGGCTTGGGTTCCGCCAGCCGGTGCGTCGGGTTGCGATGGAAAAGCTCGGCCAG
The DNA here is from genome assembly GCA_021792455.1 of Actinomycetes bacterium. GTDB lineage: Bacteria > Actinomycetota > Thermoleophilia > Solirubrobacterales > Solirubrobacteraceae > Palsa-744. Next base: position 1,978 of record JAJYUP010000184.1, on the reverse strand, counting down.
CAGGTCGCTGACACCCGCCACGCCAACCCTGGCGAGGTGTGGGAGGAGACGGAGTTCCTCTTCGAGCTCTCCTGGCGCATAGACCCTGACGGGGCGCTTGGCATCCGCAGGCACTTCGAGTCGCCCTACCGTCCTCGTGAGAAGATCACCGTCGAGGAGTACTACCGCTGGATGTTCGAGCACAGCGTGCCGGGGCTGCCGGAGAAGGCGGCCGCCGCTGGCCTCACTCCGCTCGAGTACATGCGCAAGTTCGGAGTCGTCTCTGCAGGGGAGTCGATCCACCACCTCGACGAGGAGCGCGTCGATGAGCGGGAGCTCGCGGAGACGACAGTCGACGAGCATGGCGTCCACCGCCTCGCCGTCGACCTCGACAGCGTGCCTCCGCTCGTCGGCGAGGCTGGGTCTGTTGCGGTCCGGCACGAGGACGGTACGGTCACGCGAGGCTGGCCGACGCCCTCCCGCCGCCTCGAGCTGTATTCGACGACGATGGCCGACTGGGGTTGGCCTCAGTACGCCACACCGGGCAGCATCGAGTCACACGTCGCACGCCGCAAGATCGATCTCGACTCGGGGGAGCTCGTGCTCGTGCCGACCTTCCGGCTGCCGGTGCTCGTGCACACGCGCTCTGGCAACGCGAAGTACCTCAACGAGATCGCAAACTCGCACCCCCTGTGGATCAACCGCGCCGACGCACAGCGCCTTCAGATCGAGAGCTCAGACCTCATCCGAGTCAGCACGCGCATCGGCCACTTCGTCGCGCGCGCCTGGGCGACGGAGGCGATCAGGCCTGGGGTGTGCGCGCTCAGCCATCACATGGGACGTTGGCGGCTGCACGAGGGCGAGGGCAGTCGCTGGGTCTCTGGGCGCGTCGAGATCACGCACCCTCACGGACCTCAGAGCTGGCTGCTGCGCTACAAGACCCCAGTTGCACCCTTTCCGTCGTCTGACCCGGACTCCAGCCGCATCGACTGGGACGACCCAGGGGTGCACCAGAACCTCGCGTTTGCCGTGCAGCCTGACCCCTGGTCGGGCATGCACTGCTGGCTGCAGGTCGTCCGGATCGAGCGCGCCCGCGGCGAGGATCGCTATGGCGATGTCTACGTTGACCGCAGCCGCTCGCGGCAGGTCTACAGGGAGTGGCTTGCGATGGCGAAGGCGACCCGCGGGCCAGAGGGACAGCGCCGCCCTGAGTTCCTCATGCGTCCGCTCAAGCCGAAGCGCCGCGCCTATCGCAGCCGGCCAGCGGATCATGGGCGCCGTGATAATCTACCAAACGATTAGTAGGCTGTCTCTGTTGCGGCGGGTTGACCGCGCTGCCGCAGGCTGACGTCGCCGTGGCGGGCTGGCTGCGCTGTCGCAGGCTGGCTGCGCTGTGGCAGGCTGCCGGCACTGCGGAGCCGCAGCGGCTCAGCCCACATCTCCTCAGCCCCCGTGGATCAGCACACCCCACAGCCACCACCAGACCACGCGCCTCAGGCCCCGCCCAAGGCGCCTGCACCAGCAGCGGAGATCTTGGCAGCGCCGATCGCCTTCGGCCCGCTCACGCTCGCCAACCGGCTCATCATCGCCCCACACACGGTCAACTTCGGGTTCGTTCGCGGAATCCCGCAGGAGGACTACTTCGCCTACATCACGCCGCGAGCGCGGGGCTTCGGCCTCACCTGGGTGCCGATGGCCTGCCCAGATCCGCTTGGAAGAGCGGAGCCCAGCCAGCCCTGGCTCTGGGACGACCGGTTCATCGCGCCGCTCGCTCGCCTTGCGGACGCGCTCAGGGACACGGGCACCACGCCTGGACTGCAGATCTGTCACGCAGGGCGGCAGACCAGCCCGAAGATCATCGACGGACAGACCCCTGTCGCACCCTCGCCGATCGCGCCGCCGAGCGTCTACCGCACGGTGCCGAGGGCGCTCACTGCGGGCGAGATCGAGGGAATCATCGAGTCATACGTCCAGACCGCGCGCCGTGGCGTTCAGGCTG
>JAJYUP010000183.1 GCA_021792455.1 Actinomycetes bacterium | reverse complement strand
AGCGCTTGTGCGCCGCACCCACCTCTCCGGCGGCGCGCAGGAACCAAAGAGGCCGGGGCGTCCCCCCTCTCCGGCGCCCCGGCCTCCGAATGAGCCGGGGAAGGGGGGCTGCTCAGGCGGCGATGCCTGATACGCGTCAACCAGCTCGCGCCGGAGCGCGCAGCAGGCTCGAGCAGGCGGCGCTCGCGCTCCTGTACGTCGCGCTTTCGCGGTTGACCTCGGATGAGCTGAACACCGGGCCCTTCCCGGAGAAGTTCGGTTCAGGCATGTCGTATCCGTGCTTGCGGATGCATGCGACGTATTCGGTCACCTGCTTGCGGAATGCGGCCGAGCTCGTGTTCGGCGGCCGGAATCTCGAGGCACCTGAGTGGTTTACCGGGAACTTCACGCCGCACGCCTTCAGCGCCTTCGCAAGCTTCGCGCGCTGCGCGCTGCCCGCCGCGAAGCTCGGCGGCGCTCCATGCTCGCTCGCGGTGCCCGCCGGCGGTGCGCCTTCCCGTGGGAACAGGAACCCAGGGCCGCCGCCGGGCGCGTGGCCGCCTCGGTGCGCCGGCAGGCTGAGGCCGTGTTCCTTCAGGCATGCCTGCGTGCTCGCACTGAACGCGACGCTCGATGCGCTTGCAACCTTCGCCTTGCCGCCGCTCTTGGCGCTGCTCCCGCAGCCGGCGAGCAGCAGCGCCGCGGACAGCGCCAGCGCGGCCGCCGCGGGCATCGTGAACCGTCTGCCGTCTTCTCTGCTGTGCCTTGCGCGCATCTGCTTCTCCTCGTCTCGATTCACATCTAGTCGGTGCGCTCGCTGCCTCTGCGCCCGCCGCCTCATTCGCCGAACAGCGACGATTCGGTCGAGCTCGTGCGGCTGGCGGAGGCTCCGGCTGCGCGGAAGCCGGGCGCGAACCCCGCCGCCGCTTCCACGCCGCTTTCCGTTGCCCTGATCGAGCTCGCTTTCACCCTCGCACCCGACTTCGAGCCTTCGATCACCACCCTGTCGCCAGGGTGGATGTCGCCGCTGCTCGCCTTCGCCTCACGCGTGATCGTCGAGCCTGCGGCCGCCTTCACTTCGATCACTGCGCCTTCGGCGTCCTTCACATAGAGGGTTTCACCGTGCACGGCCGTGACGGTCCCGGTGATCGCAGAGCCGCTGCCGGCAAATGCAGGGAAGCGGCTTGCCGCCGAGGTGGAGCTGCCTGAGCTCGAGCCTGCTCCTGCACCCGAAAGATTCGGAACGCCCCGCACCCTCGCGCTCAGAGAGCCGCCTCCTTCGCTGCCCTTCTGCACGAGCACGCCGGCAAGGAAGCCGAGCCCGCCGATCAGCACGGCGATCAGCGCGATCGGCAGCGGATGCGCCAGCCGGTTGCGCGGGCGCGGCGGGAGCTCCTGCGTCTCCTCCTCGCCCCAGTCCTCCTGCTCGATCATCGTCTCGTCCTCTCGTGTCATCGCTCGTGCTTCTCCTCACGCGCTTCGCGGTCGGCTGGCCTGCTACTCGAATCTCAGGGCTTCGATCGGGCGCAGCGTCGCGGCGCGCGCCGCGGGGTACGTGCCGAAGAACAGTCCGGACCCGAGCGAGGCGGCGGCGGCGAGGCCGATCGAATATGGCGCGACCGCGGGCGCAACGCCCGCGATCTCGAACTCGCTGCCAATCAGGCCGATCAGGATCCCGAGCGCCCCGCCAAGCGCGGAGACGAGCAGCGCCTCGGTCAAGAACTGGGCGAGGATGTCGCTGCGACGTGCTCCGAGCGCCTTGCGGATGCCGATCTCGCGGGTGCGCTCCGTCACGCTCACGAGCATGATGTTCATCACCCCGATACCGCCGACGAGCAGGGAGATCGCCGCCACCCACGTCAGCAGGGTCGTGAACACACCTTCACTCGAGCTCGACGCTTCGATGATCGAGGCCTCGTTCGTCACCGTTATCCCTTCGCTCACGTCATGCCTGGCGTCGAGGGTTGCGAGGGCCTCCGATTCCGCGGCGGCGACGAGCTTCCTGCTTGCCGCCTGCACCGTTATCGAGCTCACTTCGCCGTAGCCGGCGAGCCTGCCTTCCACAGCCGTGATCGGCGCCATCACGATGCCGTTCTCGCTGCCTGCGCCGCTCGAGCCCTTCGCCTTCGTGATGCCGATGATCTCGAAGCTGTTCCCTTTCACCTGCACCGTCTTGCCGAGGGGACTCTGCCCCCGGAACAGTTCGTCGGCGACTTCAGGGCCGATCACGAGCACGCGTGCGTGTTCCTTCAGCTGCGCTGCCGTGAACATCGACCCTGCCGCGATCGTGTAGTCGTGCGCGCGCGCATAGGCGGGGGTCGTGCCGATGAGGTCGGAGGCTTCGAAGCTCGAGTCTTCGTAGAGCATTTCAGCGCCGGTGACGTTCAGCACCGGGGCGACCGCCTCGATAGCCGGATTCCTCGCCTTGTTGCGCAGCGCTTCGACGTCGGCCTCTTCGAGCTTCACTGAGGCGGCGAGGAAGCCCGCTCTCAGCAGGCGGGGGCCTGCGCTCACGGTCAGGGTGTTCGAGCCGAGTTCGTCGATGCTCTTCTGAACCGCGTCTGAGGATCCTCTGCCGACCGCGATCAGGATGATCACCGAGCTCACGCCGATCGTCACGCCGAGGATCGTCAGGGCGCTTCGCAGCCTGTGGGAGAGAAGGCCGATCCAGGCGGTGCGAAGCGTCAGCTGAGCTTGCGTCGATCCGAGCTAGCACCTCGCCCCTGCTCACGCGCTCGCCCGCTTTCACGTAGATGCCTGTCACTTCCCCTGAGGCGCCGAAGCTCAGGTCCACCTGCTTCGCCGCTTCGAGTTTGCCGCTGCCGGATATCGTCGACTGCACGACCCCGCGTGTCGCCTCAGCCGTGCGCTGCACAGAGGTCGTGCTCGCCGAGGAGCTGCCGATCGAGCTCACTGCGAACGCGATCACACCAATGCACAGCGCTCCCAGCAGCAGCTCAGGCCAGCGGCGCGACAGCCTCCTGCCTGCCGCGGGCCTCGAGGTCCCCCGCCCAGCGGGGCTTCGAGAAGGTGCCATCCCACCGCCGCGCTGTGGGGCCTGCCGCCCGGCAGCGGATTGCGACGGCGCCATCCCACCGCCGCGCTGCGGCTGCTCTGCTCCGGCTGCGCGGTCTCTGCCTCGGCGAAGCGATGACATCGAGACCATCGAACGCGCTCACGATCGAGCGCACCTAAACGCTGTGGCAAAAGAATGTAAGAAGCGGTCTCGCGCGAAGGGCAGCTCTCGCGCTCACCTTCCCGTCCTGCGCGTGTCGCTCCGACTTCCTCGCGCAGCTCGCCTGCGCCTCCCTCTCGCAGCTCGCCTGCGCCTCCCGTGCCGGTGGCGCCCCGCAGGACCTGCCACCTCGATCGTCCCAGAGGTGCTCGCTTCGTTGCCCGCCAGGTCGGTTGCGACCGCCTGGACCGTGAAGGTGCCGCCGTGGTCTGGCGTCACCCACAGCAGGCGGGGCCTGCCGCCTTCGACCGTCGCGCTGTTGCTCCACGCCACCTTCGCGCCCTGCCTCACCGTCAGGCTGATCGTCGAGATCTTCGACAGCGAGAACATCACGCCCGCCCTCCTGCCCGCCTTCAGCCGGTGGGTCAGCAGCGTGATCACGGGCGGGGTGTCCAGATAGGAGGCGAACCGTTCCGCTTCGGTGCAGTAGACCTCATCGCCTGGGATTGGGCTCTCGCCGGCGGCGGGGGCGCCGCCGGCCGCTGGTGGAGCGGATTGCGCTGAGCTCGTCGATGCCGGCTGTGACGCTTCTTGCGCGCCTTCGCCTCCCAGGGGCAGCCCCTGCTCCGTCAGCTCGCAGAGGTGCTCCAGGAATTCCGTCAAGAGCTCGTGGTAGCCGAGCGGCGATTCATAGCTCTGGTTGTACATCGACCAGGCGCCTGTGTCGTAGTGGGGGACCTCTGCGCGGGCAACTGCGTCGCCTTCCTCGAACAGGCGCTGCGCAAGCTCGGAGCCCGTCAGATGCGCGTATTCGTAGAGGCCGACGAGCGACTGGATGAAGCCGTTCAGGATGTGTTCGCCTGGGGCGAAGCTGTACTCGAGGTATTCGACGCCGTCGATGCCTTCGCCGCCTGGCCCTGGCGTTCGCGCGCGCACGCCCGCCGGCGGCGGGCGCTCGAAGATGCCCAGCGCTCTGGTCGCCGCTTCCGTGAAGGAGGCCTGCGCCAGCACTGCGCCGGCGCGTGCGAACGCCTCGATCGCCGTGCCCTGCGTCAGGGCGCTCACCCATGGGGGCGATCCGCCGTCGAAGTGGAAGAGGTAGTCGAAGGCGATCCCGCCTGCGCGGCTTGCCGCGAGCGTTAGAGCTTCGCTCAGCACTTC
>JAJYUP010000182.1 GCA_021792455.1 Actinomycetes bacterium | reverse complement strand
GGGTGCCCAGACGCGAGCACCCAGGCTCCTGCGAGACCGAGCAGCGCGATGCCGGCCGACTGTGCGGCGAGAGCTGCGCGCAGCGAGCCGCTCGCGAGAGGGCCGAGGATCCCGGCGAGAATGACTGTCAGTCCGGCGGCGGCAAGCGCCTGAGCTACTGCCATAGACCACTCGACCCACGCGCGAGCGGTGCCACACCAAGACAGCCAAACGGCACCGCATCCACATGAGACGGTGGAGCACCGAGCCCGTCAACCCTCATGCGGCGGATGACGGGCTCGGCGGTTGGTTGGAGAGTCGGGCCGAACAAGACCCGGCCATCCTATAGGAAGAGCTTCTAAGCATGTAGTCTTAGAACACCGTAAGATGTCGCAGGCTTGTGCTCCCAAGTGAGTCATCGCGGCGTGATCGCGTGCTCAGGTGCGACCCGCAGCACCTGCGTGAACATCGGCTGCATGCGGTCCAAGAGCCTGCTGGTCTCATCCGAGCGCAGCGACGGGGGCCAGGCTTCGTGACCTGCAGACGTGACGGGAGGGACGCTCTGGGCCGAGAGGGTCCTGAGCTTCTGAGAGGGGCGGGCTGATGTTCCGCCCTGCTCGTGGTGCGCAAGACGAGCGCCGTCAACCGCGAGGCCCGAGCGGCATGAGAAAACCTCCACGATCTGGGGGAGCCGCGCCTCGCTGGCGCGCGGCGCGTAAGCGATCGCGACAACTGCCTCTCGCGTGTTGGATCGGTGGACGGGTCCCGCTATATTGTCAGCGTCCCTGAGCGTCTGATCGGCTACGAGGAGCTTCCATCCATGCGCAGCGCGCCATCTGCCGCGAACGCCACCGCGCCCGTCGCGAATGAGCGGCCGCGCTATGTCGAGGTCGTGCGGGACCTGCTGCGCGAGATGCTCTTCGCGGCCGCTCGCGACCTGCTCGCGGAGCGCGGCTGGTCGGACATCCCGATGGCCGACATCGCGCGCGCCGCGGGCGTCAGCCGTCAGACGCTCTACAAGCGGTTCGGCAGCCGCGAAGCGTTCGCTCAGGCGTTCGTCATCCACGAGGGCGAACGCTTCCTCGACGCGGTCGAAAGCGCTGTGCGCAAGCACGCCGAGGATCCCCACGCCGCCGTTTGCGCCGGCCTCGAGGTGTTCCTCAGGCGAGCCGCCGAGGATCCGATGGTGAGCGTGCTGCTCAGCGACGACGGCACGAGAGGCACGCTGCCGCTGCTCACCACGCGGGGCCTGCCGGTGCTCGAGTGGGCCTCCGGGCGGCTGGCTCTCGCCATCGGCGAGAGCTGGCCGGACTCCCGCGAGCAGGACGTCCATCTGCTGGCCGAGTCGCTCGTGCGCCTGGCGATCAGCTACCTGACCTCGCCAAGCGACTCTCCGCAGGCCATGGCCGCGGCCGCAGGGCGACTGCTCGCCCCGTTCGTCGATCGCGCGCTTGGGGCGAGCGCGCGGGGGCGAGCTGATCGAAGCCGTCGCGCACGCTGACGGCCGGAGCAGCTCCTGGGCGGCGCGAGGAGGCGCCGGGCGCGGCGTGGGGCCCCGATCGGGGATGGGCGGTTCGTGGCGGGTCAGCCGGAGATGAGCCGGGCCGCCTCGTTCAGCTCGCTGAGCGGCCTGTCGCTCCTACCCGCCAGCCACGCTGCGACCGGCGCGGCGGTCCGCTCAGAGGCGTGAGCGGCTGTGCCGGCGAGCTCGAGGATGCCCTCGATCTGCTCCGGGCTCGGTGGCCTGAGGCCGGCCTGTGCCGCGAACGCCGCGATCCACTCGTCCCTGCCCATCTCTTCTCCTCTCGGTGAGGGTTGCCTTCCGGCGCAGTGTAAGGCGCCGCGGCCGCGGCGGCTCACCCTACAAACGTCGGATTCCCCCGGGCCGATCGCGCTGGGAAGCTGTGGCGCACGGAGAGGACCCGAACAGAGCTCAGCGTGCCGGACACCGCACAGATTCCGCTCACCCAGTCCTTCCCAGGGCTGCTGCTGAGCGCCCGCGCGGGCCGACGCGTGCTCGACGGGCTGGAGCAGACGCATGCCCGCGCGCGTGAGTTCGCAGAGACGCATGTGCGACCGCGCGCGATGGAGATCGACCGGCTGGCGGGCTCGGATCCCAATCACTTCCCCTGGGAGGTGGTCCGCGCTGGGCTTGCATACCGGATGCTGAGCGTGCTCATCCCGCGCCAGGCGGGCGGCGTGGGGGGCCTGCTCACGCACGGCGTGATCGTGATGGAGGAGCTGTGCGCCGCGTGCCCGGGCATCGCGAACATCTTCGGGGCGCACGCGCTGGGGGCGTGCCCGCTGCTCGTCACCGGATCGATCGGACACTGGGATGGACTGCTGCGGGAGATAGCGGACGCCGAGCTGCGCGGCGAGCCGATCCTGATGGCGCTCGCCATCACCGAGCCCGAGGCGGGCACGGACGTCGAGGACACCTGCCTGATGAGGCGGGCCAGGATCACGAGCGCTGCGCGCCGGGTGCCGGGCGGCTATCGCCTGAGCGGAGCCAAGCGCTTCATCTCCAACGGCAGCGTGGCCCGATGGATCACGGTGTTCATGCCGACCGATCCGCGAGATCCGGCGGACACGTGGACCTGCTTCCTTCTCGACTCGCGCAGCGAGGGCTTCTCGGTCAGCCGGGTCGAGCACAAGATGGGCCAGCGGGCCTGCCCCGCCGCGGAGCTGGCTCTCGATGAGGTGTTCGTGCCCGACGAGGCGGTGATCGGCCGGCCTGGGGACGGCATGCCGATCACGCTGATGACGATGGCGACCTCGCGCCCAGGCGTCGCGGCGATTGCCACCGGGACAGCGCGCGGCGCCTACGAGCGGCTGCTGGCCTGGCTGCAGAGCACGAGCGACGGCGGCAGGCTGCTCGAGCGTCAGCACGTCCAGCTGGCGCTGGCGGAGATGCACGAGGAGATTCATCTCGCCCGGCAGGCTTACATGGACGCCGCGCTCGTGCTCGACCTCGAAGCGCTCGGCGGAACCCTGCGCCATCCCATGATGCGGCTCTACAACCGCATTCCCGTCTCGTGGCGGCGGGCGCGTCCGATGCGCAGCCTGCTGAGCACTCCCGCGGCGCGCGAAGCCGCCGCGAGCTTCCTGCGCCGCAAGACCGACGCTCGGACGGCCACCCGTTCTCTGGCGATCTCGTCCATGGCGAAGGCGCGGGGAGCAGACGTGGCGATGCGGGTGAGCCGCCGCGCACTGGAGGTGGTCGGCCTCACCGACGATCCTGTGCGCGCGGAGCTCCAGAAGCTCTGGCGCGACGCGAAGCTCACCCAGATCTACGAGGGGACCAACCAGCTCAACCGCCTCGAGGTCCACCGGGGCCTGTGCGCGGGAGATGTCATGGAGATCGTTCCATCGGCGCGGCACCGGGGCGCGGCGTGAGCGAACCGTTCACCGACTCCCTGGGGGCGATCTCGGGGGCCGAGAGCGGCGAGATCCGCCGGCTGGCCCGCGAGATCGCCTCTCGCGAGCTTCAACCCCGCGCCGCCGCGATCGACGCCGGCGAGAGCGATGCGTGGCACTCAGCCTGGGCGGCGCTGAGCGGTGTCGGCCTCGATCGAGCCCTGCTGCCGGAGGCCTTCGGAGGAGTCGGCCTGTCAGCTCACGACCTGCTGGCTGCAGTCGAGGAGCTCGCGACCGGCGAGGGCGGCCTCGCGCTGTGCGCGCTGCTGTGCAACGTCGCGCTCGCCGCGCTGCCCGAGTCCGCGCTGCGGCGCGCAGCGCCCGCGGAGCGCTTCACGGTCCTGCTCGCGCCGGCTCCGGCGGGGGGCGAGATAACGCTCGCCGAGCGTGACGGAGTGCACAGGGCGAGCGGGCTCGCGCGCTGCGTGCCGGCCGCGCACGGCGCCGCAGGCCTCCTCCTGATCACCAGGGAGGAGACGGCGGCCTTCTGCAGGGTGGAGGCGACGCCGGGCCTCGCGCTTGCGCCGGTGAGGGAACAGCTCGGATTGCGGGGCGCTCCCGCAGCCACCGCCACCCTGACGGACGCGAGGGTCGCCGAGGCGGCGTGCGCCCGGAGCGTGCTGCCCGGCGTCGGCGCGGCGCTCGCCCTGCTCGACGCCGGCGTGGCGGCGATCGCGCGCGGCATCTCGCGCCGGGCGCTCCAGCTCGCCGGCTCCTACGCCGCCGAGCGCAGCCAGGGCGGCGTGCCGATTGGCGAGCGGGACGCCGTTCGCAGCATGCTCGCCGGCATCGAGATGGCCGCCCGTGCGGGGCGCCTCTCCCCTTCCGAGGAGATGGCGCTGGCGGGTGGGGGCGGCCGTTTGGCCGCCCTCGCGGCGAGGACCGCCGCCTGCTGTGCGGCGGCGGAGGCGAGCACCGACGCGGTGCAGGTGTTCGGCGGGAGCGGCTACA
>JAJYUP010000044.1 GCA_021792455.1 Actinomycetes bacterium | reverse complement strand
CAGCGCGGTGTGGTGTGCATGATCCTCGCGGCGCAGATAGTGGACGTCGCCCGTGCCGACGAGGCTGCCGCCCATCTCGCGCGCTATCTTCACGATCCCCTCGTTGCACTTGTCCTGCAGCGCGAGGCCGTTCTTCTGCAGCTCGAAGTACACGTTCTCGGCACCGAGCGCGCCACGCAGCTCATCTACGTGTTGGCGGGCATCATCGCTTCTCTCTTCAGCGAGCCGCTGGCAGAAGCGGGAGGCCAGGCAGCCGGTGAGCGCGATCAGTCCGTCGCCGTGGGCTGCGATCTGCTGCATCGTCACGGTCGGCTTGCCGCGCCGCAGCCCCTCCAAGAAGCCGGCTGAGCTGAGACGCACGAGGTTGCGATAGCCGGCGTCGCTTGCTGCGAGGAGGGTGAGATGGTTGCGCTCCACCTTGCCACCAGGCGAGCCCCCTGGCACCTCATCGACGAGATAGACCTCGCAGCCGAAGATCGGCTTCACCCCGTGCCTGCCGCATGCTTTCTGCAGCTCGACCATGCCGTTCATCACCCCATGGTCGGTGAGCGCGAGGGCGGGCTGTTCGAACTGCGCAGCCCGCGCAGCGAGCGCCTCCACCTTGCACGCACCATCGAGCAGCGAGTACTCGGAGTGGACGTGCAGATGAACGCAGGCGGGCTTGCTCACGACAGGGATACTAAGCGTGCAGGCGGCGGATGCCCTGCACCCGATCCGTCCACGCCAGCAGCCTCTGGAGAGCTGTGATCTCCCCTTCGAGCAGCACCTCGCAGCCCTCGGGAAGCTTCTCGCCGGCGAACATCGCCATGAATGCGCGCTCGGCGGCGCGCACGTTCACGTCGAGCTCGAGATCGGCATCGAGGGCCACCCTGCTGAGCGCAGGAGGCTGGCCATCATTGATCTGCAGATACAACCGTGTCTGCGTCTGGGCCTCTATGAGGAAGCCGATGCCGACGCGCTCGCCCGCCGTCCAGGCGGGGTCGATCGACTCGACGAACGCGGCGAGCAGAAGGCCGGGCCAGATGCTGATGCCAGCCCGCTGGAGCTGTGCGAGGCTCACGGGGGCGTGCATCGCCTGAAACAGCCGCCGCGCGCGTCGCCTGCCGCGGGCGATCCTCAACCCCGCCGGCGGCACCCCAGAGGCGCCTCCTGCTGCCACCTCCGCGAACGACGCCGCCGACCCTTCGAGAACGAACGCGGCCGACCTTCGCCCCACTCGGCCAGGCGCGGGACTGGCGCTGCCCTCTCCTCCCGCGAGCGTCACCGCGTACTGGCCGATCTCCGCGATGCGCGCGAGGTAGCGCAGCCTCCCTGGGATCACCTTCGCCTGCGCTGGCAGGATTTCGAGCACGAGCTCGGCGGCGAGCCGCGGGTCTCGGTGCTCTGCCAGGCGTCTGATCGCCCCCGCAAGCCAGTTCGAGGCACCGTCGGAGGCCTCCGCCGGTGCGGGGATGAAGGGCGATGCTGCGCCGAGCTCGCTCAGCGCGCCTCGCCCGCGCTGCTCCACAGATCTCGCCGAGAGGGAGGGCGCGCTGCCCAGCTGCTGCTCCTGCTCCGATGCCCAGGCGCGACTGTCGTGCATCTCACCGACCGCAGCGACCCGTGCCCGCAGGCGCTCGACCGCGCTCGCCAGCGCATCGGCCATCTGCGCTCGCCTCGCCTGCTCCTCGGCGGCGTCGCTTGCGCCCTGCCCACCCTGTCGAGACGAAGAGGTGCCTGCAGCGACCGCGGTCGGCCCGGCAGGTGGTGAGGCGGTCGCGGCCTCCGACGCAACGGGAGCTGCCGGCGAAGCGGCGTGAGAGTCGGGCGGTGCAGGCGCTCCGGGCACGGCGGCGGTCGCGGCAGTCGAGGTGAGGGCGCCGCGCAGCCGGTGCGCAAGCTCCTTCAGCTCGCCGACGAGCCCCTCCGTCCTGCGCAGCGCGGCGCGGACCTCCTCGAGCTCCCGCTCGGCACCCTCACGCGCAGTGCGCTCATCTGTGAGCTCGCGCTGAACCTCGACGACGCGCTCCTCCAGCCCGTCGAGCCGGCGCTTGATCTCGATCTCGGCTCGACGCAGATCGGCCTCCCTCACCAGGAGGCGCTCCGTCAGCTGCTGCAGCTCCCGCTCCCGCTCAGCGAGACGCGCGGATACGACCCGCACCTCCTCCTCCCGTTCGCTGAGCCGACTCGTGACGAGGTGCAGCTCGCGCTCACCACTCGCGAGCCGCTCGGAGGCGAGCCTAAGCTGCTCTTCCCGCTCACCGAGACCGCGCGAGGCCTGCTCGCATTCCCGCTCAGCCTCCTCGAGCCGGGCCTGGATCCTGCTCAGATGCTCCTCGAGCGCTTGCGCCGCAGCCTCCGCCTTCTCAGCCCGCCGCACGAGGATCGGATCGCCTGGCACCTCTATTCGTCTCACCGTCGGCTCAAGCAGCGAATCGCCGTCGACGTCCGCCGGTGGGCGCCCTGCACCGGGCAGATCCTCCTCTCGCATGCTCACGATCGCCTCAGGGTACGGCCTGCGGCGGACAGTGCCGCCGTCAGGAGCGATTGCGCACCCGCCAGGCCATCCGCGACTGCAGCGAGAACAGCTCGACGAATCCTGGCGCCGCGGACTGCGAGAACAGGCCTCCCGACTCCGCGAAGCTCGCCAGGCTCGCGTCGTAGACGGCGTTTGGGGAGGACCGCGCGATCACCCTCGCGAGGCCCTTGTAGAGCTTCAGCGTGATCACACCGCTGACCTGCGCGTTCGCCGCCTCCATGTAGGCGTCGAGGTCGCTGCGCAGCGGCTCCCACCACAGGCCCGCATAGACGAGATACGCCCACTCCTCGTCGAGGCGCCGCTTGAAGCGGTTCTGGTGGATCGTGCTCACGAGCCGCTCGAGCTCCCGATGAGCGGTGAGGATCAGCGTCGCGGCCGGCGCCTCGTAGATGTCTCGCACCTTCAGACCGACGATCCTGTCCTCGATGTGGTCGACGATCCCGATCCCATGGCGCTGCCCGATGGCTGCAGCCTCTTCAAGCAGGCGCACGAGCCCCATGCGGTGGCCGTCGAGTGCGACGGGCACGCCGCGCTCGAACTCGATCGTCACCTCCTGCGGATCCTCAGGTGCCCTCTCCGGCGGGGTGACGAGCTGGAAGACGTCCTGCTCTGGGGGATGGCCGAGGTCCTCGATCCACCGGCCCTCAGAGGATCGGCCCCAGAGATTGTCATCTATCGAATAGGGGGCGACCTCCGTCCCGCCCTTCACCGGTATGCCGTGCTCACGTGCGTAGGCGATCTCCTCGTCTCTTCCCATCTGCCAGGAGCGCACCGGCGCGATCACCCCCAGCTCTGGGGCGAGGGTTGCGACGGTCGCCTCGATGCGCACCTGGTCGTTGCCCTTGCCGGTGCACCCATGGGCGATCGTGTCGCAGCCGCTGCGCCGCGCCGTCTCCACAGCGAGCTTGGCGATCAGCGGCCTGCCAAGCGCCGTGAACAGCGGGTACCCCTCACCGTAGAGCCCGTTCGCCTTGATCGCGGGAAGGATGAACTCAGAAGCAAACTGATCGCGAGCGTCGATGATGTGGCATTCGCGCGCCCCAAGCGCGCGCGCCTTGCCCTCGATCACCCCATAGTCCTCGCCCGGCTGGCCGAGGTTGACGGTGAGCGTCACGACCTCCGCGCCATAGCGCTCCTGGATCCACCTCAGCATCACGCTCGTGTCGAGCCCCCCCGAGTAGAGCAGCAGCACGCGCCCGACCGCATCGGGGTCGGCCTCATAGCTAGCCGTGCGGGCAGGCAGACGCTGATCTTCGAGTGCCATCGGCGCAGAAGGCTACCGCCTGTCGAGCCGACCGTCACCGCTGCCACAGCAGGAGCGCCCAGTGCGCGAATGTCAAGCGCCCTCGCGGCGGCTCACGAACGCCCGCCGCTCACGATCCCCCTGGTCGCCCCCCGCCGCTCACGATCCCGCTGGTCGCCGCCCTGCCGCGCGCGGCTGTGCGGGGCGAGGGGGCCGCGGCTCGTGCTCAGAGGGCGATCGCGGCGCGCAGGCGGCGCAGCGCCTCCTCGAGCTGATCGTCGGTCACGATCAGGGGAGGCAGCAGGCGCAGGGTGCTCGGGCCGGTCGCGTTCACGACGAGCCGCTGCGAAAGCAGTGCGTTCCGAGCGACCGCCGGCGCGCTCACCGTCAGCTCGCAGGCGAGCATCAGCCCCCTGCCCCTCACGGAGGCGACGTGCGGCAGCTGGGCAAGCCCCTCCGCGAGCATCGCCCCCTTCTCACGCACGCCGCGCAACAGAGCCTCATCCCGCGTCAGCCTCAGTGCAGCAAGCGCCGCGGCGGCCGTCACCAGGCCGCCCGCGAAGGTCGAGCCGTGATCGCCGGGCGCGAAGACCTCGGCGAGAGCCGGCCCCGTGATCAGAGCGCCGATCGGCAGGCCGCCGCCAAGCGCCTTTGCGGAGGTGATCGCATCTGGCACGACGCCCGTCTGCTCGTAGGCCCACAGCGTGCCGGTCCGCCCCATTCCGCACTGCACCTCGTCGAAGATCAGCGCTGCGCCGTGCTCCTCGCACGCCTGCTGCGCGACACTCAGCAGCTCCTCGGAGAGCACGTGAACGCCGCTCTCGCCCTGGATCGGCTCGAGCAGGACCGCCGCAGTGCGGTCGTCAACCGCCGCCGCCAGCGCGTCCGCGCGCGCGGGCACAGCCTCGAAGCCCGGCAGCATCGGCGCAAAAGGCGCCTGCTTGTCCTCCTGGGGGGTCGCCGACAGCGCGCCATAGGTGCGTCCATGGAAGGCCCCCTCGACGACGACTATCCCACCTCCGGGCTTCGCCTTCCTCGCCAGCTTGATCGCCGCCTCGTTCGCCTCGGCACCGGAGTTGCAGAAGAACACCTTGCCGCGCAGGCTGCTCTCCGCAAGCGCCGCGGCAAGCCGCATCGCAGGCTCCGTGTAGAAGAGGTTCGAGACGTGCATCAGCGCCCCGGCCTGCTCTCTGATCGCCGCGACGATCTCAGGGTGGCAGTGGCCGAGGTTGGTGACGGAGATGCCGCACAGCAGGTCGAGGTACTCCTGCCCATCCGCATCCCACAGCAGCGCCCCCTGCCCGCGCACGAACTCGACCGGCATCCGTGCGTAGGAGCGCATCACGTGGGCCGACTCGAGCGACTGCAGCTCCGACAGGCTCACGGCGCCGCCACCGCGCTCGGGGGCACCTCGAGCGCGCTCGGGGGCGCCGCCAGCGCGCTCGGGGGCACCTCCCGCGCTCAAAGCGCCGCCCCGATCTTCGTTCCTATCCCAGCGTCGGTGAACAGCTCGAGCAGCAGCGAGTGGGCGATCCTGCCGTCGATGATGTGGGCTGAGCTCACGCCGCCGTCGATCGCCTCTACGCACGCCTCGAGCTTCGGCCGCATGCCGCCTGATGTCTGCTGCAGCGCGGCGCGCACCTGCTCGGCGGTCGCGGTCGCGATCAGGCTCTCCGGATCCTCCGGATCCTGCAGCCAACCGCTCACATCAGTGAGGAAGAGCACCTTGTAGGCGCGCAGCGCCGCCGCGACCGCGCTTGCCGCCTCGTCTGCGTTGATGTTGTGGGAGCTGCCGTCCCTGTCCGCTCCGACGGAGGCGATCACCGGTATGTAATCGGAGGCGATGTGGTTGAGCACATCGACGTTCACGCTCTCGATCCGCCCGACGAATCCGATGTCCTCGCCACCGGGGCCGCCCCTCCGCGAGACGCGGAACAGCGAGCCGTCGTCCCCGCACAGTCCGACAGCGGGCTGGCCGTGGCGGTTGATGCGCAGCACGATCTCCTTGTTCACCTTGCCGACGAGCACCATCTTCGCGATCTCGACGGTGCTCGCGTCGGAGACCCTCAGCCCGCCCACGAACTCGACGGGCAGCCCGAGGCGCTGCATGTAGGCGGTGATGTCGCGCCCGCCGCCGTGGACGACGACAGGGTTCAGCCCGACGTACTTCAACAGAACGACATCCCGCGCAAACTCCTCGCGCAGCACAGGATCCTCCATCGCCGCGCCGCCGTACTTGATCACGACCGTCTTGCGATGGAAGTCCCGGATGTATGGCAGCGCCTCCAGCAGCGTCGCTACGTCTCTCACGTCGTGTACTCCGCGTTGATCGTCACATAACCGTGGCCCAGATCGGCGAAGAACACCTCCGCCTCCGCGCCCTGCCCTGGCAGCAGGATTTCGTACTCCACCTCATCGCGCTGCACGGCGCGCGCGAGCAGCTCCTCGTCGTAGTCGATCGCCGCCCCGCCTGCGCACACCTTCATGCCCTCGATCACCAGATCGACGGCCACTCCACCCAGATGCGCAGGCTCTCCCTCCCCAGGACCGCGATCCGCAGAGCTCTCGCCCGCGAGCCCGAGGTGTGCAGGCTCCTCGCCCGCGAGCCCGAGATCCACAGGGCCTTCGCCCGCAAGCCCGAGGTGTGCAGGCTCCTCGCCCGCAGCACCCGCAAGCGCAGCGCCCACCGCCTGCACGAGACGCCCCCAGTTCGGGTCCGCCCCGTGCAACGCGGTCTTCACGAGCGGCGAGTTCGCAACGCCGCGTGCAACGCTCTCCACCGCATCCCGCTCGCCGCCTCTCACCAACACGCGTCCAACCCGCTTCGTTCCCTCGCCGTCGGCAACGATCATGAGCGCCAACTGGCGCAGCAGCGCGTCGAGCGCTTCACCGAACCGCAGCTCGTCCTCGCTCTCCGGTGCGACGAGCACACCTGAGCGCCCAGAGCAGATCAGCAGCGCGACATCGTTCGTCGAGAGCTGCCCGTCGACGGTGATCCGGTCGAAGGATCGCTTCACACACACGCCGAGCAGCAGGTCCGCAGTCTCCGGCTCGAGCGCGGCATCCGTCTCCACGAAGCAGAGCATCGTCGCAAACCGCGGCGAGATCATCCCTGCGCCCTTGCACTGCGCGCTCATCGACACCACCCCTGAGGGAAGGCTGACCGTCAGGCTCGCCCGCTTCTCGAAGGCGTCTGTCGTCTGGATCGCGCGCTGGAAATCGCCTGCTCCCTCGGCACGCAGGCCTGCGATCGCCGCCGGAATTCCGTCGAGCACTCTCTGCACGGGCAGCTCCAGCGCAATCTGACCGGTCGAAGCGACAGCGACCTGCCTGCTCGCGAGCCCAAGCGCACTCGCGCACGCCTCCTGGGTGCTTGCCGCCGCCCGCAGACCGGCGCTGCCCGTCGCGGCGTTCGCGCAGCCGGAGTTCACGAGCACCGCGCGCAGGGCCCGCAGATCGCAGTGCTCTCTGCACAGCAGCACGGGCGCCGCAGGGGTCGCGCTCGTCGTGAGCCGGGCCGCGCTCGCCGTCGGCTCGACGTCACAGAGCAGCAGGCCGAGGTCCAGCTCTCCGGTTCGCTTCATCCCGCACGCCACGCCCGCGGCCCTGAAGCCGGCCGGCAGCGGTGAGCTCCGCGGAAGTTCGCCCACATGCCCTGGGCACGGTGCCCAGCGCGAGCTGAAGAACGGGCGCACCTCGCGGCGCTCAGGCCGCACACCCGCGGACTGCGGGGCGTCCGGGTCGCTCACAGCAGCCCCTCCGTCTCCTGCAGGCCGAACATCAGGTTGAGGTTCTGCACCGCCTGGGAGGAGGTGCCCTTCCACAGATTGTCGAGCGCGGCGAACGCGATCACCTTGCCTGTGTGTGGATCTGCGGTGACGAACAGGCGGCACCAGTTCGTCTCCCGCACCTCCTTCACCCCGGGCGGCCTCCGCACAACCTCGACGAACGGCTCGTCGGCATACGCGCTGCTGTAGAGCTCTTCCAGCTCGGATATCTCGACCTTCCTGCTCGGCGTCACATAGCAGCTCACGAGCTCACCCTCGTCGAGTGGGACCAGATGGGCCTGGAACTGGACAGGAGAGGAGAAGCCGAGCAGATCGAGCTCCTGCTCGATCTCCGGCGTGTGACGGTGGGCAGCGACCTTGTAGGGGATGATGTTCTCACCCGTGTAGGAGAGGTGGGTCATCTCCAGAGCGCCTCCCCGCCCCGCCCCTGAGACGCCCTGCTTCGCGTCGACCACGACATCGTCGATCAGACCCGCCCTCGCCAGCGGGGCGAGCGCAAGCAGCGTCGCGGTCGGGTAGCAGCCGGGGTTTGCGACGATCGAGGCGGACGCGATCTGCCGCCGGTGCAGCTCCGTCAGCCCATAGACGGCCCTGCCCAGAAGCTCGCCTCTCGGGTGCAGGCCATAGGTGCGCTCATAGGTGTGAAGGTCAGAGAGCCTGAAGTCAGCGCTCAGGTCGATCACCCTCATACCCCGGCCATGCAGCATCGCAACCGTCGGTGCCGCTGCTGCATGCGGATAGCCGACTATCGCCGCGTCGATCTTGCCGCAGCGCGCGAGCATCTCGTCCGTGAGCTCTTCGATCTTCAGGGGCACCCGGTAGCGCGGGTAGAGCTCGGACAGCACGCGACCCACCTCGGAGCGGCCCGTCACCGCGACGAGCTCGAACTCTCTGTGACGCCACAGCAGGTGCGCCGCAAGCGCGCCCGCGAAGCCCGTCGCACCGACGACGATCACCCGCCTCTCAGCCACGCAGCTGCCCTCCAAGCGCCTCGAGCTGTGCGACGATCTTCGCGAGCACCGGCGCCACGTCCTGCTCGGAGAGCGTCCTCGCCGCAGCCCGAAAGCTCAGCGACAGGGCGAGCGAGCGCCTGCCCTCGCCGATCTGGGGACCACTGTAGACATCGAATATCCGCACATCCTGAAGCAGGGATCGCCTTGGACCCTCCGCGCTCAGCACGGCGCTGCGCACCCGCTCTGCCGGGACCTCCGCCGGGAGCACGACCGCGATGTCCCTCCGCAGCTCTGGGAAGGAGATCAGATCGAGATGACGACGCTCCGCCGCATGCGCGAGCGCAACGTCGATCAGCGCGTCGAAGTCGAGCTCCATCGCGGCACAGCCTCCCAGTCCGTCGAGAAGCGCTCTTGGATGAAGCTCGCCGATCCACCCGATGCTCCTGTTCGCGCAGATCACCTCGCCAGCGCGAAGAGGATGCAGAAACGGCTGTCCCTCGCCTGTGAAGGGCTCGCATCTCAGCACGTCGCCGCCGATGTGCAGCGCCGCACCGATCGCTTCCATCACGCCCTTCAGCGCGTAGAAGTCGGCCTCTTCCTGCTGCCGCTCGCGCCAGCTCTCAGGCCGCACCGCGCCGTGCAGAAGCACCCCGAGCGAGCGTCTTTCGAGGACGCCCGTCTGCTGGGCCACGACACTCGACTCGACGCCTGTCGCCTCCTGCTCGCCGGCACCGTCACGCATGAAGACCGTGCCCACCTCGAACAGCCGGAGGTCTCGCATACCGCGCACCGCGTTGTGAGCCGCAGAGCAAAGCAGCGATCGAAGCAGCGTCGGACGCAGCAGGGACTGCTCCTCGGAGAGCGGATTCTCCACTTCGACCGCTCGCGTGCTCCAGTCATGGGTGCGCGCACGGTCCAGCGTCAGCTGCTCCACAGCGCTCCGCGAGCAGAAGGTCCATCCGACCACTTCGAAGAGCCCTGCCCCCACGAGCGCATCCTGCACCCGTCGGCGCAGACGCTGCGAAGGCGAGAGCAGCCCGTAGGCCCCCCTCCGCGCCGGCAGGGTGGCGGGCAGGCGCTCCAACCCGTCGATCCGCGCCACCTCCTCGATCAGGTCGGCCTCCCTGCTCACGTCTCCCCGGCGCTGCGGCGGAACTGTCACCTCCAGGTCCTCGCCGCATGCGTGGACCTCGAAGTCGAGCGACCGCAGGATCTCAACCTGCCGCTCCCTTGCGACATCGACGCCGAGAATCGATCTCAGGCGCGCTCCGCGCAGCCTCAATCGGAGCGGAGGAGGCAGCGGCTCACAGATGTCGAGTGTGCCGGGAAGAAGACGCGCTTTGCAGACCACCCTCATCAGATGCGCCGCCACGGCCTGGGCGTGCATGCACTGCTCAGGGGCGAGGCCCTTCTCGAACCGCGCGGAGGCCTCGGAGCGCAGGCCAAGCGCCGAGGAGGTCGCATGGATGCTCGGCCCATCCCAGCTCGCCGCCTCCATCAGCACGCGCCTCGTATGGCCCCTGACCTCTGACCGGCCCCCGCCCATCACGCCTGCGAGCGACGTCGGCCCGCTCGCGTCGTCGATCACGACCATCTTCGCGCTCAGCGTCCGTCGCTCGCCGTCGAGTGTCACGAGCGTCTCACCGTCGCGCGCGCAGCGAACGGTCAGCTGCGAACCTGCGACCTCGTCCAGGTCGAAGGCGTGCATCGGCTGCCCCGTCAGCAGCATCACATAGTTCGTGATGTCGACGACGTTGTTGATCGGACGCTGGCCGGCTGCGATCAGCCGCGCCGCAAGCCACAGCGGCGACGGCCCCACCTCCACCTCCTCGAACACGCGCGCAGTGAAGCGAGGGCAGAGCTCCGGGCAGGCGACCTTCACCGCCACGGCATCGAGCTCGCCTGCGGATCCCTCATCCTCCTGCCATGGAGGGCGGGACAGGGGCGCGGAGGTTGCCGCATGCAGCTCGCGCGCCACCCCATAGATCGCGAGGCAGTCTGGCCTGTTCGGGGTGACCTCCAGCTCGAGCACCTCGGTTGCGATCGGCAGCACCTGCGAAAGCCGCGTGCCTGGCCCAGGTTGGTCAGCGAGCACGAGGATCCCGCCGTCGTTCGGTCCGATGTTCAGCTCCTCGGCGGAGAGGATCATGCCTTCTGAGCGCACGCCGCGCAGCTTCGCCTGCTTCAATGTGCCGCCGTCTGGCATCACTGCCCCTGGCAGCGCGATGGCGACCGCCTGTCCTGCCGCAACGTTCGGTGCGCCGCAGACGATCGTTGCGGGTCCGTCCGCTCTCGCTGCGCCGAGGTCCACCTCGCAGACCTGAAGCCGGTCGGCGGCGGGATGGGGACGCACCTTCAGAATCCGCCCGACCAGGAACCTGTCCTGCTCACCGACGCCGTGGTGGTGGATCGCCTCCACCTTCGTGCCGGTCATCGTCAGGCGCCGCGCGATCTCGGCGACCTCCAGATGGGGATCGCAGTACTGCAGCAGCCACTCCGTCGGCACCCTCATGCCAGCCGCCCGAAGCTCATCCGAACTGTCCCAGGAAGCGGAGATCGTTCTCGAAGTACAGGCGCAGGTCGGGTATGCCGTGCTTGAGCATCGCGATTCGCTCGATCCCCATGCCCCATGCATAGCCCTGCACCTTCTCTGGGTCGTAGCCCGGCGCGTTGCGCTCGGTGTCCGGAACTGCGCTGTATACGTTGGGGTCGACCTCGCCGGCGCCGAGAACCTCGAGCCAGCCCTCGCCCTTGCACAGCGCGCAGCGAGAGCCATCACGCATCGAGCCCGACCCGGAGCACTGGAAGCAGGAGACATCCACCTCCACCGAGGGCTCTGTGAAGGGGAAGAAGTGCGGTCGCAGGCGGACCTGCCGCTCATCTCCGAAGACCGCCCTCGCGAACGCGAGCAGCGTGCCCTTCAGGTCGGCGAGCGTGATGTCCTCGTCGACGGCGAGTCCCTCGATCTGGTGAAACTGGGGCGTGTGGGTCGCATCGCTGTCGGGGCGAAAGACCCGTCCTGGGATCACGACGTACAGCGGCGGCGGGTGCGCCTCCATCGCCCTTATCTGCATAGGGGAGGTGTGCGTGCGCAGCACGACCTCGTTCGAGAGGTAGAACGTGTCGGTGCGCGCGCGCGCCGGGTGAGTCTTGCCGTGGTTCAGAGCGTCGAAGTTGTAGTGCACCGTCTCGACCTCTGGCCCCTCGAGCACGGTGAAGCCCAGCCCGAGAAATATGTCTTCCAGTTCGCGCGTCGTCTGCGTCAGCACGTGCAGACGACCGACTGGCACCGTCGGGCTGCCTGGCAGGGTCACGTCGATCGCGTCAGCGGCGAGGCGCCCCTGCATCTCGCCGACGGCGAGCGTCTCCATCCGCTCGGCGATCAGCGCTTCCAGGTCTCTGCGCGCGAGGTTGGCCTGACGACCGACCTCTGCGCGCTGCTCTGGCGGCAGCTGAGCGACGCCTCGAAGCAGCAGCGGGAGCTCCGCCCTCCGACCGAGGTAGCGAACGCGCACCTGCTCCAGCTGGGCGCTGCTGCCTGCCGCAGCGATCTCCGCTCTCGCCTTCTCTGTCAGCTCTCTCATCCGCTCGAGCACGATGCTCTCACCCTATTCGAGTCGCCACTTCGTGGGCTCTGCCCTCAGCAGCGATCCGCTCTTTCACGCTCACAGCTCTCATCCGATCGCCCACAGAGGCCGTCTGCACCACCGATGAGCTCACCAGTTGGCCCACCGATGAGCTCACCAGTTGCACCACCGATGCGCTCACCAGTGAGACAGCGGCCCGCAGGCGAGCTGCGAGCGCCCTCGACGATCACTCCCATCCCCTCGATGTCCTCCCGCGTCAGCTCGTAGAGGGCAATCGTCGCCGCCATCGCGGCGTTCAGCGAATCGATCTCGACTGGAATGCGCGCAATCTCGTCGCAGCCGCGAACGATCTCAGGCGGCAGGCCATCCCGCTCCGCGCCGACCAGGATGCTCAGCGGCGAGCGGCGCCCGGCGGGGCCACCGCCGCAAAGGGGCGCCGCCGCCCCAGCGAGACGCCCTCTCAGCTCGCTCAGCCGCACACCGCCTCTCGGCGCGAGCGCGATGCGAATGCCCGGCAGCTCCGCGGGCGTGCTGCATCTCGCCAGATGCACGGCAAAGATTGCGCCCATGCTCGCACGCACCGCCTTCGGCGAGTGCGGATCGGCGCAGCGAGGTGACAGCGCCACGCACGAGGCGCCAAACGCCGCCGCAGATCGAATCGCCGCGCCGACGTTGCCGGGATCGGAGAGCCCGTGAAGGTAGAGGCAGAGCGGCCCGACCGGCCGCTCTGCCCACCGCTGCTCGAAGACGGCTATCGCCTTCGATCCTGAGGAGAGCGCGCAGACCGTCGCGAGCGCGTCCTCACTGACGTCCGCGAACTCTCTGCCCCCGAGACCGCTTCCCGCCAGCCGGAACCCCTCGAGCGGAAGCCTGCCTGAACGAGCCGCCGCCTCGATCAGATCCTCGCCCTCTGCAAGGAACCGCTGCGTGCGATCACGCTCGCGCCGGCGATGCAGCCGGCGCGCCTCCCTCAGCCGTCGGTTCCTCGGGTTCGTGATCAGTGTGCGCCTCACGACGGCAAGCCCTCGCGTTGTGGAACGCCTGCACTGAGCGCGGTCGAATCGATCGTCGAGGCTGGCGCGCCCTCGCGCGAGGGCGCGCGCACCACTGACCTGCACACGTGCATCATCGGTCGCGGGCAAGACCTCGCCAAATGGCTCAGGCTGAGGTGCCGTGCGAAGGGTCGAAGCGTTCTCTGTCCGGCGGCTGTCATCGTTCGTGCTCGTCCGCTGCTGTGCCCGCGGCCTGTCCAGCAGCAACAAAAAAGGCGTCGGTCCTCAGGAGCGACGCCCTAGTGCCCTGCTCTGCCGCACCGTCATCTCAGGCGGCAGAGGCGGCCTCCTGGGCGATCTCCGCAAGACGTCGGAACGCCTCCGCATCGCGCACCGCGATGTCGGCGAGCACCTTCCTGTCGAGCTCCACCCCTGCCTTCTGCAGGCCATGCATCAGCTGCGAGTAGCTCATCCCGTTGAGGCGTGCCGCAGCGTTGATGCGCACGATCCAAAGCCGCCTGAAGTCGCGCTTGCGGTTGCGGCGATCCCGATAGGCGTAGGCGTCCGCCTTCATCAGGGCCTCCTTCGCCCGCCTGTAGCCGGAATGGGCCTCTCCCCGGAAGCCCTTCGTCAGCTCGAGCGTCGCGCGCCTCTTCTTGCGCGCGTGGAGTGAGCGCTTCACCCTCGTCATCAGCTGTTGAGCATCCTCTTTATGCGAGACGCATCGTCTGCGGAGATCACCGCTCGCCTGGCAAGCGAACGCTTGCGCTTCGGGGACTTCTTCTCGAGGATGTGGCTCGTGAACGCGTGCCTTCCCCTCACCTTTCCTGAGCCCGTCATCTTGAAGCGCTTCTTCGCGCCCGAGTGCGTCTTCATCTTCGGCATCGCAGCGATTATGACACGGAGCCGTCGCTTGGGGACAGGCGACTCGGCGCACCGGCCTGCTCCGCGACGCTCCCCGCACCTTCCGCGGGCAGCACGTCGCCTGGATGTCCGTCCTGAGCTGCCTGCTCAGCACCTTCGACGCCATCGCCGCCGCCTCCACGCCCGTCGTGGCCGCGCACATCGAGGCGACCGGAGAGAACGGCCTTCGAAGGGGCCATCAGCATCGTCATGTTGCGTCCCTCCTGCAGGGGGCGCTGCTCTACGACCGCGAGGTCGGCGAGCTCCTCTGCGAGACGGTCGAGGATCGCTGTGCCACGCTCAGGGTGGGTGACCTCGCGGCCGCGGAACATGATCGTCACCTTCACCTTGTCCTTGTGGCGGAGGAAGCGCTCGACGTGACCCTTCTTCGTGTCGTAGTCGTGCTGGGCGATCTTCGGACGGAACTTGATCTCCCGCACCGTGATCTGCTGCTGATGCTTGCGCGCCTGCTTCTGCTTCTGGGCCTGCTCGTACTTGTACTTGCTGTAGTCGAGCACCCGGCAGACTGGCGGGCGCGCGTCAGGCGCGACCTCCACGAGGTCGAGCTCCCTCTCCTGGGCAAAGCGCAGAGCCTCCGCGGTCCTCACCACCCCAACCTGGTTGCCCTCGTCGTCGATCAGCCGGACCTCAGGAACGCGGATACGCTCGTTGGTCCTCGTCGTGTCCCGCTCGGGCGGGCGCCGGTCGAATCTGCGGGGTACCGGCACTAGCTGTGAAGGTTGCGCGTCAAGCGAGGATTCAGACGCAACACATTGATCGGATGCGGAGCTTCAAGGCGCCGGAGTATAGCGTCCACGGCCAGACACGCAAGCGGGCACGCCCACCGGCGCTCAGCTGCTGCGGTCGGCGACCTGGCGCTGCAGGTCTGCCGCCAGCTGCTCCAAGCGGACACCTGCCCGCTGTGTGCCGTCGCGCTCACGCACGGCAACCGTCCCATCCCGCTGCTCGCGCTCCCCGACGATGAGCATGTAGGGAACCTTCCTCAGCTCCGCCTCCCTGATCTTGCGGCTGACGGACTCCCCGCGAGCGTCGAGCTCGAAGCGCAGGCCCGCTCGCCTCAACCGGTCTGCAGCATCGGCTGCGGGGCCAGCGAATCGCTCGGAGACACTCAGCACGACTCCTTGAACCGGAGCGAGCCACAGGGGCAGTCTCCCCGCGTAGTGCTCGATCAGGATGCCGATGAAGCGCTCGAAGGACCCGAGAAGCGCCCGGTGGATCATC
The DNA here is from genome assembly GCA_021792455.1 of Actinomycetes bacterium. Taxonomy (GTDB): domain Bacteria; phylum Actinomycetota; class Thermoleophilia; order Solirubrobacterales; family Solirubrobacteraceae; genus Palsa-744. Next base: position 6,059 of record JAJYUP010000044.1, on the reverse strand, counting down.
ACCGGCCTGTGCTCAGCGTTGTCTGCACCCGTGTAGGTGAGATCGAAGCGCTCAGGCATCGAGTAGTCGAGCTGGACCGTCCCAAGCTGCCAGGAGCGGCCGATCGAGTCGGTCATGTGCAGGTCGATCTTCGGTCCGTAGAAGGCGCCGTCGCCCGGGTTCAGCTCGTATGCGAGCCGCTCCGCCTCCAGCGCGCCCGTCAGCGCCGCCTCGGCGCGATCCCACATCAGCTCGCTGCCGATCCGCTGAGGCGGGCGAGTCGAGAGCTCGAGGCGCACTTCGAAGCCGAAGATCGCATAGAGGTGGAAGGCGAACCGCAGGCACTGCTTCACCTCCTCCTCCACCTGCTCCTCGCTGCAGAAGATGTGGGCGTCATCCTGCGTGATGTGTCGCACGCGAAGCAGGCCGTGCAGCACGCCGCTCGCCTCGTGGCGGTGCACTAGGCCTGCCTCCGAGTAGCGCACAGGCAGATCTCGATATGAGCGGCGCTCGTCCTTGTAGATCTGGATGTGCGCAGGGCAGTTCATGGGCTTCAGGCCCATGACGCGCGACTCCACCTCACTGAAGTACATGTGCTCCCGGTACTTCTCCCAATGCCCTGACTGGCGCCACAGCTCTACGTCGTAGAGGATCGGCGTCTTCACCTCCTCATAGCCGCGCTGCGCGTTCTGCTCGCGCCACAGCGCCGTCAGCTCGTTCCAGACGACCATCCCCGCCGGCCTCCAGAATGGGCTTCCCGGGGAGACGTCGTGGAAGGAGAAGAGCTTGAGCTCGCGCCCGAGCCTGCGGTGATCGCGGGCCCTCGCCTGCTCGAGGCGCTCGATGTGCTCTGCGAGCTCGCGGTGCGTGAAGAACGCGGTCCCGTAGATGCGCGTCAGCATCTTGCGTGATGGGTCTCCACGCCAGTAGGCGCCTGCGACCGACTGCAGCTTGAAGGCGCCGATGCGCTCCGTGCCCGGCGAATGAGGGCCGCGGCAGAGATCGGTGAAGGACCCGTTCCTGTACAGCGAGACCGTGCGCAGCGGCGCATCGGGGTCCGCTGAGCGCACGAGGTCGTCGATCAGCTCGACCTTGTAGTCCTGCTGCTGGCGCAGGAAGTGCGCCCTCGCCTCCTGCACGGGCACCTCGGTCCGCACGAACCGCTCCGAAGCCTCGACGTGTGCGCGCATCCGCTCCTCGATCGCAGGAAACGCATCCTCTGAGACCGTGCTGCCCTCAGGGAAGTCGAAGTCGTAGTAGAAGCCATCCTCGATCGGCGGGCCGATCGAGATCTTCACGCCAGGGTAGAGCTCGCTCACCGCACTCGCGAGCACGTGGGCGGCATCGTGCCGGATCAGCTGGAGCGCATCGCGGCCGCTCTTGGCGGTGATCAGCTCGATTCGAGCGCCATCGGGAAGCTCCGCTGTGAGGTCGCGCAACACCGGCGCCTCACCCGCCTCTGGGTGGCTGACCCGCACTGCCAAAGCCGCCCTTGCGAGGCCGGGGCCGATCGCTGCGGCGGCATCAGCGCCGGTTGCGTGCTCGCGCAGCAGGAGGCTGCTTCCGTCTGGCAGAGTCACCCTGATGGGCATCGGGCTGCAGGCTATCTGGTGCGCAGCAGATGCGAGTCGGCGCGAGCGCCGTCTCACCTGCACGCGAGCACCGTCAGGCGTCAGGCCGCAAGCCAGAGTGCGTCGTTGCCGAGCGGCAGGCGTCGCACCTCACCGGAGGCCGCGAGCGCGATCAGCGCCGACTCGGCGGCGAACCGGTCGGCGGGGGTGTTGTTTGGCGCCATGATCGCCGCGACCTCCTGCGTCGTCAGGCCGTCTCTGAAATCGGTCAGCGCGTCCAGGGGGCTCTCCGGCGGCAGCCTTCGCTTCAGCGAGGTGTCGAGGTTCGCGATTGCGAGGTCGTAGGCCTCGACTGGCTGAAACCCACCCGCCTCGAGCGTCTGCTCCCCTGTTGTGAATATCAGCGAGGGCGCTGAATAGCGGACGGGGCCGTCGGTCTGTCGCGCCTTTCCCTGGAAGTGGGTTGGACCGCCCTCGGCCCGCCTCGTCTGCGCCTTGTCCTGTTCGTAGGCGGCAAGCACCTCATCGGAGTCGATCGCGGCAACCAGCATACGCGCGTCGAGGCCGGGCACCCCGCGGAGCGCCTCCATCAGACCGTCATCCTCGTCGAGCAGCGCGGAGGTCGTGAACCACGCGAACTGCAGCGCTCGCAGCACCGCCAGCTCGCGCCCCGGCGCCTTCAGCCTCGCGGCGATCACAGCCCTGCAGGCCCTCCCCGTCGCGAGGAGCCGCGAGCGCGGCTGCGTCGCAAACGGCATGCCGAAGCGCTCGCGGAAGTGCGCGTACCCGGCCGCGGAGCGCGCTGCGGTGTAGCCCTGCCGAACGTACTGCTGCGGATCCTCCGCGAGGCCGATCATCACGAGTCGCCAACGCAGCTGATCGCCGTAGCGCCAGCGCAGAACGGCGAGCGCTGGGCTCGCAGAGTAGGCCCAGGGACAGCCTGGGTCCGTGAAGCAGGTGACGTCGATCCGTGCGATGCCGGCAATCCTAGTGGCGCCTGCTCGAGCTTCGCGGCGATCGCGGCGAGAGGGGCCCATGCCGCAGCGCGGAGCAGGTCGGACGACAGCTGAGAGTTGGCCCTGGCGTGCAGTCCGTGTCCGTCGCGGTCGAGACGATCACGACGCGTCGAGGTCACGCGGCCTGGCCCTCTGCTGCTCAGTCCGCGCGTCGGCAACGTCTGTCTGCTGCTCGCTCAGCTCCCACAGTCGTGCTGCCGCCTGCATGTCCAGCGCCGCAGGGCTCAGCTTCCGCAGCCGCTCATCGACGTAATAGCCTCCGTCTGCGAGGGTCTCACTCGTGTCGGCGAGCCAGACGAGAGTCTGTGCCCCCCGCTCTGGAGTCCGCGAGAACGGCCTCAGCAGTCGCATCGCAGAGTCCATCATCGGTCCGTTGTTGCGGTTGAAGCCGCTTGCGACGAGCCCTGGGTGCAGGCAGTACGCACCCACCCCCGAGCCCTCGAGCCGCCGCGCCAGCTCCGCCGTGAACAGGATGTTCGCAAGCTTGGTCTCGCTGTATCGGGCGAACCCCAGCCTGCGGTATGAGTTAGCTGCATCCAGGTCGTCGAAGGGCAGGCGCCGCACGCCCCTGTGCGCATCCGAGGAGGTGGTGATCACTCGCGCAGGCGCGCTTTCGCGCAACCTGTCGAGCAGCAGCGTCGTCAAGAGAAAGGGACCGAGGTGATTCAACGCCCACGTGCGCTCGAATCCCTCGCTCGTCAACTCGCGCCTCGAGAACATCGCGCCGGCATTGTTGATCAGCACATCGACCCTCTCATACCGCGCCAAGAGCTCGCTCGCAAGCTCCCGAATCGACCGCTGCAGCGACAGGTCGGCGATCACCAGATCTGCGCTCGCGCCTGCTCCGATCTCAGCAAGCGCCCGCTGCCCGCGCTGCTCGCTTCGCGCCACGATCGAGAGCAGCGCGCCGCGCCGCGAAAGCTCCTTCGCGGCGGCGAGACCGATGCCAGAGGTTGCACCCGTGATCAGCACCCGCTTGCCCGCCACACCAGACCACTCGCTCATTCGACCCTCCCTGCTCGCTTCGCCTAGGCAGTGAGCGTACTCGCCGACAGCTGCGCGTGTGAGGACATTCGACCCTCCCTGCTCGCTTCGCCTGCGCAGTGAGCGTACTCGCCGACAGCTGCGCGTGTGAGGAGCGACATCTCGCGGCGACGCGAAGATTCGAGACGCCCTCGGCGCAGCCGGAGTCGGCCGGAAGGCGCGAGCACTCTCCCGATAGGCCCGCAGCACACGCAGGAGCAGGGGCGCTCGCGCCAGCGGGCAAAGGACGCCGCCCCCGTCAGAGGCGACTCGGCATCGATGGCGGGGCAGCCCCTTCCCAGCGCTGGACGAGCCTCGCAACGCCCGCCGCGAGCGCGAGCAGCGCGGGTGCGAGCACGACCATTGTGATCAGGATGTACCACGGCCAGGAACCAAGGGCGCTCAGAAGCGAAGAGTGTTCGGGCTTTTCGCGCAGGAACATGTAGTTGCCGCCCGTCAGCACGTCTCCAAGCCCAGAGACGCACGCCCATGCGAGAGTGGTGAGATAGACGCGGCGCAGTGCGCCTGAACGCAGATGGATGCGACGGCCGAACACGAGCAGACAGGCCCCGACGATCGCGCCGTCGTGGTAGATGAAATAGGTGAAGTAGAAGATGCTCGGGAACGAGTAGGCGAGGTCGGGGGTCAGCACCGCCTGCAGTGAGGCGGTCATCGCCCACAGGTAGCAGAGCTCGACGAGTCGAGGGCGCTCTGTCCAGAGCGCGAGCGCAGAGACGACTGAGACGGCGTCGGTGAGCTGGAGCGGGAGGTCGTAGCGCAGAGACCAGATCCCCAGCACAGCGTCGGCGATGTACTCCCCCGCCCAGGCGGCCACGATCAGCAGCGCGAGGCCGCGCGTGACGACGGCCATGCCGCGCCCCCAATGCATGCGCGCCCCCCAGACGCACAGTCCCGCCCCCAGCACCATCACTGCGATCCCAATGAAGTGCTGGAGCGAGACGTCTCTCATCGCAAGCCTCCGAGGCGAGATGCCGAGGAGCCGGCGCACAGGGCCACCACCTCAGCGTCGTGCGCCAACTCGGTGAGGTCTCACGGGCGCCGCGAACCGACCACCACGCTACGCCGTTCCGACCCGCCTCGCGCCAGGCGCTCGGCGAGCGCGGGCGCGTCAGAGGGGTATCTCTCAATCGCCCAGTGGCGCGGGGTTTGGGGCGTGGGGGTCTTGGTTGGCACGCGTGCCCTCCCTGGCTTGGGACGCGCGGAGCACAGCTTTTGGCTTGCTGGAGCGGAAATCGCGTGAGGGAGCCTGTGGCAAGGTCACGCGGACGGTAGGCCCGCGTTGATGCGTTCTTGCGCGAGCTTGCGGACGCCCCTCCACCCGCGGTACTGCCTGAAGGACTTGAGATCAGGCGCGCTCGGGTACTGACTGCGCCAGTCCAGGTAATCGTCCGAGCTAACACCCTTGCTCATCCGAGGGGACTCTTCAAGGCAGCGTTGCGCCCACGCGGCGCGCTCGTCCTTCTCCCACTGGTGCTTGCGGCGGCTACTGCCGGGCGCGTTGGCGTGCTTGGGGCCAAGCTCTCACGCTGTCTTCAAGCCAGCGAGCCGGAGTGCTGCGCTCCATGAACCCGCCTTGCGCTTGATCTCCTTGTAGGACGGCATCCGCAACTGCCCGCCGTGCCGCCGTCGTCGCCGATCAGCCGCAGCGATCTTCTTCCGCTCAACGTGGTAATCCTTCTCAGTGACCGTCTCCTGGCCCAAGCGGAGCGCGGCTCCACGCAGCGCGGAGCGCACCCCGTCATCCGTGAGCCAGTCCGCATCTGCTTCCGGTTTCTTCAGGCCTAGGAGATGGTTCTGCCGCTCCGCAGGCTCGAGCGCGACCGCGAGCATCACCGCCAGCAGCACCCTCTCGCCGGTCTCTGAGATCCCCCACGCGCACAGCACGCCCTCCTTCGCGCCCAACGGCCGGACCGGCAGGTAGATCGCGTCCAAAGACAGCGCTACGAGCTTGACAGCCGACAGCTCCCGCGCCATGAACGTCGCGTAGCGGTCGCGCAACTCCTTGCAGATCCGCGACGCCGTCGACTTGCTCACTCGACTTGAGGGAACCTACGCCGTCGCCTTGACGGCTTCGGATCTACAGCGGCCCTGGGACGCCACCCCGCACGGCGGTTTGCCGCGCCGAGGCATCTGCCAGCAGCGCCGGCAGCTTGTGGCCGACACCCACCGGCGGAAAGACGTCGGCGATCAAAGTTCGTTCGTCGGTGGTTCTTGCCACATCACGAAACCCGACTATCCACCTCCGGCCCCACCCGGCAAGTTGCGCCTCAACCTGCTCCTCGCCCACCCAGTAGCGCGGCAGCAAGCAAGACGGCGCCTCTGTGGACCGCCCCGGCTTTCTTGGAGACGGTTTGTTTGTCAGATGATATCGGTGAGTGTGTGTATGGTTCTTTCTCTTACTGCGTAGAGGCCAGTCGACGGGGCTGACCCCTCTGGCCACTGTGGGCGC
>JAJYUP010000181.1 GCA_021792455.1 Actinomycetes bacterium | reverse complement strand
CATCGGGACGGGAGAGGTGCTGATGGAAGCGGGGGAGAGCGCAGCCCAGGGCAGGCGCGTCGCACTCGTCGGCTATGGGAGCGGAGTCGGCAAGGCCCTTCAGGCCGCGCAGCTGCTCTCCGAGCAGGATCTCGAGGTGACGGTCGCCGACGCGAGGTTCGCAAAGCCGATCGACGCAGGCTTGATCGCTCAGCTCGCAGCCGAGCACGACCTGCTCGTCACAGTGGAGGAGGGGGTGCTCGCCGGCGGATTCGGCTCCGCGGTGTGGGAGACGCTGAACGAGGCCGGGGCCGGGGCCGGTGCAGCGCGGATCCTCAGGGTCGGCTTGCCCGACAGGTACGTGACGCATGGCAAGCCCGCCCTGCTCCACGAGGAGGTGGGGTTCACCGCAGATCGGATCGCAGAGCGCGTTCAGGCTGCAATCGCCGCGCTTGAAGCGGCGTCGCTCGCACAGTCCTAGCTGCGCCGACGCCCCCACTGCGCTCGCGAGTGCGATTTCAGAGAAACGGCCCGCTGGGAGGCGGGCCGTTTCGGGGAGGAGGATGCTGCTGTGCTTTGGGTCGTGGACAATGATCGCCGGCCGACCGAACGCCGGCTGTGATCTCGCTCACACGCAGGGCCCTCGTCAGGGCTTCCGATACCGGTTGCGATATCGCCCGCGCGCCGACCCTGCGCACGCCGGCGCGCGGAGGTCGTAAGCTAACATTCCACTTCAGCGGAGAGCGGCGGTGCTGAGGCGCTCTCCGGCCCACGCTGCCCAACGATCCAGGAGGAATCCGCCAACATGCTTTCCAGTGGCAAAGGCGACGGACTGCTCACGACGATCTTCGTGGCGAGCTTCCTCGGAGCTGCGGTGATCGGGCTGATCGCGCTGGCGGCGCTCGTCTTCTCGGCCTCCTGGTAGCGGCAGCGTTCTCGAAGATCGCGGCCTGCTCGCGGCTGACGGCCTGAAGCGTCGAGCGGCGCGAGTTCGTTCGGGCTGTCGGCGCACAGTTCGCATCACCGAGGCGGCAGGCTGCGCCTGCCGCCCCACCCCTCACGCCTTCGCCCTGGAGCGAGCCAGCAGCTCCTCGGCTGCCTCGCGGCCTTCGAATCCGTGGGTCTCCGTGTGCTTGCCTCCCTCGAGGTCCTTGTAGACCTGGAAGAAGTGCTCGACCTCGTCCCGAAACGAAGGAGGAAGGTCCTCGATGTCCTTCACCTCGAGCCACTGGGGGTCCCGAACGGAGACGCACACGAGCTTCGCGTCCGCGCCCTTCTCGTCAACCATGCTGAAGACTCCTATTGGACGCACTCTCACCCTGCAGCCGGGGAACGTGGGGTCACCGGCGAGCACGAGCGCGTCGAGCGGGTCCCCATCGGCAGCGAGGGTGCCCTCGATGAACCCATAGTCCGCGGGGTAGCTCATCGATGTGAACAGGCGCCGGTCGAGCACGATGCCGCCAAGCTCGGGGTCGTACTCGTACTTGTTCCTCGATCCAGCAGGGATCTCGATGAACGCAACTGCTTCACTGTCGGCATCGTTGTCGGAGCGCATCAGGCGAGTCTAGCGTCGCCAAGTGGGCCGCGATTGAGTCAGCCGGGGCGATCTCCACGACGCGGCAGAGAGCGAGGGGACCAAGGGCTCGCGCAAAGCGAAGCGGCCCGCATTGCGGGCCGCTTCGAGGGGAGGAGGATGCTGCTGTGTGGGTGATCTAAGGATGTACGATCCTGCGTGATCGTTCTGTGGCATGCGTCACACTTCCGCGCTGTTGATCGTTCGTCTGCCGCCGGCAGGAGCGATCGGCATGCGCGCTCAACGGATACCGTTGCATCCGAATGGCCAGACGACGCCTCGACAGCGTGCTCATGGAGCGGGGCCTGTTTCGCTCGCGGTCGGCAGCGGCAGCGGCGATCCTCGCAGGGGATGTCCACGTCGGTCCTGGGCGCGACCGCGCGGGCAAGCCGGGCGAGCTCGTTCACGAGGACGTCGTGATCAGCGTGAGACAGCGTCCCACCTACGTTTCGAGGGGCGGTGTGAAGCTCGAGAATGCGCTCGAGGCACTCGATCTCGACGTCGCCGACAGGAACGCCCTCGATGTCGGGGCGTCGACGGGCGGGTTCACCGACTGCCTGCTGCAGCGCGGCGCGAGGCGGGTGATCGCACTCGACGTCGCCTATGGTCAGCTCAGCTATCAGCTGCGGACCGATCGAAGGGTGCACGTGATCGAGCGCGTGAACGCGAGGACGATCTCCTCGCAGATGCTGCCATACCTCCCAGATCTCGCCGTGATCGACGTGTCGTTCATCTCGCTGCGAAAGGTCCTGCCAGCGGTGCTGCAGTGCCTCGGTGCGAAATACGACGTGCTTGCGCTCGTCAAGCCCCAGTTCGAGGTCGGCCGTGAGCGGGTCGGAGGAGGGGGGGTCGTTCGCGATCCAGAGCACCGGCGATCTGCGCTGATCGATGTCGGACGCTGCGCTCTCGAGCTTCGCGCCTCCGTGCTCGCCTACCGCTCCTCTGGCCTGCCAGGGCCGAAGGGCAACAGGGAGAGCTTCGTCTGGATCGGCGAGCCCTCACGCGCAGGTGCGGCGGCAGACGATCAGGATCTGCTGAGGATGGCGATGGAGGCGGAGCAGCAGGGACTCGAGGATGCCTGCGGCAGTGGGGTGCGCTCATGAGCGCTGGCAGAGCCGTGAGGCAGGCGACAGTGTTCACGCATGGGCGCCCTGAAGAGACTGCTGGGGCGCTCGGGCATCTGATCGAGGCCGCCGCAGGGGCAGGCGTCACGCTGCGGTTCGATGAGGCTGAGACGCGCAAGCACTCGCTGAAGCCAGGTCCCTCCCTCCGCCTCGACGCTGATGTGCTCGACGAAGTCGACCTGTGCTTCGCGCTCGGCGGCGACGGCACGATCCTGAGGGCACTTCGGCACTACTTCCGGACTGCTGTGCCAGTGTTCGCGATCAACTTCGGTCAGATCGGCTTCCTGTCGACGATCGAGCCTGAGCAGATCGCGGACGGCGTGCGCAAGGCCCTCGCCGGCGAGTTCGAGCTGCTGCGCCTGCCTGCGATTCTGCTGGAGGGATTGGAGGAGCCTCAGCATGCTGTGAACGATGTTGCAATCCACCGGAAGGTTGGGGAGCGGGTTGCGCAGCTCTCCTACTCCTTCGACGGGGAGGAACTCGGCAGCGTTCGCTGCGATGGCATCGTCGTCGCGACCCCAGCAGGCTCGACCGGCTACAACCTCGCAAACGGCGGCCCCGTGATGGCCTGGGGGGTCGAGGGGTTCGTCGTCTCGTTCATCGCACCCCACTCGTTGACGGCACGAGCTCTCGTCGTCGCGCCAGGCGACGAGATGACGATCCACAACAGCTCTGAGGAGTCGCTCGAGGTCTCCGTCGATGGACGGCCCACCGGCTCGATGAACCCGCGCGCTTCAGTGAAGGTCTCATTCGCCGACGACTGCCACCTGATCGCGCAGCTGCCAGGCTCCTCCTTCTATCGGAGGCTGCGTGAGAAGTTCGGCAGGCTTGCGCGATGAGGACCGCAGCTCTGGGCTGCTGAGATCGCGACTGGGCGGCGAGGGCCGAGCCTGAGGCCCTGTCCGCGCGAGCGGTCCGGCCACGCCGCCGTGGCGGGGCGTCTGACGCCTGCCGATTGGGGCGGCGCCGCTGCGAGGGCGGCTCCTGACGGGTTTTGACCGGGGCTCACGCCGCCTTGTGATGGGCGTGAAGCTCGTCGCGAGGGTGGGAGAGGGAGCGCAGGAACTCGTCGAGCTGGAGCCGGGAGAACCGCCTCTGGGCGCCTGGCGTTCGGTAGCAGCTGATGTAGCCGGCGTCCGCCCAGCGCCTGATCGTCGCAAGGGAGACCCCAAGGTAGTCGGCTGCCTGAGAGCTTGTGAAGACGAGCTGACGCTCTGTGCGTTGAGGGTTCATGCCTTCTTCCTCGGCGGGCAGCCCCAGAAAGTTGAGCGAGGTCGAGGTTTGTGGACGTTTGGCCGTCGAGCTCGTCCCGATCGGGCTCTCGCTTGGACGCGTCAGCTCCGTCGCGCACGTCGCTCGCGATCCTTCCGAACGCAAGCAATCCTGCAGGAACAGCAGCAACGCTGCAGGTGTCTGCGTAGACCGGTAGTATCGTCCGTAAACCTACTCATCTCTGGTCGGGGCAGCTTCGAGGATGGAGGCCGTCGCGCGTACGGGATGGGTCCCGCGACGGAAGGGAGTGTGAAAATGGGTTGGAAAGTGTGATGCGGAGGTCGATCGCTTTTTTGGCGATCGGGGTCTAGGGGCGTCGCCCAGGTGCTGGGTGACGCCTCTGGTCGCTTTCAGGCCCGACCGCTCGCCGTGTACTGCTGAGGGGTTGCTGTCGTGAGGTCTGCGGCCCGCCTACGGAGCCCAGGTCAGGCTCTGGTTGGAGCGGCGAGCGCTCTCGCCCGACGCTCGAACGCAAGCTCAGCCTC
>JAJYUP010000043.1 GCA_021792455.1 Actinomycetes bacterium | reverse complement strand
GCTGCTCGAGCTCTGCCGCGGCGTCGGTTGCCTGCTCAGGCTCGACCGCCCTGAAGGCGCCGCTCCAAATCCCGATCGAGCCGAGGTTCATCCGCGCGCACCCGGCTCGATCGCGCTGACAGAGGTGAGGCTCGCTGCGACTGGGAGCGCGGCGCGACGACCGCTTGCGGACGATGTGACACTATCGTTTCTCAGCGACAAGGCAACACCATCACTTCCTGCGGACAACGTTGTTTGCCGATGACTGTAGCGGTCTCGTCGAATCCACAGCGCGCAGCACGGTGGGTGTCACCCTGTCGGCTCGAGGGCGCGGGGCAGTCGCCGCCCCGCGCGGCTCGTCCACCTCGCACTGGCGCAAACCGCAGGAGAAGGGAGTGAGTGCATGGGCAGGCTCGATGGAAAGGTTGCGGTCATATCTGGCGCCGCACGAGGACAGGGGCGCGCGCACGCGGTCACGCTCGCCAGGGAGGGGGCCTCGATCGTCGCGTTCGATATCTGCGCGGGGTTCGAGCACGTGCTCACGCCGCCCGCGACGAGAGCAGATCTGGAGGAGACCAAGCGCCTCGTCGAGGAGCATCAACAGCGGTGCATCGTCGCACCTGTCGACGCTCGCGACCTTCCTGCGCTGCTCGAGCTCGCCGACAGGGCGATCAGCGAGCTCGGCCGCGTCGACATTCTCGCTGTCAACCACGGGGTGTGGTCGGTTGCGCCCAGCACCTGGGAGCTCGACGAGTCCGCCTGGCAGGAGAGCATCGACATCCTGCTCACTGGGACGTGGAAGGTGTGCAGGGCGTTCCTGCCGAAGATCATCGAAGGAGGGCGGGGAGGGTCGGTCGTGCTCACCTCCTCCGCGAACGGTCTCACTGCTCAACCTGGTGCGGTCGCCTACTGCGCCGCGAAGGCTGGGATCCTCAACATGATGAAGGTGCTCGCCTGGGAGTGCGGCGAGCACATGATCCGAGTCAACGCCGTCTGCCCTGGGGCGGTTGCGACGCCCATGTCCCAGCAGGGGGGGACGATCGAGCGCTCAGAACAGTGGTGGCCTCGTTACATCACGACGAGACGCAACCTCCTTCCGATCGACTGGCAGCCCTCTGAGAGCATCTCGGACGCGGTCCTCTGGCTCGCCTCGGATGAGGCGAGGTACGTCACGGGAGTCGCCCTGCCAGTCGACGCGGGGTGGACGAGCTTCTGAGCAGCCGCTCGCCACGATCCCTACAGCCCAAGCGAGCGACCGACGATCTCCAGCATGATCTCGTTCGTGCCGCCGTAGATCCGCTGCACACGGCAGTCCCGCCACATGCGTGCGATCGGGTACTCCTCCATGTAGCCGTACCCGCCGTGCAGCTGCACGCAGCGATCGATCACGCGGAACTCCAGCTCAGTGGTCCAGTACTTCGCGCCGGCCGCCTCGGCTGCGTCGAGAGCGTGCCGCACGTGAGCGCTGATGCAGCTGTCGACGTAGGCACGGGCGGCGCGCACCTCGGTTGTGAGCTCCGCGAGCGCGAAGCGGTTCGCCTGGAAGCTGCCGATCGGCTTGCCGAAGGCGTTGCGCGTCCGCGCGTACTCCAGCGTGATCTTCAGCGCACGTTCAGCGCTCGCGACCGCGCTCACCGCGATTGACAGCCGCTCTTGGGGCAGGTTGCGCATCAGGTGCGACAGGCCCTTGCCTGGCGCTCCGAGCAGATCAGCCTCACCCAGCCTCACCCCGTCGAGGAACAGCTCCGCGGTGTCCTGTGCCCTGCGGCCGACCTTCTCCAGCTTTCGGCCGCGACTGAAGCCCTCCGCAGCCGCGTCGACGAGGAACAGGCCGAGGCCCTCCACCCCCTCACGCACGATCCTCGCCGCGACGATCACGAGGTCCGCCTGGATGCCGCTCGTCACGAACGTCTTCGACCCTGACAGCTCGTAGTGGTCCCCGCGCCAGGTCGCCTTCGTCGAGATGCCGCGAAGATCTGAGCCCGTGCCCGGCTCGCTCATCGCGATCGCAGCGATCACATCGCCACGCGTCAGCGGCGAGAGCCAGCGCCGCTGCTGGGCAGCAGAGGCGAGATCGATCAGGTAGGGGGCGACGATGTCGTTCGTCAGTGAGAACCCGTCGCCGACCGATCCACTCGCTGCCACCTCCTCGTCGAGGACCGCGTTGAAGCGGAAGTCGTCGAGCCCCGCGCCACCGATCTCCTCTGGTGCGGCGAAGGCGAGGAGGCCCTGGCTTCCCGCGATCCTCCAGAACTCGCGATCGACGACGCCGTTCGCTTCCCATTCGGCTGCCTTCGGCACGGCGTAACGCTCGAGGAAGGCACGAACAGAGGCGCGGAAGTCCTCGTGAGCCTCCTCGAATATCTCACGCCTCACTGCGACCTCCCCTCATCCCGTCGGCCACGGCTCAGCCCCTCCGTCGACGACGATCCGCTGGCCGGTCACGTAGCCTGCGTCCTCGGTGCAGAGGAAGCGCACGACGGTTGCCACATCGTGCGCGGTGCAGACGCGCCCCAAGGGCTGGCGCTCGTTCAGCTGCGCGATGTCCTCGACACCGAGCTTCGCCTTCACCAGCCGCGAGCCCATGTCAGTGCTCACCAACCCAGGCGCCACGATGTTCACGTGGATGCCGTTGCGGACCTCCTCTTTCGCGAGCGTGAGCGCAAGCGCCTCGAGGGCGGCCTTCGCCATGTTGTAGGGGGCGCCGTTCGCGCGCATGTGGTCGAGCTCGCTGCTCGAGATCACGACGATGTCCCCCCTTCGCTGCGCGCGCATCTGCGCGAGCAGGAGGTGTGCGAGGCGGTGGACGCTCAGCGCATGCGTCGCAACGACGCGCTCGAGCTCCTCAGGATCGGTCTCCGCGACGGACAGGCCCCTGCTCGCTATCCCCGCATTCGCGATCAGGATGTCGATCGGACCGAAGATCGCAGGTGCCTCCCGCGCGAGACGATCGACATCAGCAGGCACCGCCACTGAGGCCTGGATCGCGGCCGCACGGCCGCCAGCGGATTCGATTCGCCCCACCACCTCGAACGCGGCCTCAGCGTCACGCCTGAAGTTCACGATCACTGCAGAGCCGCAGCGTGCGAGCTCCTCAGCGATGCCGGCCCCGATGCCGCGGCTTGCGCCTGTCACCAGCGCGACGCGACCAGCGAGCGATCCCTGTGCCATTGCGCAAATCTAGCGGGCGATCCGCACCGGCCACCATGTCACGCCCTCGCCGCCGCCGCCAGACGCCCTCGCCGCCGCCAGACGCCCTCGCCGCCGCCAGACGCCCTCGCCGCCGCCAGACGCCCTCGCCGCCGCCGGGCGGCTGTATGCTTCGACTCGCCATGGTTGGGGTGCTCTGCGCACATCTCCTTCCCAGGGGAAGCTGAGGTGGGACCGCTCTCGGGGCTGCGCGTGCTCGAGATCGTCGGCCTCGGTCCTGGGCCGTTCTGCGCGATGCTGCTCTCTGACCTCGGCGCCGAGGTGCTGCGGATAGATCGGCCGGAGGCGGTCGAGCAGACGCTCGGCTCGCTTGGCGCCGTCGGCTACGACGAGGTCGTCTGTCGGGGACGTCGCTCGGTCGCCATCGACCTCAAGCAGCCGGCAGGAGCGGCGCTGCTGCTCGAGCTCGTGAGGCAGGCGGACGCGCTCATCGAGGGGTTCCGACCGGGTGTCATGGAGCGTCTTGGCGTCGGCCCAGATGCTTGTGCGGAGCGCAATCCGAAGCTCGTCTATGGCCGGATGACGGGGTGGGGGCAGCAGGGACCGTGGGCGACGCGGCCAGGCCACGACCTCAACTACATCTCCATGACGGGCATCGCCGAAGCGATCGGCCCCGCCGATGGCCCGCCCGTCCCTCCGCTCAACCTCCTCGCGGATTTCGCAGGTGGAGGCATGCTGCTCGCGCTCGGGATCCTCGCCGCGCTGCAGGAGCGCGAGCGCTCTGGAGCGGGGCAGGTGGTCGACGCGGCGATGGTTGACGGCGTCAGCGTGATTGCGGGCGCCTTCTACGGGTGGCACGACGCCGGCGGCTGGTCACTGGCCAGAGGGCGAAACCTGCTTGACGGCGGTGCCCCGTTCTACTCCTGCTACGCGACCTCCGATCAGCGCTACGTCGCGGTTGGCGCACTCGAGCCTCGCTTCTACCAGCAGCTCCTTCAGGTGCTCCAGCTTCAGGACGAGGGCCTGCCAGCCCAATACGACCCTTCAGGGTGGCCGACGATCAGGAAGCGCTTCGAACAGGTGTTCGCCACGCGGACCAGGCAGGAGTGGATCGAGCACCAGGGCGAAGCGGAAGCCTGCATCAGCCCAGTGCTCGACCTCGATGAGGCACGAAGCCATCCTGTCAACGTCGCGAGGGGTGTGTTCATCGAATCCGCCGGCAAGCTGCAGCCGCGCCCGGCGCCGAGGTTCAGCCGGTCGGAGGCCGCCCTCCCTGCGAGCGCTGCTCTGCCTGGTGAGCACACCGAGCAGGCGCTGCTCGATTGGGGGGTCGACCAGCAGACCGTCGCCCAGCTGCTCGACGCTCGCGTGCTCAGGCAGCGGTAGGGCAGTCGCCCAGCTGCTCGACGCTCGCGTGCTCAGGCAGCGGTAGGGCAGTCGCTCAGCTGCTCGACGCTCGCGTGCCCAGGCAGCGGTAGAGCAGTCGATCGATCGCCGCAGGCCCACCGCTGATCCTGCTCAATCGGTCGCAGCGGCCTCCCCGGCCCGCATCCCGAAGACGAGCGCCTGGCCAAGCGTCCCACCCGCGCCTGGGTAGGCCAGGCCGAACGGGCTCGCGGCAGCATTGCCGGCCGCATACAACCCTCTGATCGGCTTGCCGCTCGCAACCGACAGCACGCGCCCGCAGGAGTCGGTCCGTGGCCCGCCCTTCGTGCCCAGGCAGCTCGGCACGATTCGCAGCGCATAGTAGGGCGCTTCGCGCAGCGGCCCGAGATCCCCTATGAAGCGGTCGTACGCATAGCTGCCGCGTCCAAGCTCTCGGTCGAGGCCTCGCGCCGCGTCGTCGTTGAAGCGCTCGATCGTCTGCGCCAGCGCATCGCCGTCAACGCCGATCTCGCGCCCAAGCTCCTCTGGCGTACCTGCCTTCGACAGCCATGCTGGATCAGCGTCGCGAGGCGAGAGAGGACCGAGACGGTACCGCGAGCGGTAGGAGCCGTCGAAGATCATCCAGGCCGGAACGTGGCTGAAGGCATAGGCGGCGGCGTCGAAGTCCTGCAGGCTTCGGCCGAAGTCGTTGTAGTTCTGGGCCTCGTTCGCAAAGCGGCGGCCGCTTTTGTCCACGACGATGCATCCTGGGCGTGCCCGCTCCGTCAGCATCAGGCGCGCAAGCGGAGCGCCATCGATGCTCTCCCCGGGGATCTCGATCGCCGCGCACCACCACGCCTCGCTCATGCAGCCGAGCTCAGCGCCGGCGGCCATCGCCATCCGCAGCCCGTCGCCCTGTGCTCCAGGCACGCCGATGGGCGTGCCGATCGGCCCGCGCAGGAAGGCTGCCACGAGCCTGCGGTCGCGCTCGAATCCACCGCTTGCGAGGACCGTCGCGTCGGCGGCGGGGAGCTCGCGGACACGGACGCCCAGCTGCAGCTTCACTCCCGCCTCCAGGCCGGCCTCCAAGAGCCCTGCAAGCAGAGCGCGGCCGAGAGTCAGCACACCGTCCGCTCTGCGAGCAGCAATCAGATCCCTGTCGATCTCCCCAGAGACGAGTTCGGCGTAGGTGACAGGCGCGGTCACGTTCGGGGCGGGTCTGATCAGCTCGTCCGTGCTCGCCTGCGCCGAGTAGGGCTTCGGCTCGAGGGTGCGCCCGCCACTCGCCCTGCCACCGTCGAACTCGCTGTGATAGTCCGGGTAGGCCAGCGGCTGCCAACGCAGTGCGGTCTCTCTTTCGATGCGCGCAGCTGTCGGGCCAGCCTCGCGCACGAACACCTCGACGAGCCGCTCGTCGAAGTCCCCGAGGGCCAGGCTGCGCAGATAGGAGAGCGCCAGCTCAGGAGAGTCGTCTGAAAGCCACTCGTTCGCGGGCAGCCAAGCATTGCCCCCAGAGAGCGCCGTAGTTCCGCCGATCCGCTCTGCGCTCTCGTAGACGGTCACCTCTGCGCCTGCGTTCGCAGCCGTCAGCGCCGCCGCCAGCCCCGCCGCGCCGCTGCCGATCACAGCAACTGATCCCATCGCCACCTCGATTCGAAGGCTCGCCTGGCCTGCGGCCAGACCACAGGCCCTCTGCGCCAGACCACAGACCCTCTATGACAGTCGTTGTATTACGAGTGATATATATCTGATCGTGCCACGCCGCGTCGACCACGACGACCGCCGGGCTGAGATCGCGGAGCTCGCAGCAGCGCTCATAGCGGAGCATGGCCCAGACGCGCTCTCGCTGCGATCGCTCGCCGCCGCAGCCGGCTCCAGCACGACAGCGGTCACGCACTACTTCGCGAGCAAGAAAGAGCTCCTCCTGCACGCCTATCGGGCCGCTGTCGGGCGCGCGCGCGCACGGGTCGCCGCGATCCCAGCCGGCGAAGTCGACGAGCTGCGAGCGTGCCTCGAAGCGGTCCTGCCGATCGACACCGCCCGTCGCCAGGACTGGCGCACCTGGCTTGCGTTCTTCGGCGCGGCCGTCGGTGACGAGGAGCTCTCGAGCCTGCAGCGGCGGCGGGTCGCGGAGTTCCGCAGAGCCCTCAGGGGCATCATCGAAGCACAGTGGCAAAACGAGGCCGCACCCGGCCCCTCAGGGGCGGTGCGCGAGACCGTCCCAGGCTCCCCAGCAGCGGCGCGCAAGCGCATCCAGGCTCAGCCTCAGCAGCCATCGTCCGCAGGCCGAGCAGTCGGCGATCGCGGCGCGGAGGCTGAGCGCCAGGCGCGGCTGCTGCTCGCGCTCGTCCACGGGATCGCGACTGAGGCCGCCTTCGACCCGGAGGACTGGCCGGCAGAGCGCCAGCTCGCGATGATCGAAGAACAGCTTCAGAGCATCCGCTCTGCACGCGCGCCGGCAGCAGGAGCAATCGAGCGGTGAGCGAGGGCGGCCTGCCTCGATCCGGAGAGACCCTCGAAGTGCACGCTCACCAGGCACAGGTGGACGAGCCGCGCACGCTCTCTGGCCTCATCGAGCGCGCGCGCCGAAGCTGGCCGGGCACAGAGGCGCTCGTGTTCGGCGATGAGCGTCTCACTTTCGAGCAGTTCGCAGATCAGACCACGACGATCGCGAGGGCGCTGCACGCGCTTGGGGTCCGCCGTGGGGACAAGGTCGGCGTGCTCATGCAAAACGGCGTCGCTTACCTCACGATCCTCTATGGGGCACTCCGCCTCGGCGCAACAGCTGTTCCCGTCAACGCTCGCTTCAAGGCCCATGAGCTCGCCTACGTGCTCCCCCACGCCGACCTGAAGGTGCTGTTCACCTCTCGGTCTGAGCACAGCCCGATCGACTACTGCGACCTGATCAGGCAGACGTTCCCTGAGCTCACCAACGCAGACCGTTCCCGCCTCTCGCCGGCGTCCGCACCGACCCTCTCGCTGCCGACCCTCTCGCTGGCGCCCGCACCGACCCTCTCGCACATCGTCGTCGTCGACGGGCAAGCGCAGGAGCCGATGCTGGATTGGTCGAGCTTCATCGCGGCCGCGGAGTCCGTCGAGGCCGAGCAGGTTCAACTCGCCGAGCGCTTCACGAGACCTTCAGAGGCGGCGATGATGCTCTACACCTCAGGCACGACCTCGACACCGAAGGGGTGCCTGCTCTCGCATCGCGCGATGCTCGCAACCGGTCTCACCTTCGGCGCAGAGCGATTCCCGATGCGACATGGAGACAGGATGTGGAATCCGCTGCCGCTGTTCCACCTCGCAACGCTGCTGCCGTTCAACGGCTGCCTCGCCGTCGGCGCGACCTTCGTCGGCATGAGACACTTCGATGTCGAGGAGTCGCTGCGGCTGCTCGAATCAGAGCGGTGCACGAGCGCATTCGCCGCCTTCGAACCGATCTGGCTTGCGATCGTTCGCTCAGGAGGACTTCGACAGCAGCGCCACTCCCGACTGCGTCTCGTCAACGTCAACGGCCACCCTGAGCGCCTGCGCGAGATGCAGGGCGAGACCCCCTGGATCACGCTCATCTCGCCCTATGGCTGCACGGAGGGCGGCGGCGTCCTCGCCCTCAGCCACCCCCAGGAGCCGCTCGAGCAGCGGGTGAGCACCGCGGGCCGTCCATTCTCGGGGATGCAGGTGATGATCACTCACCCAGAGTCAGGACAGCCCCTGCCACCTTGCCAGCGTGGCGAGATCGTCCTGAGGGGAGAGGGCATGTTCGATGGCTACTACAAGGACGAGCAGGGCACGAGGGAGGCGGTCGACGCTGAGGGCTGGTTTCACACAGGGGACCTCGGCATGCTCGACGACGAAGGGCGAGTCAGCTTCCTCGGGCGGATCAAGGACATGCTCAAGGTCGGCGGTGAGAACGTCGCTGCAGCCGAGATCGAGGAGTTCCTCGGATCTCACCCCGCGATCGCCCAGGTGCAAGTCGTCGCCGCCCCAGACCTCCACTATGCCGAGGTGCCATGCGCATTCGTCGAGCTCAGGCAGGGTGCAGAGCTCACGATCGACGAGCTGATCGAGTTCTGTCGCGGCAGGATCGCAACGTACAAGATCCCCCGCCATCTCCGCATCGTGCGGGAGTGGCCGATGTCTGGAACGAAGATCCAGAAGTTCCGCCTGCGCGAGCAGATCGCTGAGCAGCTGCGTCGAGAAGGTGTGCTCGAAGCCCGCCGGATCACCTCAAAGCCGACATGACGGCGTCGCCCAGCCACGGATGCGCCCGCCGCACTCACGGGGTGCTCGGTGGCGCAGGCGCACGTGCAGGCCTGTGCGAGCGCCTGCCTGCGCGCGCCTCAGAGGCCCGGCGCGCCTGCGGCATCCGCGCTCCCCGCACCCCGTTGATCACCAGCTCGCCGTAGAGATCGCCAATCTCCTGCGGACTCGCCCGCCCGTCAGGCCGATACCAGGTGTATATCCAGTTCACCGTGCCAAAGATGCTGTTCGCAAGCAGGTTTGGCACGTGTTCGCGATCCACTTCTCCACGCCTCTGCGCCTCCTCTATCAGGGCACAGAGGAACGCCTCGTATGAGCGCCTCAGCCCCAGGATCGTCGCGCGCCGCTCCTGCGAGAGCATCGCGAAGTCGTGGTAGTAGACGGAGATCTTCGTCAGGTTCGACGCGTTGTATTCGACATGCCTGCGCACATATTCGCGCAGCTTCAGCAGTGGCGGAACATCCATCGCCTGCAGCTCCTCGATGATCACGAGCGCATCGTCGAGCACCTCGGAGAGCACCCTGAACAGCAGGTCCTGCTTGGAGTCGATGTAGTAGTACAGGCTGCCCTTCAGGATCCCAACCGCATCCGCTATGTCCTGCACCGAAGTGTTCGCATAACCCTGTTCGTGAAAGATCTTCGCAGCGGCATCGACGATCTCGCGTTCGCGGCGCTTGCCGCCTCGTCGCACAGCCCCCCTGCGCCGCGCCGGGCTTCGTCCGCTTCCTGTCTGCACCTCGATGCTCACTGCTTCTCCCCTTCTCTAGCGACCGCTGTGCGCACCCACATCATCACCAACGATGAGCGCCTGCCCGCGCGCGGCGCCCTGGCCGCCGCAGTGCACGCCGAGACTCGCCCGAGTCACCGGCGCCCCGCGGCGCGAATATCTGCCAATCGTTTGGTAGCTTGACAGACGGACGTGCTGCTCGCAAGCATGTCGAGCGCGAACGCATCCATCAGCTGTCGCGCGTGGCGCAGGGCGAGCGCTCAGCCCCACCTCGGGGAGAGCGGGGGCGGATCCTCCCGTTGGCGCGCAGGGACACATCCCCGCCTCGACGCGGCTGCCTCGAGCAGAGAATCCCACAGGCGCGCAGGAACGCAGGACGCTCGACGACGAAGAGCGCGAGTCAGCCTCCGAGAATTCCATGGGATCGCAGGAACGGAACCTCGCATCTGAGACGGCAAGCGCATAGAATCGACTCCCAAACGATTGTTTGGTGATTGGAGGATTTGATGCTGGATGGCAAGATCTGCCTCGTGACGGGATCGGCCCGGGGGATCGGGCGCGCCACCGCGATCGAGATGGCACGTCAAGGAGCCGCTGCGGTCGCGATCAGCGACATCAACGAGGAGGGCGGCAGGCAGACCGTCGAGCTCGTCAAGGAGGCTGGCGCCGACTCTGAGTACATCGGCTGCGACATGACAGACAGAGAGCAGGTGCAGGCGCTCATCGAGAAGACCGTTGAGCGGTTTGGCGGCCTCGACACCCTGCACAACAACGCTGGGGTGCACGAGTCTGATTTCACGACAGACCTCTCGGTCGAGACGCTTCCAGAGGAGATCTTCGACCGCATCTATGCGATCAACCTGCGAGGACCATGGCTTGCGATGAAGTACGCTGCTCCCCATCTTCGGCGCTCCACGCGCGGTCCTTCGATCGTCAACGCCGGCTCGACTGGCGGCGTGATCGGCTATCCGAGCATGAACGCCTACGGCGCAACGAAGGCAGGACTCATCCAGCTGACCCGGTGCGTTGCGGTAGATCTCGCCCCTGCCGTCCGCGTCAACACCTACACGCCGGCCTCCGTCGACACGCCCATGGTCCAGAAGTTCACCGAAGCCGCCGAGACCTCTGAGCAGCGCAGGGCGATCGAAAGCACGATGGTCGCGACTCACCTCATCCCGCGCCTCGGGCGACCTGAGGAGGTGGCAAAGCTCGTCTGCTACCTCGCCTCCGACGATGCGGCATGGATCACGGGCGCTGTTTTCAGCATCGATGGCGGCTGCCTCGCCTGGCGCGGGAGCAACGCGTAGCGGCCGCGCGGTCCGCGTAGGTGGCCGACGCCCGCCGCCGGCCACCTCACGCAGACGGCGCATGACTGTGGCGCAGGTCAGGGGGGGACACTGGCGCAGCCAGGACTGCCAGCGCCCCCGAGATGGGCGGAGGATCAGCCCTCGTTCAAGCCGCGCCAGGCGGTCGTGCCGTTGTCGACGACGATGCACGCGCCGGTCATCGCGGATGATTCCTCGCTTGCGAGGAAGATGACGACATTCGCGATCTCCTCCGGTCGCGCAAGCCGCGGAATCAGGTGGGTGCCGATCAGCTGCTGCTGCACCATCTTCAGCTGCTCTGGCGGTGCGCCTGAGTAGTACTTCTGCACCATCGGCGTGTCGGTGTTGCCGGGGGCGTAGCAGTTCACCCTCGTGCCCTGGGGGGCGAGCTCGATCGCCATCACCCTCGTCAGCTGCACGACTCCCGCCTTTGAGGGGCCGTAGGCGGATCCCATCGGATAGCCGACGAGCCCACCGATCGAGGCCGCGTTCACGATTGCGCCGCCACCCGCCTTCGCAAGAAGAGGCGCCGCGTACTTCGAGCACATCCAGGTGCCCTTCAGGTTGATCGACACGACGCGGTCCCAGATCTCGTCCTCGAGCTCGAACGAGCGCGCCTGCGCGGTGAAGTTCGTCTCGTGTACGCCGGCGTTGTTGTGCAGAACGTCGAGGCGGCCATGGCGCTCCTGCACGCCAGCCATCAACGCCTTCACATCCGCCGCGCTCGAAACATCGGCGCGCACGAACTCCGCCGAGCCGCCTGCCTGCCTGATCGAGGCAGCGACCGCCTCGCCGTTCGCCTCGTTCACGTCGCTTGCGATCACGATCGCGCCCTCCGCCGCGAAGCGACGTGCGGCGGCCTCACCGATACCCTGCCCAGCGCCGGTGACGATCGTCACCTTGCCTTCCAGTCTCATCTCGCTCACCCTCGCTGTTGGATCAAAATGCGGGCGGGGGTCTTTCGACCCCCGCCCGTCTGTCTTCTGCTCGAGAACAGGCAGCTGTCTGATCAAGACCTCGACAGCTGCGCGCTTGCCTCAGATCCCGAACTCCTTCTTCCACTTCGCCTCGAAGAATGCGACGTAGTCGACCTTCGGCGTGGCGTACTGGCCTTCCGGCGGGAGGTTCGACTTGTCGAGCACCTGGATCGCGCTGCCGTTGCGAATCTGGATGCCGTAGACGCCTTTTTCGAGTTCTTCCCAGCCCTTCGGGAGTTCATTGATCGTCTTTTTACGTGCGAACATCTCCGCGAGCGAGTCGGTCGCGGCCCATCCGTCCGCGCCGAGCGGGCTCGTGACAACGGCTGTCGCGCATCCCTCCCTGATCGCGGCGAGGTTCGCCTTGTCGTCGTAGAAGTTGTAGTTCTGCACCTTGCCGCAGAGCCCCTTCGACTTCAGCACCTGCGCGATCGCAGGCATCTGCGTGTCGGTGTCACCCCAGAACGCTTCCAGGCCGGGGTTGGCGGCGAGGATCGTCCGTGCGGCGTTCTGCGTGTCGCTCACGAGAGCCGCAAAGTTGGAGGTGTGGCTTGCGACCACATCCACGTGGGGCTTCACCTGCTTGTCGAACACTTCATCCCTCGTCCGCTCCGATAGCAGCAGCGGGAAGACGAACGTCGCGACCTTCGCGCCCTTTTTGACGTGCGCGAGCATGTATTCGTCGAGCTTTTCGGTCAGTTCCGCTTCGTTTGGCGTGAACTGCGCCTCGATGTTCGGCGAGGATTCCTGCGTACCGCCGATGTTGATGACGGGGATGTTCGCCGCCCGCGCCGCGGCGAGCGCCGGCGTGATCGAGGAGGTCGAGTTGGACAGATCGATGATCGCCGACACTTTCTCGTTCACGAAGCCCATCATCGCGGACTCGCTCTTCGCGGGGTTGCCTTCGGCGTCGACCGTCGTGATCTTCCACCCCATCGCTTTCGCCGCTTCCACGGCGCCCTGTTCGATACGGTCGGCGGCTTCAGATTCGGCGGTGATGTCCACGAGTCCGAGCGTCTCGGTCGGAACTTTGACCGGAGCGCCCTCTTTTTCTGCGGCCTTCACGCCAGCTTCTTCGGATTCCTTCACGACCGATTCCGGCTCGTTTGCAACTGGTCCGCTCGGCTTCGACACTGCCGAGCTCGTCGCGGCCGAGCTCGTCGTGCTGCTCGTCTTGACCGCGGTTGTTTTCGATTTCGAGCTCCCACATGCGGTAACGACGATGGCAAGCGCCACAGCCGCCACGAGAGAGCACGTGATCTTTACAGCTTTCGACATTGACTCCTCCTGCTCGACCCCCCGGAAGAGGCCCAGAGCGATCAGTGATAGGCGGTATTTATACACTGCTTCGGGGGCGGCTTGCGCTGGCGCGGTGACGCCCGGGGCTGGCCGCGACCAGGTGGGGCGCCGCGCGCTCCACGGTGATCTCAACCTCGCTCTTGAAATCTCGGTGTCGAGTGAACACCTCCTCGCGGTGGTGGAAGCGCATCTCCTCCACGCAGTGCGTGCGAACCTCGCGTGCTGCATCCTCGAAGGCGTCGGCACCCGAGCCGTTTGTCATCAGCACGATGAGCGGCTGCCTCCTGAGCTCTCTCGCACGCGCGCGGCAGAGGCCTCGTCGATGCCCCAGAGGATCCCCCGCGCATCGCCTGCTCTGTCGCAGGGGCGTCCTCAGGCGAAGGGACCGGCCAGTCGCAGCCGCCCTCGTGCGAGTCGATCAGGAACCCGATGCGCATCCACTCAAGCTGTCTGGGCCCACCAAATGCTGGCTTGGCCTACCAAACGTTTAGTAGTCTACGCGAACAGCGCAGCGCTGTCAACCGCGCAGCGATGCACCGCCGCGATCGGCGTCCATCTTTGCTCTGCGGATCGGCCATCTGCGTCATCCCTCGGCTCAGCCGCACCCATCCGGTAGGTTGAAGGCAATGGTTGAGGGCCAACTGCACGCCGAGCCTCCTCCAGGCGCCCGCGCACGTGGCTTGACGATCCGCGTCGGCATCGCGCTCGCGCAGCAGGACGAAAGCATCGCGACGCTCTGGCACGCCGTCGAGGCGATGGAGGAGCTCGGCTACGACTCTGTCTGGCTCAGCGACACCGCCGCGCGAGACGGTCTCGCTCCGCTGCCTGCGCTTGCTGCGATCGCCGCCAGGACCGAGCGTCTCAAGCTTGGCACGAGCGTGCTCGTGCTGCCGCCGCGAAGCCCCGTCCTGCTCGCCCGCGAGCTCGCAACCGTCGATGCGCTCAGCAACGGACGCCTGCTTCCTGCGGCGGGCCTCGGCCTCAGCGAGCCCGCCGAGCTCGCCGCGCTTGGCGTCCTCGCATCGGAGCGGGCCGCCCGACTCGAGGAGGCGGTGCAGGTCATCAAGCTGCTGTGGTCGGGGCAGCCCGTCTCCTACGAAGGTCGATTCACCACCCTCGAGCAGGTGCGCCTGACCCCCAAGCCCCGACGACAGCGGCTCGAGCTGTGGCTCGGGGGAAGGGCGAAGCCGGCGCTGCGGCGTGCAGGCCGCATCGCCGATGGCTGGCTGGCGTCGTTCGTCTCCCCCCCAGAGTTCGCCCGCGGCCGTCAGACCATCGAAGACGCCGCCGCACAGGCTGGGCGGACGATCGACGACGACCACTATGGGACCACGATCTTCGCGACCGAGACAAAGCGTGCCGACACAAGCCATCCGGCGCTGCAGATCCGCGCAGACCTCGACCTTCACGATCACTTCGCCGCCGGGCCAGACGCGCTCGTCCAGCTGCTCGAGCGCTTCACCGCCTCTGGCGCGTCGAAGTTCGTCGTCGTGCCTGTCTGCAGCGACGTGCGCAGGTGGCTGCACACGATGCGCGAGGCGATCGCCGCATTCGAGTCCTGAGGTCCGCTCGCCCCTGTCGGCCTCTCGAGCAGCACTTCGGCCGCTCTGCGGCCAGTCATCGCATAACATCATCGCGATGCCGCAACTCTCACCGCCGCAGCACGTCGATCCATGAGATACGACGTCGTCGTCGTCGGGGCGGGCGCGGCAGGCCTCGCTGCCGCCTGCCTGCTCGCCAAGCAGGGCAAGCGCGTCGCTCTCGTCGAGCGCCACCGCTACCTCGGCGGGCGCGCGATGGAGCGTCGTTTCCGAGGACACCAGCTCGGGCTCGGATCGCACCTCGTCGAGGACCCTGGCGACAGCCTCACGCGCGTCTGTCAGTTCATAGGCCTGAACCTGGAGCACAGCGAGCGCAGCGACTCGATGCCGTTCTGGGATCGCAACCGCTGGCGCCCCATCCAGGAGTTCTACGGCGGATCCGGCAAGCAGGGCCTGAAGCGGTGCATACACGCGCTGAACGAAACGAGCTACGAGGAGCTCGATCGCTGGGATCACGCCTCGCTCAGGGAGTGGATGTCCCAATACACCAAGGAGGAGGGCGTATATCTCGTCTGGGAGGCGATCTCGATCCTCGAGCAGATCACTGACAAGTGGTATGACCACTCCGCCTCGGAGAACCTCTACGTGCGCAAGCTCCACTATGAACGCAAGCGCACCGCCGGCTACTCGTTCTGGCCGATGGGTGGGTGGGAGAAGCTCTGGAAGCAGATGGCCGACCGGTTCGTCGAGCTCGGCGGCACGATCATGCAGCCTGAGACCGTCGAGCGCGTGCTCGTAGAGGAGGGACGTGCGCGGGGCGTGCAGCTGCGCGACAAAGATCCTGAACGACCTCTCCACGGCGAGGGCTCTGGGAAGAGGATCGAGGCGGAGAACGTGCTAGTCAACGCGCCTGTCTGGGATCTTCCGAAGCTGTTCGACGACGGCGTGCTGCCGTGGTCGCTGCTCGAGCGCGTGCGGATGCTCGCGAACAACCGCAACAAGGCCTGCTGGCTCGGATACTGGATAGCGGCGAGGGAACCGGTGATCGCCTCCTCTCAGCGGGAGATGGCCTCGTTCGCGGCGACGCCGCGGACAGGGCTCGGCGGCTTCACGCTCAACTTCACAGGCTATGACCCGGGGGTGTCGCCCCCAGGTGAGTACCTGACCTGCGTCGGCGCCGCTTTCGATGCCACGCAGCACTACGGCGACCGCCCCTGGATAGAGCGCAAGTTCCGTGATCTGTGGCTCGACATCGAAGAGATGCTGCCCGCCTCGAAGGGAGCGCTGTGGAAGAAGCCCCACCTCGTCACCACCTATGGAGTCGTGAACAAGCCGGGCCTCGTTGGGGCGGTGCGACCGGATGCGTGGGTGCGAGAGATCGAGGGACTGTGGCTGACTGGGGACACGACGCGCTCACGTGGCATCGGGGTCGACAAGGCCGCGCGAACGGGGATCACGGCCTGTGAGAGCGTGCTTGGGAGCCGCCTTCCGTTCTTCGCCGACACCGTCCACTACTGAGCGCGGCGCCATGAGATTCCCGCTCGATCCCCCATTGAGCACGGCGCAATGAGATTCCTGCTCGAGCTGCCATTGGGCACGGCGCAATGAGATTCCTGCTCGAGCTGCCTGCGAGCGGCGACTTGAAGAGCCTGCGAGAGGCGGCGCTCGGTGCGCAGTCGGCCGGACTCGACGGCATCGTTCTCGCACAGGCGCCGGAGATGCCTGCGCCGCTGCTCACTGCGGCCGCGCTCGCACCAGAGCTTCCCGATCTGCGCCTTGCCGTCGAAGTGGAGGCTGGGGAGCGCCATCCCCTCGAGCTCGCCGAGGAGGCCGCCGTTGTCGATCTCATCAGCGGCGGGCGCCTCGTGCTCATCACCCGCCCCGCGGCGACGGGCCTCGAGGACTACCCTGAGGCCCTGTCGCTGCTCGCATGCGCATCGACGGCCCGCCCATTCACCTTCAAAGGGCGCCGTTGGCGAGTGCCGGCGGAGCTCGAGTCGAACATCTACAGGATCGATTCTCAGGTTCGCATGATGCCCGCTCCAGCCCAGCTGCGAATGCAGATCTGGTCCGCCGGCAGACAGGCCAGGCCGCACGCGCTCTCCTCTGCGCTTGGGTATCTCGCCGAGCCCGGGGAGGAACGGGCCGCGCTCGGCGAGGCCTATCGCGAGGCCGAACGTGTCCTCGGTCCCGCGCTCGCAGGCGCGATCCGCGCCCAGCGTGATCACCTCGACAGCGTGCAGGCGCTCACCGCCAGGCTGCGCGAGGGCCGGCGCCTGTTCGGCCAGGACTGCGTCGTCATCCCGGGCGATGAGCGCACTGCGTGGGTGCTCGCTGAGCAGGTCCTCCCGCGCGTTCAGCTCAACGTCCTTCCGCAGGGGCTCGAGGAGTTCTGGGCACGGGCGCACGCGCAGCTTCCGCTCGCCGCTTCGTGACGCAAGAGACCGGGCTCGATGAGCTCTCCGCGCAGTCGCACCGTCCGCTCGCCGCTCGGTGACCTCAGAGCCCGGCTCGATGAGCTCTGGGCGGCAGGTGCGCAGCGCTCCGCCGAGCGCGCAACGAGCTCTGCACGCAGCCGGCGGCCCATCTGTGCTCACGGAGGCGACGCTTGCGCCGGCCCCACCCCATCCTCGATCCGCTCGTGCGTCCGACTGGCTCACTAGTATGCTGCTTGCAATGAGTGCAGGTGCAAGCTTCGCCTTCGAGCAGGCGCAATGAGTCCCTCGGCGCGGACCCGCGAGAGCCTGAAGCCGGCCAGCGTGACCAACGGCGGCTCACCTCGACCGATCGCGAGGAAGCGCGAACAGCAGATCATCGACGCCGCCGCAAAGATCTTCTACCGGCAGGGGTATGCCGACGCATCAGTCCAGGAAGTCGCCGATGCCGTCGGCATCCTCAAGGGCAGCCTCTACTACTACATAGACTCGAAGGAGGACCTGCTCTTCAGGATGCTCGTTGAGGTCCACGAAGGCGCACAGGGCATCGTCGGCGAGATCGCTGGCCTGCAGGCCAGCCCGCTCGAGAAGCTGTCCGCCTACATCCGCCGCCACATCGAATACAACGCGCGCAACCTCGCAAAGATCGCCATCTACTATCACGACTTCGAGTTGCTGACGCCGGATCGACGCAAGCAGATCGTCAAGCAGCGCGCTCTGTATGAGCAGTTCGTCGTAGGGCTGCTGCGCGAAGCGCAGAAGAACGGTGAAATCGACCGCAAGCTCGATCCGACGCTCGTCGCGAACGCGATCTTCGGCGCGGCGAACTGGATCTACACGTGGTACAAGCCTGATGGCCCTGAGAGCCCTGAGCATCTCGGCGAGCTGTACGCCGATCTGCTGATCGAAGGCCTCGCCGGCGCCAAGCCGCCCAAGCGGCCGAAGGCCCGTGCCCGCAGCAGCCGCGCTGCGGGTCGTGCCGAGCGATGAGCGGGCGCTACCCGCTGTGCGAATCGCCCCTGCAGGTCGGCGGCGCGCTGTTTCGCAACCGCATCACGCGCACAGCCCATGGCACGGGCTACGCCCGTGAAGGACTGGTCACAGAGCGCCTCATCGCCTACCACGAGGCTCGTGCGCGCGGAGGCGCAGGGTCGCTGTTTCTTGAAACCTGCGGTGTGCACTGGAGCTCGCCGGGGCCGTTGTGGGCGATGAGCGACGAGATCATCGCCGGCTGGTCTGAGCTCGCGCAGCGCCTGCACGCGATCGATCAGACCAAGGTCCTCGCCCAGCTCTGGCACGGCGGCGCCCAGGTTCAACCGCCCGACGGCAGCGCCGCCTGGGCCGCCTCCGCGATCCCTGACCCGATCAAGGGGCGCGTCGCGCGTGCGATGACCAAGGCGATGATAGACGAGATCACAGAGAGCTTTGCGAACGCTGCCGCGCGCGCACAGGAGGCTGGCCTCGACGGGGTAGAGGTCCACGGCGCCCACTCCTACCTCATCTGCTCCTTCCTCTCGCCGATGACGAACCTGCGCGAAGACGAATATGGCGGCCCCCTCGAGAACCGTGTCCGCTTCGCTCGCGAGGTGCTCGCCGCGATCCGCAGCGCCACCGCGGAGAGCTTCGTGCTCGGCATCAGGATGAACGGAAGCGAGGCGGCAGAGGGAGGGATCGAGCCTCCCGAAGCCGTCGAGATCAGGCGCCTTCTCGAAGCTGAAGGACTCGTCGACTACGTCAACGTGTCGATGGGTGGATACCACAACTTCGGCAAGATGATCGGGGCGATGCACGAGCCGCATCGCTATGAGCTGCCGACGAGCGAGCCTGTCACACGTGGGGCGGGTGTTCCCACGATCGTCACCGGTCGGGTGCTCAGCCTCGCTGAAGCGGAGCAGATCATCGCCGGCGGCGCCGCCGAACTCGTCTCGTTCGTGCGTGCGATGATCGCCGATCCCGATCTCCCTCGCAAGAGCTTCGAAGCTCGCGAGCACCAGGTCCGGCCCTGCATCGGCTGCAACGAGGGATGCGTCGGGCGACGATTCGCTGTCGGGGCGGCCGTCGGGCAGACCGGCTGCACCGTCAACCCAGACGCAGGCTTCGAGTTCGAGGGCCGGGCGCTCTCGCGCGTCACCGCACCTAGGAGCGTGCTCGTTGCAGGGGCGGGCCCGGCGGGCCTCGAGGCGGCCTGGACCGCCGCAACGCGCGGTCACCGCGTCACAATCTGCGACAGCGCGCCCGCACCTGGCGGGCTCGTGCGATTCCATCGCAGGGCCCCCCACCGCGAGGAGATCGGCAGGATCTGCGACTGGCTTTGGGATGAACTGGAGCGACTCGGCGTCGATCGCAGGCTGGATTGCACCGTCGACGCGGACCTCGTCAGCAAGCTTGCTCCAGATGTCGTGATCGCCGCCACGGGATCTCTGCCCAGCCGCTCCGGCCTCCAGCGGATGCGCCCCGCTCACCGCATCGCTGGGCTGAAGGACACGAGCGTCCTCACCCCGCTTGAGGTCCTCTCTGGTCTCGAGCCCGTTCCACGCCGTGTCGTCGTCTTCGACGATCTCGGCAACTACGAGGCGGTCGGCTCAGCCGAGTATCTGCTCGACCAGGGCGCCGAAGTCGCCTACGTGACGAGCTTCCCAGAGCTCGCGCCTGACCTGTTTCGCTCCTTCCAGCGCGACGCGGTCGCGCAGCGCCTCGCAGGGCACCCAGGCTTTGAACTTCACACCCGCAGCTCGATCGAGCGTGCGGACCCAGGCACCGTCACCCTCAGCGCGTTGGACGGCGGCCGCCTCACCGAGCTGCAGGCAGAAGCGGTCGTACTCGTCACCGGCTTCGAGCCGCAGACAGCGCTGATCGAGGAGCTCGCCTCCGTCGGTGTCGCCGCTGTGCCGGCGGGCGACGTGGTTGCGCCGCTCTTGATGCCGCACGCATTCGCCTCCGGCAGGATGGCTGCAGCAGCGCTCTGAGCACCCTCGCCTCGCCAATCCGCTGCGCCCCGGCTCACCCGCAAGCGCTCTCCCGGCCGGCGATGCAGCCGAAGACGATGGCGGGTCCCAGCGTGCCGCCCGCACCGCCGTAGGCCATCCCCGTCGGCCCCGCCATCACGTTTCCCGCCGCGTACAGACCCGGAATCACCTCGCCGTCGACATCGAGCACCCGCGCCTTCTCGTCGGTGCGCGGGCCGCCGCTCGTCCCGAGGCAGCCGGGATGGATCTCGATCGCGTGGAAAGGGGGCGTCTGCAGCGGTCCGAGCGTTGCGCGCGCTCCCTGCTCGGTGCGGTCGCCCGCCCAGCGGTCGTACGCAGACTCGCCTCTGCCGAACGCCGTATCGCGACCCCGTGAGGCATCATCGTTGAAGGACGCGACCGTCGCCGGCAGGCCAGACGGATCGACACCGACCATGCGCGCGAGCTCAGGGATCGTCTCGGCGCTCGTCAGCCACTCCGGTGCATGGTCACTCGGTGGGCTCTCGCCGATCCCGTACCGTCTCATGTAGTCGTGGTCGAAGATCAACCAGCAGGGCAGATTCGTGTAGTCGAAGCGCGCTGCGTCGAAGACGTGGAAGGCGCCACCGAGCGCATTGTAGTTCGCGGCCTCGTTGACGAACCTTCGACCAAACCTGTTGACGATGATCGAGCGCGGCAGCGTGCGCTCGCGGTTGACGAGCAGCGGACGGACGCCTCCGCTCGCGTCGGGCACGTACATCACAGGCACCCACCACGCCTCGCGCATGTTCCCGAGCGCAGCACCGAGGCGCATCGCCATCCTCAGCCCGTCGCCGGTGTTGCTCTCCGCTCCCGTCGGCGCGTTCATCGGACCGCGCAGAAAGCTGCGCACCAGCTCACGGTCACGCTCGAAGCCGCCGGTGGCGAGCACGACGCCCTTTCGCGCTCTCACCTCTGCGATCTCGCCGTCGATCAGGACCCTCGCGCCGCACACACGACCGCCCTCCACGATCAGCTCGAGCGCGCGTGCATTGCACACGGGCTCGATCGACCTCGCCAGGCACCCGGCCAGAAGCGCTCCGACGAGCGCCTGCCCGATTCCGCGCTCGTCGCGTGCGCGCCGCGCCTGAAGCGCATCCTCGGCAACCACGCCGCTGCCGCCTCCCATCGGCAGCTCGTGCAGCATCACGTTGACGGCTCTCGCAGGCTTCAGGATCGCTGAGGACCACCTGCCCAACTGGTCGAAGGAGAAGAGCGGGCACTCCAGCGAGCGCCCGCCGCCGGGAAGACCACCGGGATGCTCGGGCTGGTAGTCGGGGTACCCCTCGATCACCTGGAGGCGCAGCGGCGTGCTCGCCTCCAACCACGAGATCACCCCTGGGCCGGCCTCGACGAGAGTGCGCACGATCTCTTCGTCGAGCAGTCCATGGGAGAGCGACATCAGGTA
>JAJYUP010000180.1 GCA_021792455.1 Actinomycetes bacterium | reverse complement strand
CCAGGCGGGCAGGCACAGCGATCTCGACTTCCTCGTGATAGAGCCGGACGTCGAAGACGTCGTGCAGGAGTCCGTGCGTCTGCGACGCACGCTTCGCGGCCTGCTGATCGCGGCCGACATCATCGTAGTGAGCGAGGATGAAGTATCAGAGTGGCGTGACGTCCACGGCAGCGTGATCCACGCGGCGCTCGCCGAGGGTCGTCCGCTGGCGGCTTGATGTCCGCCGGGCCTGCGGACATCGCCCAGAGCCTGTTGGACCTCGCGGCCGATGATGAGCTCATGGCGCGATCGCTGCTTCCGATCGAGGGCGTGAGCGACGCCGGGCTTGGGTTTCACTGTCAGCAGGCTGTAGATCTGCTGTAGAAGGCACCGTTCCGCACGTGCCCGAATCAACGGTGCCCGAGTCAGCGTCCACGCACCTGGTGTGAGGCCCGGCCCGCACTGAGCGGCCCGGCAGGCAGCGCGTCTGGCCATCGGCCGCTCAGAGGCTGCCCGGCCGGGCGAGCCACTCGCTGGCGAACTGCAGGCTCGTGTGCTGCGCGATCACGTCGTAGTCGCCGTCGTAGTGGAGCACGCCCGCTTCGACCTCCTCCGCGCAGGCTGCGATGATGAGGTCGGCGGGGGCGAGGCGGTGATGACCGATCTGCGCCAGCTCGCGCTGGGCCTGCTGCGCACGACGTTCGACCTGGGGGGTGATCGGGACGTGGGGCAGGTGGCAGAGCTCAGTCATCTTCGAGATGTGATCGGAGCCCGACTGTGCGGAGTACCCGGCCTCGAGCAGGAAGGGCAGACATGTCGCGAGCAGGCCGTCATTCATCCAAGCGCTGACCATTGCCGCCCGTTCCTCATCGAGCGCTTTCTGTTCGATCCGCGACCACGCGGAGAGGTCGAGCAGCAGCACCTGCTACTCGTATTTGGGGATCAGCTCGAGGTTCTTGACCTCTTCGGCGGCCTTCATGTCCGTCTTCCATGGAAAGGATCCCATGCGGATCATCTCCGCGAGCCTTTCGCGGGCCGCCCGATCCTCTGCCTCCTCTGCGCTCAGCCGCCGCGCCTTTGCTCTCGCGCCGAGGACGATCAGCTCGGCGTAGTCGATCTTCTCGCCCTTGGGCAGCTTGTCGCGCAGCTGATCGAGCGCGTCCTTTACGTTGGGCGTCTCGGTGATCGTGTGACGCGGCCTGGTGGTCGGCATGCTGTGAGTGTAGCACGGTGCGGCACCGGTTGGGCTACGCGGTCACGAGCGGCCTCGGCTCAGGCGAAGGGGAAGGATCGCGGGTCAGTGTCCTGATGGGGTGAGGGACGCCGACGCGAACGCTCAGGCGCGCCAGGTGGCGAGCAGGTCCTCCGCGGTCAGCACGAGGTCTGCGTGCACCTCTGGCGTGGTGCCGCGCGGTGCGATTGCAGGCAGGCCGGCGCCGCCAGCCCGAGGGATCACCGAGCGCGCGTTCGCCAGGTCGGAGAGGCTCCGCCTCGCCGTGAATCCCCTACTCAAGCTCGTCGCGCTCTTGCACCGCCCGCGGCCCGCGGTTAGCATGACACCATGTCGGTTCACGCGCCGCCGATCACTGCGGAAGAGCTGCTCGCCACCTGGCGCGCCGGACCTCGCGGTCGAGGTGGTCAGTCCGGACGACAGCTTCCGCGAGGTGCAGGAGAAGGCGTTGCACTGGATCGCGACGGGCGCGACAGCGGTGCTCGTGATCGACCCGGAGGAGCGGACCGCGACCGTCTACCGCGGCGAGGGCGAGGCTTCCGTCCAGACCGCCGAGCAGACGCTCGACCTCGGCGACGCGGTGCCCGGCTTCAGCGTGCCGGTCGCGGCGCTGCTTGACTGAGCGGGGGGTGAGCACCGCCTATCGAAGTATCCGCGCTCCGGTGCCGGGCAGCGCCAGCCGCCACGTTCGTGGCGCTGCCTGGCTGAGCCGCCGGTTGCTCGATCGCCTCCAGTTAGCACTTGGCAGCACCATATGCTATTATGACGACGCATGGTTCGGAGGCGCGCTTGGCTTGATCGCATCGAGCGTGCCTGGGCCTCGCGCTCTGTCGTGTGGCTTGCGGGCGTGCGTCGCGTCGGCAAGACCTCGCTCTGTCGCACTCTCGACGAGGTCGAGTACTTCGATTGCGAGCTTCCGCGAACCAGGCGCGAGATGGAGGATCCGCAGGCGTTCCTCGCGAGCCTGAGGGGACGGCGGGTGGTCCTCGACGAGGTGCACCGCCTCGTCAACCCCTCCGAGCTTCTGAAGATCGCCGCCGACCACTTCCCGGATGTCCAGATCCTCGCGACCGGCTCCTCGACGCTCGGGGCGAGCGCGAAGTTCGCGGACACGCTCGCCGGACGCAAGGAGACGGTGTGGCTGACGCCGATGCTGCTGGCCGACCTGGAGGACTTCGGCGGCGGCGGGCTTGCGCACAGGTTCCTGCACGGCGGCCTGCCACCGTTCTATCTGGCTGAGCAGCTCCCAGAGCGGGACTTTCAGGAGTGGATGGACGCCTACTGGGCAAAGGACATCCAAGAGCTCTTTCGGCTGGAGCGCCGCTCCTCCTTTCAACGCTTCGCGGAGCTGCTCTTCGCCCAGAGCGGGGGCATGTTCGAGGCCACCCGCTTCGCCGCTCCCTGCGGGGTCTCGCGCCAGACGATCGCGAACTACCTCGCCGCCCTCGAGGCTACATTCGTCATCGACGTTCTGCGGCCCTTCAGCAGCAACCGCGCCACCGAGATCGTCTCGGCCCCGAAGGTTTACGGGTTCGACACCGGATTCGTCTGCTACCACCGCGGCATCGACGCCCTGCGCCCCGATGACATGGGGCTTGTCTGGGAGCACTTCGTGCTCAATGAGATCCACGGCCGCCTGCAGCGAAGAGCACTGTGGTACTGGCGCAACAAGCGCGGCGCAGAGATCGACTTCGTATTGAGGCGCCGCGGCGATC
This sequence comes from Actinomycetes bacterium, assembly GCA_021792455.1. Lineage (GTDB taxonomy): Bacteria > Actinomycetota > Thermoleophilia > Solirubrobacterales > Solirubrobacteraceae > Palsa-744. The sequence continues at coordinate 1,545 of JAJYUP010000180.1, read as the reverse complement.
GCGGGCCGATCGCGATCGAGTGCAAGTGGCGGGGAAGCGCCTTCGACCCCTCCGCCCTGCTCGCCTTCCGGCACATCTACCCGCTGGGCGAGAGCTTCGTCGTCTCCGCGGACGTGGAACGCGCCTACACCCGCACGCATGCCGGCGTCGAGGTGAGCTTCGTTTCCCTGAGCGAGCTGATCGAGCGCCTGCTCGCGGAGCCGCTCTTGGGCTGAGGAGGGCGAGCGTGCTCGTCTGGGCTCCCGCTCGCTGCCCACGTGGTGGTGCTGATCGGCTGAGAAGATCCCACGACAGCACGAGGGCGGCGACCCCGCCGCCCTCCCCTCCCAACAAAAGACCTGCGCGACCCGCCCCCTCTCCCGGGACGCGTGAGGCCCGGCAGTCGGGCCGGGGCGCACAACCCACCCTCTCCGGTGCGCCCCGGCCCTGCCTTTGCGAAGCGCGGAGGTGGGGTCGCTCGTGCGGCTGCCGGCGGCGCCAAGCGGGAGCTTCACCTGCGCAGATCGAGCTTGCGCACGAGCTTGGCCCCTTCGAGCCGGACGTTCGACGTGGAGGGCGACGCCTCGTGGCGCTAACTTGTCTTCCATGTTCGACGAGGCGCTGATAACAGAGGCCGGTCGTCGCTTGGTGGACGCCGCCCCGCCGCGGAGCCGCGTGATCCTGTTCGGCTCGCATGCACGCGGCCAGGCGGGCAGGCACAGCGATCTCGACTTCCTCGTGATAGAGCCGGACGTCGAAGACGCCGTGCAGGAGTCCGTGCGTCTGCGACGCACGCTTCGCGGCCTGCTGATCGCGGCCGACATCATCGTAGTGAGCGAGGATGAAGTATCAGAGTGGCGTGACGTCCACGGCAGCGTGATCCACGCGGCGCTCGCCGAGGGTCGTCCGCTGGCGGCTTGATGTCCGCCGGGCCTGCGGACATCGCCCAGAGCCTGTTGGACCTCGCGGCCGATGATGAGCTCATGGCGCGATCGCTGCTTCCGATCGAGGGCGTGAGCGACGCCGGGCTTGGGTTTCACTGTCAGCAGGCTGTAGATCTGCTGTAGAAGGCACCGTTCCGCACGTGCCCGAATCAACGGTGCCCGAGTCAGCGTCCACGCACCTGGTGTGAGGCCCGGCCCGCACTGAGCGGCCCGGCAGGCAGCGCGTCTGGCCATCGGCCGCTCAGAGGCTGCCCGGCCGGGCGAGCCACTCGCTGGCGAACTGCAGGCTCGTGTGCTGCGCGATCACGTCGTAGTCGCCGTCGTAGTGGAGCACGCCCGCTTCGACCTCCTCCGCGCAGGCTGCGATGATGAGGTCGGCGGGGGCGAGGCGGTGATGACCGATCTGCGCCAGCTCGCGCTGGGCCTGCTGCGCACGACGTTCGACCTGGGGGGTGATCGGGACGTGGGGCAGGTGGCAGAGCTCAGTCATCTTCGCGATGTGATCGGAGCCCGACTGTGCGGAGTACCCGGCCTCGAGCAGGAAGGGCAGACATGTCGCGAGCAGGCCGTCATTCATCCAAGCGCTGACCATTGCCGCCCGTTCCTCATCGAGCGCTTTCTG
>JAJYUP010000179.1 GCA_021792455.1 Actinomycetes bacterium | reverse complement strand
CCCCGGCGCCCGCACCTCCCCGCACCACTTCCTCGTCGTATGCGTCGACGAGAAATGCAAGCAGCGCCCGGTCAACGCCGGCGGCAGGCTCGATCACCTTCGGAACGTAGCGCTCTCCGGTCGCCTGATCGAAGTACTCGAGCTTCTCGCCTGACCACTTCGAGTGCTGGTTCAAATCGAAGTCGCCGCGGTTGGCGATGCCCTCCAACTCCGACCAGCCGATCGGGAAGAGGTACTCGATGTCACTCGTGGCGGTCGAGTAGTGAGAGAGCTCGTCTGGCGTGTGCGCGCGAAGACGCAGGTGGTCTGGTCGAATTCCGAGGTCGAGGTACCAGTTCCTGCGTCGCTGCAGCCAGTAGGCGAACCAGGTGTCCACCTCCGACGGCGGAACGAAGTACTCCATCTCCATCTGCTCGAACTCCCTCGTCCTGAAGATGAAGTTTCCAGGGGTGATCTCGTTGCGGAACGACTTGCCGACCTGAGCAACGCCGAAGGGAGGCTTCTTGCGCGAAAACTGGAGCACGTTCTTGAAGTTGATGAAGATCCCTTGGGCGGTCTCCGGGCGCAGGTAGGCGGTTGCCCCAGAGTCCTTCACAGGGCCGATCGTGGTCTCGAACATCAGGTTGAACTCGCGCGCCTGCGTGAGGTCGCACTCCTCCGTCTCACCGGGGTGCCTGCTCGGCGTGCGGCCGCACTGAAGCTCTGAGAGATGGTCGGCGCGGAAGCGCTGCCCGCAGGTCCTGCAGTCCACGAGCGGGTCAGTGAAGCCTGCGAGATGACCAGAGGCCTCCCAGACCTTCGGGTGCTGGAGGATCGCGGAGTCGAGCGCGACGATGTCGTCGCGCTCTCGGAGCATCGAGTGCCACCACTGCGCCTTGACGTTTCCCTTCAGGAGCACCCCATAGTGCCCGAAGTCGTAGGTAGATCCCACGCCTCCATAGATCTCTGATGACGGGAAGACGAAGCCCCGGCGCTTGCACAGGGCGACGACCTTCTCCATCGTCACGACGTCGGCGGTGCCCGCCTCCTCGCCGGCTCGCGTCAGGTCGTCTGTCGCCGTCGCATCCTCAGGCGTCCCTGCGTCCTCGCCCGTCAAGGGATCCTCAGCCTCAGCATATGTGTTGCTCTCTCGCACATGTTCGGTCACCGTCCCTTCGAGTCGGGATCCCTCTCTTGCGCGGCTCGCTCGGTGCCCGGAGGCGCAGGCCCTCGGAGTCGCTCACGCGGATCCGGCCCACGAGCCGCCCGCTCGAGATGGTATTGGAGGGGAGGCGTCTGCGCCGCGCTGCCCGCGCGCGGGTCGACGGACATCCCAACCAGGCTGCCGATCGGCGATCTGCGCCGCGCCGCCTGCGCGGGTGAGTGCTCGTCGAGGGCGAGGGGAGACACAAAGATACTCCCCTTGACATGGCGAGGATGATATGGTTTCCTCTTAGCGGGATGGTTTTCGGGCTATCTCCTCCGGACGGATGACGATGAGCAGGGTGTGATGGCTGAGCAAACGCCTACCAGCTTCAGTTTCGTCTCGGGCGCCGTTACCCCAACCTCTCCGGCGGCGTCAGAGTGCAACTGAGTCGGGTCGGCACAGATGTGCTCGGTCTCCTCATCGGGTGCCGTGGCTGCGGGCCACGGCACCCACCGTCTGGCAGCGGCTGCGTTGTTTGATCTGAAGGCACCGCAATCGCGGGCCACACGTGAATGCCGCCGGCGTGCATGGTGTCAGCGGGCGATCTGCGATTCAGCCCTACGATCTGCGATTCGGCCCTACCATCTCCGGGATGGCCAGAGCTCTCGTGGTTGGCGACAGCGAGCGCACCGTCCTGCTGACACGATCGCTTGTCGAGGACGGGATACTTGTGCGGATCGTGACGTTCGATCCGCGGCGGATCGCAGTGATCGAGGACGCCGGGGCGGAGGCCTGCGTCGCAGATCCAGAACGGCTTTCGACGATCACTCAGACGCTCGATGGCGCGAGCGCAGCCTGCTGGCTGCTTGGGAGCGTCGGCAGCGACTCCGGTCGCTTACACGACCTGCATGACTCGCTGCTTCGAGCATTCCTGCTGGAGACGGTTGACAGCCCGGTGAGAGGATTCGTCTACGAGGCTGCTGGCAGCGTCCCTGCAGAGCTGCTCGCGCACGGCGCGAAGATTGCTCGCAGCGTCGCGGGGGCTAACGCGATACCGCTTCGAATCCTCGACGCCAACCCAGATGACCTCGCCAGTTGGCTCGCCCAGGCGAAGGGTGCGCTGCGGGAGCTGCTCTCGCACTGAGGAGGCGGGGTCTCTTGCGCTTGGTAGCCGCATGCGCTCGGGCCGCCGCGGTGCGAGGTCAGCCCACGGGCTCCATTCAGCGCGCCCAAAGCCGCGGTGCGAGGTCACCCCAGCGGCTCCATTCAGTGCGCGCCCAGAAGAGGAGCCGCTCTGCTCAGCAGATCGTCGATTATTCGCGCTGTCGCGCCCCAGATCACGTGCCCCGGCGCAAGGTAGGCACGCGTTCGAAACGTGTGCTCTGCTCGAGTCAGCTCGACCTGCTGGGCGCTCTCGCCGAGCGCGCGCAACGGCAGCTGGATCACTGCGCTCACCTCAGCGGGCGAGGTGCGCCAGCGCGTGCTTGGCGTGATCCAGGCTACGTATGGGTGGATCACATAGTTGGTCACAATGGTGGAGGTGGGCCGCAGCCCTCCGAGCGGCTGCGCTGACTCTCGAGGCAGCCCGATCTCCTCCTCGGCCTCCCTGAGGGCTGTTTCGAGGAGCGTCGCGTCGTTCGGATCGCGCCTTCCCCCTGGGAACGAGATCTCACCGGCATGATGTGTGAGGCTCTGCTGCCGCTTCGTCAGCAGAATGTGCAGCTCGCGGTCAACCGCGAAGATCGGCACGAGCACTGCTGCCTCCGTCTGCAGCGGGCCGCTGCCAGCTGCGCCGGCGCTGCTGTCCGTCTCGAGCAGCGATGCGAGCTGGTCGCGGAGCCTTTCATCCACCGTCGGCTCGCTCCCGTGCCCGTTCGATGAGCGTCGCGGTCGCTCGCGCTCTTCTACGCGGCGATGCGTACGCGCTCCACGCGTTCATCGAACATCACCTCACCGTCGAGCGTCCTGTGCACTGGGCACTTCGCCGCGATGACCTGAAGGCGCTGCACCTGCTCGTCTGTGAGCTCGTCCGGAAGGCGCAGGACCATGTCGAATCTAGTCGGCGCGCCGCGCTCAGCAGGCAGATAGTCCACTTCGACCTCGATCGGCCCGATGTCCCAGCCCTTCCGGGCGGCGTACATCTCCATCGTGATCGCGGTGCAGGAGGCGAGGCTGACCGCCAAGAGCTCCTGTGGATCAGGGCCCTCGTCGGTTCCGCCAGCGACTTCCGGCTCGTCGACTACGAGCTCGTGGTCGCGAACTTGGACCAGATGCTTCAGCTTGTTACCTGAGCGTCTCGCGGTCGCATGCATAGTCAGAGCTCCTATTGTCGGTGACACCAGGCCCTGCCTGTTCCCCTCTCGCCCGGATCGGGCTCCGCCAGCTCACCCTCGGTCCAATCAGGCGTTGCCGCCTCCTTCGTCGGTCACGGCAGGCACCAGCTCATCGTAGCGGTGGCTCGCCTCGCCCCGACGCGCGGCCCCGCTCCGCCTCGCGCAGCAGACGGCCTCGCCTCGCCTCGCCCCGACGCGCGGCCTCGCCCCGCCTCGCGCAGCAGACGGCCTCGCCCCGCGCAGTGCACGGCCTCGTCCAGCCTCGCGCAGCAGATGACCCCGTTCAACCCGGCTCAGCCAAGGGGGTTGAACAGCAGCCCCGTCAGCAGCTTCGGGTAGAAGAACGTCGACTTCGGCGGCATGCTCTCACCGCTTGCAGCGACATCGCGAACCTGCGAGATGGGGGTTGGGCGCATCAGGAATGCTGCCTCCACCTCTCCGGAGCGTACGAGCGAGATCGCCTCATCCGCGTTGCTGCTGTAGCGAAGCAGCCGCAGCTCCTCGATGTCCTCATCGCTCATCTGGAGGGCACCACGCAGGAGCAGCGCCTCGAGGACGCCGGTGTCGAGTCGGCGATACGCCTCTGAGTGACCTCGGAGCGCTGCATCGGCGCTCGCCTGGGATCGGAGCGTCAGTCTCAACGGCTGCAGCCTCGAGTCGATGTAGCCGAACTGAGCGGGCGCGCCGCCCGGCGGTGGGGGCAGCTGCTCCAAGGAGACATCTTCGATCTCGAAGCTGTTGGCGATCGCCTCGCGCAGAGCGTCGCGCGCATCTTGCTGGAGCGGCGCAATCAACCTGTGTGTCGGGAACACGCTCAGTCCTGGATCGTCGAGGGCGACCAAGCACATCAGCACATACTCGTGCTCGGAGTGCCCGTCGATCTCGCCGATCTCCTTCGCGTAGGCGTTCGCCGTCTCGTAGCGATGATGACCGTCTGCGATCAGCAGTTCTGCGTCGCGCATCGCCCTCTGCACGATGGCAATCGTCTCTGGGTCGCTCACCTGCCACAGGCGATGCACTGTGCCCTCCCGGTCGGT
>JAJYUP010000178.1 GCA_021792455.1 Actinomycetes bacterium | reverse complement strand
GGCAGGCCTTCGCCGTGCAGTTCACGCGGGCGTATCTCAGCTGGAGCGCTGCAGAACCAGAAGAGCGCCGCAACGCGCTTGCTGCGTTCGCGGGATCGGCGATCAGCTCGGAAGCGGGCATGACACCGCCGAGCAGCGGCTCTCAAGGCGTCCTTTCGACGGTCGTCGCACAGGAGCGCACGCTCACCCCGAAGCTCCACATCTACACCGTCGCCGCGGACACGGACGTGCGTGGGCTCGTGTACCTCACTGTGCCTGTAGGGGGCGGTGCTGGAGAACCGCTGTATCTGGCCGGCTACCCAGCGTTCGTTGGGCCGCCCGCGGCTGCCGGCGCTCAGGCCGGCAGCTGGGGGGGCGCTGAAGTCGAAGATCCAGCCCTCGCCACGGTTGTCAGCAGAGCGCTCCGCAACTACCTCCAGCCCGCTCCGGGCGAGCTCGCGGCGGACCTCACGACCGGTGCCCACGTCTCCACACCGGACGTGCATCTCTCGCTCGAATCCCTGCAGAGTCTCACATGGGCGCAGGGAGGTGGGGCCGTGGTTGCCGTCGTCACTGCGAGCGGCTCGAGCGGCGAACGGTACACGCTTGCCTACGAACTCGACGTCGTCGAGCTCAACGGTCGCTGGGAGATATCGGCGATCGAGATGGACCCGGACGCATGAGAGCCGGCAGGCAGCACCTCGCCGCCGCGAGCATCAGCGCCCGCAGGCACCACCTCGCGGACCCTCACGTCTGCGCGCTCGCGCCTGAGCGGGCTCTCACCCAGACATCAACGACGCCAAAAAGGAGCATCGATGATCCACCGCACCAAGGCAACCGCGGCATTCGCGCTGCTTGCACTCGCGTTCGTCTTCACGACCTTCACATCGCCGGCAGGCGCGGCACGGCTGGCAAGCGTCCACGATCAACTGGGGGCGGCTCCAGAGGCGACGACGGTGGTCGCGGGTGCTGTCGAAGCGGGGACGACCTCGCTCGAATCGGCGGCAACGAGAGCCGGAGAAACGGGCCGAAAGGTCGCGATGAGCCTCATCGGCCTCGCCTTCGCCATCGCCGCGATAGTGCTCGCGTTCAGGCGTGACTTCAAGGAGGCTGCTGCAGTCTTTGCCGTCGGCCTCGTGTGCGTGCTGCTCGCCACTCCCGCGGGAGTCAGCCTGCTGCGCCAGACCGTCAAGGCGATCGTCGGGTCCTGAGCATGGACATCCGCTCCTACCGGGCTGTGTTCGACCTCGAGCGGCGCATCTACAGGATCGACCGGCTCAGGCTCAATCCGAGCGGGGTGCCCGTGCGGGGTGTCATCTACTTCCTGCTCATCTTCGTGCTGCTTGCGGTCCTGCGCTCGATGCCGCTTCTGTCTCTGCCGCTGCGCCTGCTGCCCTGGTACCTGAGCGAGATCGCGCTGCCGGGCCTCAGCGCCGCGCTGCTTGCGAGTGTGAGGCTCGACGGACGTCCGTTTCATGCCGCCGCGTGGTCGACTCTCGCCTACGCGGCTGGTCCGCGGCAGCTGCGCGGCGCCGACGGGCGACGGTGCCCAGCTCAGGGCGGCAGCTGGCGTCCATCTGAGCTCATGCTCCTCCCTGACGGCTCTGATGCGCAGATGCGCGCCCTGCGCTACACGGGGCCTGGCGCAGTTCTCATAAGTGCACCGCATCATCTGGCCTCATCGCCTCATCGGTGGGGCTCTGGCCTGATGCGCGTGCCGCATTTGACGGTGAGCTCCCTCACCCGAGACACGCTGCAGCGGCGCAAGCTCGTCGTGCTGCGGGCCGGCGCACGCCTCGAGGTGATCAGGTCGTGATCGGTGAGCCGCTCTGGTTCATCTACGGCAACTGCGTATACGGCTCCGGTCCGGAGGATGCCTGGGCGGGGTTTGCTCTGAAGACCTCCTCCTACGCCTATCTCTCAGATTCAGAGAAGCAGGCGAGGTTCCTCGATCTGCTTGGAGCGCTCGAAGCGGTGGAGGCTGACGTCCAGCTGCTTCGAATAGGCACCCAGCGGGATCCGCGAGTGCCGGTCGGCGGCGAGATCGCCGTGCCCTCTGGTGCTCACATGGATCACCTGTCACGGTATCTCGACGCGCATGCGGAGCACCTCGGAGAGATCAAAACGGTGGCGCCGCATGTGTTTCTGCTCGTCAGCCTGTCTGAACCGCAGCGTGATGTGGCGTCGTACCTCTCCCGAGCGATGCAGAGCTCCCCCAAGCAGTGGCTCGCCTCTCTGCGTCACTCGCTGCTGTCCCGCTCGAATCTGCTCAGAGCTTCGGCCTTGGAGGAGACCCGCGTCAAGGCAGATCGCATCCACGACCTGCTCGCCTCGTTCCTGCCCGCGAGGCCGATGCGGGGCCCTGAGCTTCAGTGGCTCGTGAGGCGCTCCTACTGCAGAGGGCTTCGCGAGCCGGATGTCGACGGACTGCATCAACCCAGGGCGCTCGCATTCGAGCGCAACGGCGAGGCGGTGCTCGCCCCGCTCGAAGGCGACGTGCTTCGTTGGCTCGACTGCGTCGTCGAACACCGCCCAAGGGCGCTGCGCATCGAATCGGAGCTCGGCGTCAGCTGGCAGGCGCTGCTCGTGCTTGGAGCGCTGCCTGAAACGGTCCGCTTCCCCGGCGCACGCGCGGAGCTGATGTTCGCGCCGGTGGAGAGCCTGCCGTTCGAGGTCGACATCACCCTCAACGCTCGGTTTCTGCCGAATGAGCTGGCGCTGCGGATCGCCCGGCGACGGATTCAGGACGCCGATCAGATCGTCAAAGCGGAGGCAGACGGTGAACAGGGTGTCTCGGACCTCGGCCATCACCGCAGCATGCAGGCGAGGGACCTGCTCTCCTACCTGCAGAGCTCGAGCAGGCCCCCGCTGCTGCGCTCCACCTTCTCGGTGGCCGTGGGCGCTCCGGATGAGAAGGAGCTGGAGGCCCGTGTGGAGGCGGTGCGACGTGCATATGGCGAGGTGCGCCTGCACAGGCCGCTCGGCGATCAGCTGCGCCTGTTCTGGCAGCACCTGCCTGGCCAGCGGACGAGGGTTTCAGGCTACGACGACACGCTCACAGCTGAGCAGGTGGCGGCGATGATGCCCACGGCGGCTCACAGGGTGGGCGCTCGCAGAGGGTTTCACCTCGGGCGCACCCTCTCCGGCTCGGCGAGGCCGGTGCTGTTCAACCTGCGCGAGGGTTCCGACAGCGACCGCAACACCGCGATCCTCAGCGTCGGCGCGCTTGGCTCAGGCAAGACGACGCTCGACCAGAAGCTGAAGTATGAGGCCTTCCTGCTTGGCGGCCGCGTGATAGACGTCGATCCGAAGGGGGACCATCGCTTTCACCTGCTCGATGAGGTCGCCCCCCACGTCGAGTGCCTCACGCTCGAGCCGGACATGAAGCTGAGGGGCATGCTCGACCCCCTCAGGGTCGCGCCTCCCCACCTGCGCCAGGACGCTGCAGTGTCGTTCCTCAGGGATCTGCTTCCAACGCGCGCTGAGCCCGCCTGGGAGACGGCGCTGCTCGCCGCCGTCGATGCCGTCATCAGGCACTCGCGCGAGCCGACATGCCTGCAGGTCGTGCAGGCTCTCGAGCAGGGCGACGAGATCGACGTTCAGGTCGCCAAGACGCTCGAGATCTACGCGAGGTCAGGGCTGACGCAGCTCGGCTTCGCGGATCCGCAGGTGCGCCTGCCGCCGATCGGGGCAGCCCAGGTCACCTACCTGCCGATCAGGGACCTGCCAGGCCCTCAGCCGGGCACGCCACGAGCTGAGCACTCCCAGGCTGAGCGGGTCGGTGAGCAGATCGTGCGGCTGATAGCGATGCTTGCGATGCACCTGCTCGCGCTCGACCGGGATCGACTGAAGGTGTTCTCATTCGATGAGGGCTTTTAGCGTGTCGTAGATCTGCGCGCGGTCTGTGACCTGGTCTGGCGTTCCTGCCGCTAGAGCTCGGCTCCCCTCGCGGAGCCACGCACGTTGCAGCGAGCCGCTCCTGGAGCACCGGTCCCGTCTCGCCCGCAGCGCTGGCCCCACCCGGTAATGTGAGAGAGGTGGGAAGGCAGACAGGCATCGCTCTTTACGTGCTCGCGATGGTGGCCGTCGTCGTCGGCGTGGACGTCATGTTCTTCAGGCATCGGTTCTGGGAGCGGCTGATGGTGAACGTCGGAATCGTCCTCGTGTTCGGGGCGTTCGCTTTGAGGTTCCTGAAGCGAGCATGAGCGGGGTGCGCCGGTGAGCGCCCCCGGCGAGGCGCACGCTGGCAGGTCGGGCCTCCGAGGTGCGGGGTAGGGTGACTGAGTGGCGCGGCGTCGTGCTCGTACCGGTGCTGGCATGCGGAGCCGTGCCCGCTCGATGGTAGAGTCGAACATGTGTTCGCTGTGAGCGCAGTGGATCGCCGCGCGCAGGCTGCGGTGTTGGCGCTGACGGAGGCGTCTCGAGGGCCGTGGCACCAGGTTGCCGATGTCGTGGAAGAGGCAGGCAGCGCACTCGCCGTGGTGAAGGGCACGCACGTCTTCGAGGAAGAGTCACAGAGGATCGTT
>JAJYUP010000042.1 GCA_021792455.1 Actinomycetes bacterium | reverse complement strand
TTGCCGAGTGTGCCCTCGTTGACCCCCAGCTAACGCGCCACCTGCGCGATCGGCTTTCCCGACTCCTCGACGATGCGCACCGCACCGTCCCTGAACTCTTTGTCGTACTTCTTCCTGTTCTCTGCCACGGTCGCTCCTCATAGCTGGAGCCTCTACGAGCATGGGGGAACCTCAGAGGGCGCCGTGCTCGGAAAGCTGGTGCCTGCACAGCGGCTTGTCGTTCTCAATGAGCGCCACCTGGCACGTCTGGAGAGCAAACACGGACGACTGCTCCGCTACACCGTCGGCCACGAGATCGGACACCGGATTCTCCATTGCCAGACAGCGCGACTCCGGCAGATGCCGTTGTTCGACCGTGAGCGCATCTGGTGCCGCGACGGCGCGACCGATTCGCTGGAGCGTCAGGCGGAGATGTTCTCCGCTGCTCTGCTGATCGGACGGGAGCAGTTGCGAGACGCGCTGCCGGACCGACCGTGGCAAGGATGGGCGGCGCTCTACACGTTGGCCGACCGGTTCCTGGTCAACGCGACCCCGATGAAGATCAGGCTCCAACGGCTCGGCTGGACGCACTGCGACGAGCGCGGGATGCCGCGATCAGGACCTGCAGCCAGCCCTGGACAGGAGTCGCTGTTCGCCCGCTGATCGCTCGCCGTCGGCGAGATCGACGGTCAGTGAGCCGTCAGGAGCGACGCCCACGGCCGGACGCCGGCGTCGGTGGTCTGGACCTCACCACCATCGGGCGGAAATGTGGCGACAAGACCTGGCAGGGCGATGACGTCTTCCCTCGGTGAGAGGTCGCAGGACGTCGAGTCGAGAACGACCTCCGCGATCACGCAGTCCTGTTCGGCGTCGCACGCGGATCGAACATGCGCCTCCACGGTCCAAGCCCAGTGCGGCAGGCGAGCGAGCCTGACCAACCGCAGCACCTCATCGGACCTCGCCTGCGCATCGACGGCACGCTTGAAGTCGCTGCCGGTTCGCAGGCTCGAACGCAACTGGACGGTGCCGGCCGCCAGGGCTTGCGCGAGCGGCTTCAGATCGCCGGTCGCCAGGGCGGAGATCGTCTCGTAGGCGGCGTTCTCGGCGGACTCGCCGCCGAGGAACACCTTCGTCGGCAGCGGGATCATCATGCTCTGCCACGGAGCCTCGCGATGGGAGAAGGGCGAGTCGATCAGCTCGTAGGGTCCGACCTGGTCGTCGCAGGCGATGAACCGGACATGCTCGCCGTCCCGAAGCCACCCGACGAGCACGAAGGCGTGGTCGGTGGTTCCGATCAGCACCGGAAAGCCCGAGTTCAGATAGCGACAGATGACGCTGAACATGCGGGTGTCCCACAGGCCGGCAGGGAGCTGCTCGCCACGCTCATCGATCTGGGGCGTCGGATTCGGCACGCCGCGCACTGTCGGCATGTTGCTGAGGCCGTAGAAGAGCGCCGGCCGTCCCAGGGCTCCGAAGACCGCCTGCAGCTGGTTGAGCGTCATGCCCTTCGATGGCAGCGCACGCTCGAGCGAGACCATGGGCGGGCTGCTTTCGGCAATGGCTGCGGTCGTGCACCTGCCGACGAGACCGACGCGATGGCCGGTGTAGTGGCAGATCCATGCGGCGACATGAGCGCAGCGCAGGCACTCGCCGTCTTGTTGGCAGAACGGGACGCCCTCCACTGTCAGCTCGTTGCCGAACAGCGAGACGCGATCCTCGATAGTGGCCAGCGCGGCTCCAGAGAGCGAGGGCGGCGGCGCGAGCACGGTCCTGCCGACGCGTCCGCCCGGTACTGGGCGCAGCACGCGGTATCCGAGGTGCCCGACGTTCTCGGGAAGCTGATGTACGCGACTCTGGTCCAGATGCTCGGTGAAGAAGTGCAGCCGGCGCGCGAACGGCGCAGAAGTCTGGAATCGCAGCGACCAGAACGCTGAATACCCGCTGCGATAGTCCATGTCGACGTAGCGGTTCTCAACGACGACGGTGCGGCAGTCGCTTTGCCTGACGACCTCGAAGATCTGTTCAACCGGAGCCGGACGCTCGCCACCATAGTCGGTGACCAGCTCTTGCCAGTCGGGCGGCGCGGCCGGATGCAGCACCGAGCCGTGGCTGTCCCGCTCCACCCAAGGACCCATTGCGCGGAGTCAATCGGCGCGTCCAGCAGACCTGCAGCAGACCCTCGCGGGTCTCGGCTCTGCGCCGTGCATCCACGACCGACTGCTGCGCCTCGCGATACGCCGCCTGCTCGTCGGCTGGGAGACGAGCCTCGGCGTCCTCCAGATGCATGACCGCGTCTCGAAGGCTCTCAATGTTGAGGTTCGGGAAATCTAGGGTCACAGTCGCATCCTTCCGCTCCGAGGTGGACACAGACGCAGCGGCCGCCATCCGACGTGCTGACTGCGTTGGATGTCGTGCGGCGCGACTCGTGTCGCCGTCCTTCTTCGACGCTCCATCGGCGCGCCCTTCACCCCCGGGGCGTGCTTCTCGACGACCGGATGATGCCATATATCACGGATATACCCGCCGGTCGCCAGGTTTGCGCACAGTCCCGGCCGCCGCGTGCAAAGGCCAGGCTTGGCAGGTAGCGCCCCAGCCGCGAGGTGCCCAGGCTGTGTCCAGAGCGCTGTCGGCAGCTCGCGGCGAGCGTCCGGGAGCTGGGGGGTGGCGTGCAAATCCCGGCTCGTTTGGTACCGCTCAGTGGTACCGCGCCGGGCAAGACACCATCTCAGCAACGCTCATTGAACGCCGAAATCCGCTCTGCAGAGCGGATTTCGGGGAGTAGCGGGGGCGGGTTATGTACTTATATCCCCTACCGCCGCTACAAGCCTGCTCTACCGTATCACAGAGCTGCTCTCGATGGCTTAGATATGCCGTTTTCCAGGACTTTTGCGGGCTTCGGCGGGTCAGCAGAGACCGCGGCTAAGCCGGCCGGGCTGGGATGGAGATGGACCTTCGGGCGCCCAACCCGAAGGTCGGCGCCCGCCCTAGCTGCCGGCTGGCGGTGGCGTAGAGTCGGCGGGTAGGATCGGCGGGTCGTGCCGACCGCTGAGAAGGATCGAATCAGGGCCATCTATGAGAAGGACGCGCCCAAATACGACCGCAGTATGGGTTTCTACGAGCGGTTTCTCCTTGGGGATGCGAGGCAGTGGGCGTGCGCTCGGGCGGAGGGCGACGTGCTGGAGCTGGCGGTCGGCACGGGGCTTGAACCTCCCTCTGTATCGCTCCGACATGCGTCTGACGGGCATCGAGTTCAGCCCGGCCATGCTTGCGCTCGCAAAGCAGAGGGCAGCAGAACTGGACCGTGAGGTCGACTTGCAGCTCGGCGACGCCGAGGCGCTTGAATTCGAGGACGCCTCGTTCGACACGGTGATATGCACCTATGCCCTCTGCACGATCCCCGACGACCGCAAGGCAGTCAGTGAGGCCGGCCGTGTGCTGCGTCCGGGCGGCAAGCTCGTCCTGGCAGAGCACGTTCGTAGCCCGCTGTGGGCGGTCCGCGCTGGACAGCGCCTGCTTGAGCCGCTGATGGTCCGCTTCGAGGCAGACCACCTACTGCGCGAGCCGCTTGAGCATGTACGAGCCGAGGGGTTCGTCGTAGATGAGCTCAAGCGCACGAGGCTCGGCATCGTAGAGCGTCTAGCCGCGCACAAGGTCGCCGACAACGCAGGATCGAACCCTTAGCGACTCCCGCGTCACAGCCAGAGCCGGTGCACTGAGCGAGCACGCTGAGCCGTCGCGGCGAGTCCGGGAACGCGCGAGCATGATGGTCGTATGACGAAGGACAAGCGTCTATGGCTTGTGCTGCTGGCGAACGTCTCGATGGTCCTCGCGCTCGTGATTGTGGGCCTGGTCTCGCGCTCTCTCGGCGTTCTGGCAGCAGGCGGTGACTATCTCGGCGATGCCGCCGGTGTCGCGCTCGCCCTCATCGCACTTCACCTGAGCCGCCACGGAAGTAAGAATCCCCACGCTTCGTCCTTCCCCGCGCTTGCCAACGGGACGTTTCTGCTCGTGGTAACGATCGTGGTCATCATCGAGGCGCTGAGCCGCCTGGTCGGCGGCGCACCACACGTCGAGGGTCTGCCGATCATCATCGTGAGCGTCATCGCCGGCCTGGTCATGGCCGGGTGCGCGTTCATCATCGGGACAGTCGAGGAGGGAGACTTCAACATGCGCTCGGTGATGCTCGACACCCTCGCCGACGGGGTCTCAGCAGCCGGCGTCACGGCTAGCGGCGCCGTCATCCTCATCGTTGGCGGCGTCTACTGGCTCGACTCGGCCGTCGCGCTAGGGATCGCGGCAATCATCGCCTACCACGCCCTCAAGCTCATCCGCAACGTACTCGTCCACCTACGAGCAGCATCGCCCCGATAGTGTGCTTGCAGAGCGCCTCTAACGCCGTATCGTCGTTTGGATGGATGCCAGGATGCCGAGCACCGACATCGTCGTTCGCGTCACCCCTCGGGCACGCGCCAGCGAGATAGCCGGCGAGCGCGATGGCGTACTGCTCGTGCGCGTTCGCGCACCTCCCGCCGACGGCCGTGCGAACGCGGAGCTGTGCCGCCTGATCGCAAAGCGCGCCGGTGTGGGCATCCGCAGCGTCGCGGTGGTACGCGGCGTGAGCGCACTCGAAAAGCTCGTGCGCGTCGAGGGGATCGACAAGCAGGAGCTGAGGCGGCGGCTGCGGCGGGCCGGTGCTAATCGGCTTCCAAGCTAACCGGGTTCCTTGACTTCGAGCGCTCGCATCCGGCTCAGGGCGCGCGAACGAATGTCGAGGTTAGGATCGGGTGCATGCCTCCGGGGCTCGACGTGGCGATCGTCCGCCACCACTGCGAGCAGCGTGTCCCACCCTCGCGGCGGCGCTTGACGATCTCCGGGTCGGTGTCGTAGAGGTCGTGGTCGATCACGACCACGGGGCCGATCGGACGGTCCTCGTCATCGTAGTGCTCGGTCTTGAAGCTGACGGTGATGCTCATCGGCGGCGCTCCGGGGGAACGTTGGGGATGCCCCACCGCCGCGTCGGGTTCAGGGGCGCCAACACGTCGTTGAAGACCCGTCGTGCAAGCGGCGAGCTGAAGTAGTGGTGGCGCAGCGCGAACAGCCAGTGTCCGGCAAGCCACGCCAGCGCACCGAGGATGCTCGCTGCCGCCATCGCGGGGGAGCCCGTCATGGCCGTGGTCATCAGGCCGCCTACGGCGAGGACCACGCCGCCAGCGCGGAGCACGATGCTGCCGAACAGCCAAAGGCCGAGCGCGATCAGGATGCCGGTCGCGAGCAAGCTCAGCATCGCGGAGCCGCCAGGATGCTGTAGACACGCGGGCGATGCGGCCCGCCGGGCATTACTTCGAGCTTGCCTTGGTAGACGAGCGCGTTTGCCTTCAGCCATGCGTTGCTCTCGCTGATGTTGAAATGCTGCGCGATCTGGCTCGTCGTGGCTGAGCCTTGTTCGGTCAGCCAAACGAGAATCTCCGACGGCTCGACCCGAACGCGCTGCTTAGGCCACCTCCGAGGCGAGCGGAAAGCACCGCGTGGTGGCGCCCACCCTTCCGAGGGCGGAGATGCTGCGGCATCTTCGTCCTCGAAACACTCGCGGACGTAGTCGAGTAGGTCCCATGCGAGGTGCTCCCAATCTTCGTTCGTGGTGGTGGCGCCGAGCACCTCGACGACCGCGAGTCGGAGCGCGCCGCCGATGCCGGTGGGAGGCTCATCGCCGGTCGTGGGAATGTCGAAGATGTAGTCGCCCGCGAGTTCACGGAGCGCAGGCTGCCGTAGTGCCGCGCGGATGAACTCGCGGACCAGCCTCGCCGTGCCCCACTCGCCGAGTGGCGCCGAGACGGCGACCGCGGTGGCCTCGTCGGCGTAGTGCGGTGGGGCGGGCTTGGGGTCGGCGGTTTCGGTCATCGCGGACACGTCTAGCTCGACCGTCGGGAAAGCTCAAGCCCTTTCGCAAAGACTTTTTGCGGGCGGGCGAGGCCGCTCGCGAGGGGCCGGGCGAGACCGCCCAGCGGCGCCTGTGGGCCGCCGCGCGCCCTCCTCGCGGCAATCCGCTGGTGGGCCGCGGGGGATCGATCGCCGATCGATGGCCTGTGCGGGCTCTGTGGCGCGGATATCGACGGATCGGCGAGTCGTGTCGCGCCGGGCTCGAAAGAGGACTTGATGTTTGCCTCGGGTCGAGCTACCACGTCCATCCGCCAAAGGCCCAGAAAGGGCTCTGACAAAGGAGAGTCACGATGAGCAAGACCAAGGCACCCCCGGCCAAGCAGGCGATCCTCGAGGTCCTGAAGGTCGAGCCGCAGGCGAGCGTCGCGCAGATCGCGGTGAGCGCTGGCGTCGGCCGCTCGACGGCGGGCAAGCTGCTCGCCCAGCTCGCCAGCGACGGCGAGGTCCGCCGCACCAAAGGCGGCCGGGGGGACGGCAACCGCCGGCTGCCCGATCTCTGGTCGCTGGCCCGCCGGCAGCCCGCAGCAAACGACGCGGACGCGAAGCCCGCGACTGCCGGCAAGCCCTCCGGGAACGCCGACCGGCTAAAGCCGGGCCAGCTCGAGCCGCTCGTGCTCGCCTACCTGCAGGAGAACGCCGACAGCGGCCCGCACGGGCCGACGGCCGTCGCGAAGGCTCTCGAGCGCTCCTCCGGCGCGGTCGGCAACTGCCTCGTCCGGCTCGCCCGCAACAAGCGGGTGAACGAGGTCAGCGCCAGGCCGCGCCGCTACAGCCTCGCGGCCTGACCCGTGGCAAACGCCCGGCCCTCGTGCGTACAAAAGTCTCCTCGCCCCAGTCTAGACTGGGGCGAGGAGACTTTGCGCCGACCGGACACGGTAGCACGCCCGAGAGATCATCATCGCACACGGGACCGCCCATGCGACCACTACTCACTCTTCAGCTGGAACTTGCCCGGCTCTGGTCGCTCGACGTAGAGCCCGCGCTTGGCGTGTACCGCGAGCTGCGCGGCGACTGTCTGCTCGGGCGTCTTGCCATTCAGGCCCGGGGCGAGTTTGCGCTCGCGGATCACAGCATAGATCGCCGCCGCCCGCATCGGCTTTCCCTGATCGCGCAGCACCTCGATTGCGGCCCACATCGTCGAGCCCTCGCGAGGTCGTCCCGTCCGACCGGCCACATGGGCATTCGACTCGGCGTTCTTGCGGTCAGCCACTTTGCCCTGGGCGCCTGACTCTCTAGACCTCATCGGTTCGGTGGCGACCGACTCAGACCCTTTCCCGGCTGTGTCACTCGGCTCGGTGATGCTGTGGGTGGGGCTGCTTGCGGGTACGAGTGCGTCCTGAAGCGAGTAGCTATCGGGAAGCCGGCGACCCGCTTCGCGTCCGCCCTCCACCCGCGTGACCTCGCCTGCTTCCACGAGTCGGGCGAGCGTCTTCAGGGCAGCAGATTGGCTGAGGCCGGCGGCGCGCGCAACACCCTCGGCAGTCGCGTCGGGAGAGCCGTTGAGAGCTTTCTTGACAGCGTCATCTGCGCGTGATTTGACAGCGGTTTTCGTAGTGTCACTCATCATGATTCTCCTTCTGCGGGAGTCCTGCATAGCCTTGGTCCTGGACGTGTTAGCTCTACCGACGAGAAAACTCAAGTCCTGTTTGAGTCATCCTGGAAGTGCCCGCCCAGCTTGGCTCACTCCGCGCGTCAAGCTGCTCCTGTAAGGCTAAAGAGCTATCGCCCGAGCACGTCAACGATTCGTCACGGGTCATCCCGAGGTCGGAGTTACGCGCTTTGAGCTTCCTACTGTATCTTTAGCTCGACTCCGTCTGCGAGGACAAGCAGCTCGTCACTCTTCGAATCCTGAGATAGCACGCTTACGCTTTTTTGGGCCTTCTTGATGCGATGCGCGATGCCAGGAGATGAGCTGGTCATCGACACAATGTAGCACTTACCATTTGACCAAATCGGAAGCATGTAGCTGATAAGGGGTCGCGTCGTAATTACTGTCGCGGAGTGATGGTGTAGTTCCACTCGGGGTGGAAGCTCTCGCCGGCGAGGCGGACGTCCTGCATTTGCTGGTTTGTGACCTGGATCTTGGTGGGGTAGGTGTCGGGATCAAGGCGCGCGTAGACCTTCAGCCCGGTGCTGGTCGTGGTCGAGGCGATCAAGTCGATCACGGTCTGGCGGCTGAGCAACGGCTTGGCGCGCCAGTTGATCGAGATGTAGCTGAACAGGCGGTGCTCGATCTTGTTCCACTTGCTCGTGCCCGGCGGATAGTGCATGACGCGGATGGCGAGGCCGGTGTGATCGGCCAGCCGCTGCAGCTCCGTCTTCCACAGGCGCGTGCGGTAGCTGTTGGAGCCGCCGCAGTCGGCGGTGATCGTCAATGTGTGGGCCTTGGGGTAGCGCTTGCGCCCGAGGCTCTTCCACCAAGCCTTGATTGCGGCGACCGCGAACTGGGCGGTGTCGGCGGAGATGCCGACCGAAACCCAGCCCTCGTCGCGGCCGACGTCATAGATTCCGTAGGGGATCGCCTTGCCCAGCTCCTGGTCGATGAAGTCGTGCGTGTTCACCAGGATCGGCTTGCCCGTGGGGGCGAGCTCTCTGCCCGCTTTCTTGTAGCTGCCGATCAGCTCCTTCTTCTTGGTGTCCACGCTGATCAGCGGCTGCTCGGCCGCGAGCATCTGAGCGGAGACCTCGGCGATGTGCTTGAACTGTCCGTCGCGGTCGGGATGATCGGCGCCCTCATGCGTCTTGCGGTTGGCCTGCAGACTGTACCCCAGCACTCTCAGCTGCCGGCGCACCGTGCTCTCGTGCACCGTAAAGCCCTGCTCGCGCAGCGCGGCGGTCAAGTTGGCAACGCTGCGGCTGGTCCACAGAAGCGGAGACTCAGGGTCCCCCCGCGTGGCGCCCTCCAGCAGCGCCAACAGCGCCTCCCGCAGCCCCGGCTCGCGCTCAGCAATCGGTTTGCGCCCAGCCCCCGGGCGACGCACCCGGCCCCCCGGTGCTCGCTCTCCACTGGTGACCTCAGCGATCCCACGACGCACCGTCTCCGCCGAGATCCCGGTCGCCCTGACAACCGCCGCGATCCCACCCCGGCCATGCGAGCGCGCCTCCGCCGCCGCCCACATACGCCGGCCACGCTCATCAAGCTCATCGCGAACGATCAGCCACCGCTCCCGAATCGGGCCCTCGTCGACCATCACCCCCAACATGCTGGCGGACTTCGCCGCCAGCCCACCAGAGACCCGCCCCACATCACCACATTTATTTAGAAGCTACTCCTAACCGGTTTGTGGTCCCAGGCATACGTCGTGTTCGTGAGCGTCTTCTTGGCTTGGAAAACGACTCACAGGGTCAGCCATCTTGCAGGGCGACGGAGGTGCTCCGTGGGGACGGCAGTGAGCGTATGTCTCTGTCGCCCTGCAAGATGGCCACATTACATTAACTGATGTCCGCGTGATTCACCATTAACAGTCGTTTTAATGCCTGTCCGTCGCCACACGTCTACCTCGATCCGCGAGGATTTCAAGGCGCGCTCCCAGAAACTTTGCGACTTGAGCCGAGTGGCCACCACCCAGAGCAACCCGACTGTTGGAGCAGCTCGTCACGCAGGCCGGCTGGGATCCGGCCACGAACGCCGCCATCAAGGGTTCTCGAAACTCTGGTGCGCCCGTCGACGAGTGCTGCTGACGTGCAGATGACACGACGCCTCGGGATATGATTGGTCGATGCGACGGATAGGGGCGACCGGTGGCCGGCTGCTGGCCATTAGCGATCTTCACATCACGCATCCTGCGAATCGCAGGATCGTCGAGACCCTGCGACCGCAGAGCGAGTCCGACTGGCTGATCCTATGCGGCGACGTGAGCGAGTCGGTCGCCGATGTTGAATGGGCCTTCAACCTGCTGGGCGAGCGCTTCGCAACGGTCGTCTGGACACCCGGCAACCACGACCTTTGGACGACGCCTGACGATCCGGTCGGCCTGCGCGGTGAGCAGCGATACCGTCATCTCGTCGAGCTTGCCAGGCGCGCGGGGGTGCTGACGCCTGAGGACGCATTTCCGGTATGGGAGGGAGATGGCGGCCCGCTCACCGTGGCCCCGATCTTCGTTCTATATGACTACTCTTTCAGAAGCAATCTTGCTGCCACCAAGGCTGAGTCGCTTGCGCTCGCCTATGAGGCGGGAGTGGTCTGCAGCGATGAGTTTCTCCTGCACCCAGACCCATACGCGACTCGCGAGCAATGGTGCGAGGCGCGGATCGCCTACACCGAGCAGCGACTTGAGAGCTGCGCAACGGATGCGCCGATGCTACTCGTCAACCACTTTCCCTTGACGGACCACCCGACGAGGGTACTGCTACACCCGGAGTTCGCCCAGTGGTGCGGAACTACGCGCTCCGCGGACTGGCATCGACGTTTCAACGTCACGGTCGTCGTGTATGGCCATCTCCACATTCCGTGTACCACCTGGCATGACGGCGTGAGGTTCGAGGAGGTCTCGCTTGGCTACCCGCACGAGTGGCACCGACGTCGTCCTGACAGGCCGGTGCTGCGGCGGATGATGCCATGGCCAGAGTAGAAATGCTTGAGAAGATCCTTCCTAAGTTCGTCGCCATCGTTGAGACACGACAAGATATCGAGGTCGAACTCTTCCCGGAGGAGGAGCTTGCACTTGGCATGGCGGTACCGAAGCGCATCAGCGAGTTCACCACGGCTCGCGCCTGCGCCCGAGCTGCATTGCGCAAGCTCGGTCTGCCCGCAGCCCCGATCCCCAACGGCGAGCGCGGCGAGCCGGAGTGGCCAATCGGCGTCGTCGGCAGCATTACGCACTGCGAGCACTACCGCGCCTGCGCGGTCTCGCATGCACACAGAGTCCTCACGCTGGGCATCGATGCCGAGCCCAACGCGGCGCTGCGCTCCGGACTGATCGACGACATCGCACGACCGGAGGAGCTACCAATGCTGCGCCGGCTCGCCTCAGAGCCGTCTGAGATTCACTGGGACCGGCTGTTGTTCAGTGCCAAGGAGTCCGTCTACAAGGCTTGGTTCCCGCTCGCTCGGCGCTGGCTGGGGTTCGAAGATGCGATCGTAGAGATCGACCCAAAGCAAGGTACGTTTCACGCCAAGTTGCTGGTCGAAGGGCCGTCGCTCGCTGACGCACGACCTAAGGCGACGCGAGACATGCCGCTGGACACGTCGGTGTCGACGGGCGCGTCGCTCCAGGGTTTCACAGGACGCTGGATCGTCGATGACGGCATTGTCGCGACCGCGATCGCCCTGACACAACGATGATCGCCGAACTCGACCCCGACGCTAGGGACCTGCTGGAAGTGATGCAGGTCACGGGCATAGCCCAGCCATACACAATGCCCATCAACGAGGCACGGGAGCGCATGCGCGCCGCGCTCGTCACAAAGGGAGAACCCGTCTTGTTGAGCAGCGTCAAGGAGCTCTCCCTGCCGTCGCCTTGCGGAGCGCTGCGGATGCGCGCATATCGCCCTGCCAGAGGCATCCTACCGATCGCCTTGTTCCTGCACGGGGGCGGTTGGACGCTCAACGATCTCGACACCCACGATCGCCTCTGCAGGCTGATCGCCAAGCGGTCTGGGTGGTTGCTGGTCGCGCTCGATTATCGCAGAGCTCCGGAGCACCGGCATCCCGCGCCGCTGGAGGATGCCCACCTCGCATATCGCTGGCTGATGGACAATGCCTCACGTCTCGGCGGCGACCGCTCGCAGATCGCCCTGGTGGGGGAAAGCTCCGGCGCGACGACCGCGGCCTGCCTCGCTCTGCTACTGCGCGACCTCGGCGCCCAAACGCCCGTGCTACAGGCCCTCGCCTACCCGATCCTTTCACGCAAGGAGAGCTGGCCCTCCTGGGAGCAGCGGGGAAGCGGCTACACGCTCGACCGCGAGTTCGTGCACTGGGCCTGGCGCAACTACCTGCCCAACGGGCTGGGGACGCGCGAATTGCCATATTTGGTGCCGCTCGCAGACGCCAACCTGAGCGGGCTCGCCCCTACATTCTTGATGACGGCCGAGTTCGATCCACTGCGCGACGAGGGCATCGAGTACGCAAAGCGGCTGGCAGCCGCCGGTGTCGCCGTCGAGCATGTGCATGCAGCCGATCAGATGCACGGTTTCCTGTTGCTGGACCGCGCCGTGGCGAAAGTCGGCGCCTTGATCGACCGGCTGGCGGCGGCGCTCTTGACCAGATCCCGTTCATCGGGCCATTCGAGCAAAGTCGAGCATGCACACCCGCCTGCCGAGCGTCGACCGTAATCGCAGTGCACATATGACTACCGCGAATCGACGTTCAACCCCTACACCACCACCGCCACGGCGGGCGCGACGACCCCTCCAGCTCGACCGCCGGACCTGTGAACGCCACCCTGCGCCGGACGTCGCAGCCGAGCCGAGTACCGAACCCGCCGCCGAGAACGTCATATCCACAAGCCAACATCGAGTGCCCAAAACTCGGCCAGCTCAAGGGTCTGATCCTCAGCTGACGCTCACAACCGCCTAACCCAAGCTGACGGGGCATCATCCGTCGGGCGTTACTACTACCTATCGATCCCTCCCAGGATCGGATCAAGCATGGCGATAGTGGCGATCATGTCGGCTACATAGGATCCCCTCGTCATATGAGGGAGAGCCTGCAGATTGACAAAGCTCGGATCCCGCATGTGTACCCTCGCGGGCTTAGACGAGCCGTCCGAGCGCACAAAACAGCCGAGCTCACCTCTAGGGGACTCAATTGGACAGTAGATCTCGCCGGGCGGGACCCTGAAGCCCTCGGTGACCAGCTTGAAGTGATGGATCAGCGCCTCCATCGAGGTTGCAAGCTCATGGCGAGGCGGCAACGCCACCTTACGGTCGGAGGTGATGTACGGCCCTTCGGGAAGCCCGTCGAGCGCCTGCTCGATGATTCTCACTGACTCGTACATCTCCGCGATCCGCACAGCCAAGCGATCATAGTTATCACCAGCAGTGCCTATCGGGATCTTGAACTTGAAGTCCTCGTACGAGGAGTAAGGCGCCGCCTTACGCAGATCCCACGGGTTGCCGGCGGCTCGCAGCAGTGGTCCAGTCACGCCGAGAGAGAGTAGCGTCGCCTCGTCCAGCGGGCAGACACCATGGAGGCGCTGCAATACTATCTCGTTGGCGTGCAACAACGCGTTATACTGATCAATCCGCGTCGGCATGATGTCGATAAAGGCGCGCAGCTTTGCCTCGAAGCCAGCAGGAATATCCTCCATGACGCCGCCCACTTGGAAGTAGCGGGTGTGCATGCGCTGCCCGGAGGACATCTCAAACAAGTCGAGAATCTGGTCACGCTCGCGCAAGCAATACAGGAAGGGTGATGTGGCTCCAAGATCCAGTGCGCTGGTGCCGAGCCAAATCAAGTGAGAGGCGATGCGGTTGAGCTCGAGATGGATGACGCGTAGGTATTGCGCTCGCTTCGGCACCTCGACCTCAGCGATTATCTCAACCGCAGAGCAGAAGGCCATCGCGTTGAAATAGTAGGAGAGGTAATCCATCCGCTCAATCACAGGGATGACCTTCCAGTAAGACTTGTCCTCCGCCGTCTTTTCGATCCCGGTATGGACGTAGCCGATGATCGGCTTGACGTCTCTAACGACCTCGCCCTGCAACGTCACGAGCAGACGCAGCACCCCGTGAGTAGCGGGATGGTGGGGACCGAAGTTAATTGTGAATAGCTCCTCGGTCTCACCGCTCCCGCTCACGGCGGCGACCTGCTCCTCGATCGGAGTGAGCCCGATGCTCTCCTCAGCCTGTCTGTAGGCTGACTTCGACTCGCTGTTCACCCTGAGACCTCAGTGCCCCTGATTCGTGGAACGCGAAGAGCGTGCTCGTCCCTGGCCGCTAGTCACGCCGCCCTGACGGAAGTCGTACGCAGAGCGCATTGCCGCTGACCACACACTCATTTGGCTGCGTCAGGCACCGTCTGTGGCTCCCCAGTCTGACGCGGATTCGCGCATAGGCGCTATCTCCTCGGTGCCGATCGCCCCATAACGGCTCCGCCAACCTGGATCGGGTTCTCCCTGCACCAGCTTTCGCAGCTTGAGTATGCCATGCATAAGCGCCTCAGGGCGCGGCGGACAGCCGGGCACATGCACATCTATCGGCATGAACTTGTCGGCCGGCACGAGAGCGTAGTTGTTGAATACCCCCATAGAGGAGCAACAAGCACCCATCGCGATTGCCCACTTGGGCTCAAGCATCTGGTCGTAGAGGCGACGTACGATTGGCGCCATCTTGATAGAAACCCGTCCGGAGAGAATGATGAGGTCTGCCTGACGTGGCGAGGCGCGCACGGCCTCGGCGCCGAAGCGCGCGATGTCCATGCGCGAACCCGCAGTGTGAAAGAACTCCATCGCGCAGCACGCGAGCCCAAAGCCAAGGGGAAAGAAGGAGTTGGACCGCGCCCAGGCGACGGCCTTATCGAGGGTGGTGGTGAGCACCCGTTCCTGTACGTGTCGTTCGAGCGCCTTGCCCTCCAAGCGCTCGGCGTCGCGGTCCGGATGTGTCCCTGGGTTGGGACCTTCGATGTCTGCCCCTTCAAGTAGTCTGCGAGCGGAATGTTTGCGTATGTGCAAAGTCGCTGGATCGACCGAGGTGCCGCCTGATTGCAACGCCTGCCGCCTCACCTCCATAGCACCAACCGCCTTCGCCCGACTTGCTCGATCATGCGTCGAGAACATATAGGAGCGCAGCGCACCTGGGCAGCCTGGGAGCCTACTTCCGTCACGCGTTCTTCTGTACCGGGCACCTGCGCTACTCTAGCGCATACTGTAGCGGCAGGCGCTTGGGACGCCTGCGATCCCAGAGCCGCTGGACCTGGCAGGGTGATGGGAGGCCAGCCATGACCGCGCTGGCTCCCATCCGCTGGACGTTCTTCGAAAAGCGATGGATCGCGCAGAGGAACGCCGGCCCCGTACCTGCGGCGCCCGCTTCGTCGCGATCCCTCCACGCTGCTCCGCGCTACGCCACCGCCGTACGCGCGGACGGCGCTCCGCCTCCGAAGGTTGGACGAACCGCTAGGGCCGGTCTGGGAAGTTACGCTCCTCGGAGAGGCTTGGCCGACCGCGATGCCCAGTCGCTTCGTGTCGAGCCGAGATGAGATGCAGCGGTATTATGCTCGACATCAGCATGCATGGAATCGAATGCGACGACCTGCGCAAGGCATACCGCAATGTCCAAGCGCTCGACGGCGTGTCGCTAGTCGCAGACGCTGGCAAGGTCCTTGCGCTTCTGGGCTCAAACGGCTCCGGCAAGACGACAACCGTCCGTATCCTCACGACCCAGGTCAAACAGGATTCTGGCACTGCACGCGTCTGTGGCAATGACGTGCTGCGCGAGGCCGCCGCGGTCCGCAAGGTGATTGGGCTGACCGCCCAGGAGACACATATCGACAAGTACATCACCGGCGCGGAGTACATGAACCTGGTTGCCCGGCTGCGCCACATACCCCGTAAGAGCCGCAAGCAGGAAATTACCGTGCTGCTCGAGGAGTTCGAACTAGCGGACAAGGCACACATTCCCGCAGGTAACTATTCGGGTGGCATGCGTCGCCGCCTCGACATCGCAGCGAGCCTTCTCGGCAGCCCCGCGATCCTCTTTCTCGATGAGCCATCGAACGGCTTGGACCCTCACAGCCGCAAGCGCCTGTGGGGGGTCATTCGCCAGCGCGCGCACGAGGGCGCTACGATCCTGATCACGACCCAGTACATGGAAGAAGCCGACGCGCTCGCCGACTCGATTGTCGTTCTTGCCTACGGACGAGTGATCGCGCGTGGCACCCCTGGGGAGCTCAAGGACCAGATCAGAGGACGCGCCGTCGAGCTGGCCCTCAGCGGGCCGGAGGAGATCGCAAAGGCCACGGCGATCCTCACGGCCCTGGAGATTCAAGCTGGTCCCGGCGAAGATCCGGATGCTCTGCAGTTCGTGATGCCCCTATCCGGCATCACCCTGGTCGAGCTCCTGCGACACCTTGATGCGCAGGGGGTCGCGATCAACGATGTGATAGCCCGTCGCCCCACGCTCGACGAGGCATTCCTGCATCTGACCAGCGAAGTCGAGCGCTCCGTGGAGCAGGCCTTGCTGGGCGCCGCGTGATGATGTCTTCGGCGACCGTCGGCTCTTTCCGGCAACAATTCGCGCACGCGGCCTCGGACACGCTCGCGCTCCTGTACCGCAACATCCTGCGCTACCGGCGGATGCCCGACGTGATCGTGTTCCTCGTGGTCCAGCCGCTGATAGTGCTGCTGCTGTTTCGCTACATCCTCGGAGGCGCTATTCACCTGCCGCACATGAGCTACGTCGACTACCTCATGCCCGGGGTGTTCGGTATGGCGATCGTGATTGGATCGTCCACCATCGGGATCGGCCTCGCCGAGGATCTCGCGTCGGGCACCGTGGACCACCTCCGAGCGCTCCCAATCGCGCGTTCGGCCCTGCTCGTGGCCCGTACTTTCACCGACATCGCGAGGAACCTGCTCGTGATCCCGTTGATCGGGCTTCTCGGAGCGGCGGTCGGCTTCAAAATCACCACGACGGTGCCCAACCTCGTTCTCGCGTACGCCCTGCTGCTGGCACTCGGGTTCGCGTTCGCCTGGATCTCCACCACCGTCGCGCTCTGGACCAGCTCGGTCGAAGCCACCCAGGGTCTCGTGATCCTCTTCGCGCTCACGTTCAGCTTCGCCTCCTCGGGCTTCGTCCCAGTCTCGACAATGCCGCACGTGATCCGCGGCGTCGTCAACGCAAGTCCCGTCACCTACGTGGACAACGCGGTTCGTCTCCTCGTTACGACCGCCAGCGGCCCAAGCTCACACGACACCGCCTTCTCGCTCATATGGGTGGCGGGGATCGTCATCGTCATGGTGCCGCTCTCCGTCATGCGTTATGCGCGGCTACAACGCTGACTGGCGTTCGCGGCTACAGCGCTGACTCGGCGTTCGTGGCGGGCGCGGCCAGTCGACTTCACCCGATCCTCGCAAGCCACTCCTCGACCGCCTGAGCCGTGGAGCGGACGTGTTCCTCCATCACCGTGAAGTGATCCCCGGGCACGTCGACAACGCTGTGCGCCATATCGCACGAGGAGCGCCACTCGCCGTCCTCCGCCATGCCGCGCATCGGCTCGCTCGCCCTGACCAGCAGCACAGCGCTGTCCAACTGCGGTGGCTCGTATTCCTGCAACAGCCGGCCATAGGCGAGCATCGCGGTCAGGCGGACGTCGTCGACCGACATATAGGCACCCTCTCGCTCCAGCATTCCCTCGATCACCTGGGGCAGGGTCGTGGCCAGCGCAGTGCTCGGATACGTGTCGACCTGAACGACCCCGCGCAACCGCGGCTCTACCAGGCCCTCCAGGTGAGCTGCCACAGCAGCGGCAAGCAGTCCTCCGGTGGAGTGACCGAGCAGGACGAATGGATCCTCTCCCGCGCAACGCAGGACGGCCGCAGCCTGGCTCTCGATCGCCACGCGCAGGCTCGCGGGAAGCATCTCCCCGACCACGAAGCCCGACACCGGCGTCACCGTCACCTCGCGCTGCTGCGCGAAGCTCTTCGCAAACCGCGCATACTGATGAGGGCCCGCGGTGGCGAGCACCGACGGGATGCAGACGACCCTCGGGTGTGCACCACCCTGGGACAGTCGCACGTGGGCCGGGAGACGCTCTGGCGCCACGGGCGCATCGAAGGTCGCGCGCAAGCTCGACGCCGCCGCCAGCAGGTCCATGCCCTGCTCGGGTACGCCGAGTTGGTGTGCCCTGCGAAAGAGCGCGCCAACCGAGAGATCCTCGCGGTGCTCGGCAGCCACCTGCTCGCCTCCTGCCCCAGCCCACGCGACGGGTCCGTCCGCGCCTCGCTCGATCAGCCCCGCGAGGAGCGACTCGAGGTGCTCCGCCAGTGCGACCGGCGTCGGGTGATCGAATGCGAGCGTAGCCGGCAGGCTCAACCCGGTGGCCGCGTTCAGCCAGTTGCGCAACTCCACACCGGCGAGCGAGTCGAACCCGAGTTCCAGGAAGGACTGTCCCAGGTCCAGACCCTCCGCGGAGGAGTGCCCCAGCACAGCCGCCACCCGGGTGCCGACGATGGCGATCAACGCCGATCGGCGCTCGTCCGCAGCTGTGGCAGCCATATGTGAGACCAGCCATCCTCGCGGGCGTCGGGTCCCGCCGCGTGAGGCAGCTGGAGCGAGACCGGCCAGCAGCGGCGGCAGCGTCCCCGCACGGGCCTGGGGACGCAGCGCACGCTTGTCGAGGGGCGCGAGCAGCACGGCGGCCTCTCCGCTTACGAGGGCTTGGTCGAACAGCTCCAGCCCCTGGGTAAGAGCAAGCACATCGAAGCCCGCGGCTCCCACCATGCGCTGCATGTCGCGCTCGCCGAGATAACGGCCCATCCCGACCTCGCCCCACAGACCCCATGCCAGCGCGGTCCCCGCGAGCTTGCGAGCACGGCGATGCTGCGCCAGCGCATCGAGCAGCGCGTTGGCCGCCGCATAGTTTCCCTGCCCAGGGCCGCCAAAGGTGGCGGCCATCGAGGAGAACAGGACGAACGCCTGAAGGTCGAGGTCTTCAGTGAGCTCGTGCAGGTGCAGTGCCGCGTCGAGCTTTGGCGCGAGCACGTTGTCGAGCTGCTCGGGCGTCATCGATTCGACGAGACCGTTTTCGAACACGGCCGAGGCGTGTATGACCGCCGTCAGCGAATCGGCCGCCGGCGTCGACTGCAGCAGAGCCTGCAACTGTGCCCGATCGGCTGCGTCGCACGCGGCGATCGTGACCTGCGCGCCGAGCTCGACGAGCTCCTGTTCGAGCGCTTGCGCACCGGGCGCCTGTGGACCCTGCCGGCTGACGAGCAGCAGACGATCGACGCCGTGCGCCACGATCAGGTGCCGGGCCAGGACGGCGCCCAGGCCGCCCGTACCCCCGGTGATCATCACCGTTCCACTCCAGTCGTGGGAAGCGAGGCGCTCGTTCGCCTTGGCCGGGACCCGCACTAGTCGCGGCGTGAGCAACTCGCCTCCACGCAGCGCGATCTGGGGCTCGTTCGAGCTCAGCGCCTCCGCCAGCTTCGCTGGGGTGAGCTCGGCTCCGTCGAGATCGATCAGCGTAAACCGACCGGGGTTCTCGGACTGGGCCGAGCGCACCAGGCCCCACAGCGGCGCGCCGACGAGATTCGGGCACTCGCTCTCACCCGGTATCGCCACCGCCCGCTCGGTGGCAAACACCAGACGAGAGGCCGCGAAGCGCTCGTCTACCAGCCACGTCTGCATGTTGGCAAGCGCACGGTGCAGCACCCGTCGCGCCTCGGAGGAAACGTGCTCGGAGCCCTCCCGGCAAACCTCGGAGGTGAAGTCGACCAGGACCGCCTGGGGAGCGACGCCCTGCTCCTCGATCGCCCGCCCCACGGACTCGAGGTCTGGATGGACGTCGATGGCTGGAGCAGCCGCGAGTGACGGGCCGAGGCCGCCCGCGCGTTGGTCGAAGCTCACGAGCACATGCCGGCCCGGCGCTGCGGGCGCGCCTGGGCCGGGCGGCGTGCAGGCGCTCCAGTCGACGCGGAACATCGAGTCGCGCTGGGCGCCGGGTGCGGCGGCGAGCAGCTCCCGCGACACCTCGCGCGTGGCCAGGCGCTCGATCGAGGCGACCGGCGCGCCGCTTTCGTCCGCGAGTGCCACTGATGCCGCGTCCCGCGAGCCGGCCCTGGCGAGCCTGGCGCGCAGCGTGCCGGCGCCGGCCGACAAGATGCACGCCCCACCCCAGGAGAACGGGATGCCCGCCTTCGCCTCGCCGGCGGCGCTTGCCTCGCCTGCCCCCAACAGCGCCGCGTGAAAGGCCGCGTCGAGCAGCGCGGGATGCAAGCCGAAGGCCCCAGCCTCGGCCTGCTGTTCGGCGGGCAGGGAGACCTCGGCGTAGATCTCCTCCTCGCACCGCCAGGCCGCGCGGCACCCCTGGAAGGCGGGGCCATATTCGAAGCCGAGTTCCTCCAGCTGCCGGTAGAGGTCGTCGATCGCCAGCGGCTGCGCGCCGGGGGGCGGCCAGGCTTGCCCCGCAAACGCGCCCAGCTTTGCCTGCATCGCCTCTCGCTCGGCGCGGGCGAGCACGCCGCCGGCGTTGCGCGTCCACTGCTCCGTCGTCTCAAGCAGGCCGCCGGGGGCGCCGTCGTCGGGACGCGAGTAGACACCGATCGAGCGCTGCCCATCCTCGTCGGGCTCACCGACGCAGACCTGCAGCGCTACCGATCCCTGCTCTGGCAGGATCAGCGGCGCTTCCAGCGTGAGCTCGCGCACCAGCTTGCACCCGAGCTCGCCACCGGCGTGGAGCGCCAACTCGAGGAATGCCGTCCCCGGCAGCAGCACGGTGCCGAGCACGGCATGGTCGCGGAGCCAGGGATGGCTCTCCAGCGAGATGCGTCCGGTGAACAGCACACCCCCCTCGCCCCCGGCCAGCGCGACCGCGGTGCCCAGCAGCGGGTGGTTGGCCGCGAGCTGGCCGATCGCCGCCACGTCCCCGCCCGCGGCGGGGACACTCAACCAGTAGCGCTGGCGCTGGAAAGCGTAGGCGGGCAGGCTGACGCGCCTTGCGCCAGAGCCCTGGAAGGCCTCCCGCCAGTCGACCGGAGCGCCGTGCGCCCACAGCTCCGCGAGGGCGCCGAGCAACGCCTGGACCTCGGGCCGCGCTCCGCGCAGCAGCGGCAGCGCGAGCACGCCGTCGTCGCCATCGCCGCGGCCGGCGGGCTCGCTCAGGCAGTCCCGCACGATCGCGCTGAGCACGCCGTCGGGACCGAGCTCCAGGTAGCCGCTCACCCCCTGGGCGTGCAGCCAGCGCACGCCGTCGAGGAAGCGCACGGGCTCACGCGCGTGACGCACCCAGTACGCGGGTTTGCAGATGTCCTCGGCCAGGGCCGGTTCACCGGTCAGGTTGGAGACGATCGGGATGCGCGGCTCGGCGAAGGAGAGGCCCTCGAGCGCTTCCAGGAACGGCTGGAGCATCTCGTCCATGCGGGGCGAGTGGAATGCGTGGCTGACCCTCAGGCGCTTGGTCCTGCGTCCCTCCCGCGCCCATCGATCGGCGAGCTCCAGCACGGCATCCTCGTCGCCGGAGAGCACCACAGCGCGAGGACCGTTGACCGCGGCGAGCGCCACCCGCTCGGACAGGCCGTCGGCACTGGCGAGCTGCGCGTGCAGCTCCTGCTCGGAGGCCTCGATCGACAACATCGCTCCACCGGAGGGAAGCGCTTGCATCAAGCGCCCGCGCGCCGCGACGAGCTTGCAGGCGTCGGAGAGGGAAAGCACCCCCGCGACGTGCGCGGCGGCAAGCTCGCCGATCGAGTGGCCCATCAGGAAGGCTGGGCGCACCCCCCAACTCTCCAGCAGCCGGAACAGCGCCACCTCCAGCGCGAACAGGCCGGCCTGCGTGAACAGCGTCTGCCGCAACAGGTCCTCCGCGGTGGCCGGAGCGAGCTCGGCGACACCCCGCGAGCCGCACCCCGCGAAGATGACCTCGCGCAGCGGGCGCTCAGCTCCGAGATGCGCGTCGAACTCGGCGCAGACACCGTCAAACGCGGCGCGGAAGATAGGGGCGGCTCGGTAGAGCTCGCTTCCCATCCCGACCCGCTGTGCGCCCTGCCCGGAGAACAGCAGGGCGAGCCCTCCTTCGAGTCCGGCGGCGTCGCCTGGCGGGCAACGCTCGACGTTGGCGCGCGGCTCTTCCCGGGCTACCGCGTCGAGGCCGTCGAGCAGCTCCGCGCACTGTTCGCCCAGCACGACCGCGCGCCGCTGCAGGCTCGCCCGGCTCGCCAGCGAGAGCCCGACGTCGGCAAGGCCAAGCGCCGGCGAGCGCTCGA
>JAJYUP010000177.1 GCA_021792455.1 Actinomycetes bacterium | reverse complement strand
CCACGATCCCCTGGCTCGACGGCCGCCAACTCCGATTCCGCTTCCCACCACGCTAAAACCTCAGCGAGTTTTCCTTACCGAGGATCGAGGTTAGCCGCTCAGATCGCGCGCAGGAGGACCTAGATCTGCTCCTCTAGGCGCAGCGTCGCAAGCGTCGCGCGCAGATGCGTGTGCACCTCCTCGGGCGCCCGGGTCCCATCGAATCTGCGCAGCAGACCGGCCCGCTCGTAATAGTCGATCAGCGGCGTAGTCTGGGAGTGGTAGACCTCGAGGCGGCGCCTGATCGTCTGTTCGCTGTCGTCCTCGCGCTGGATCAGACGCGCGCCGTCCTGATCGCAGATGCGTTCGTGCTTCGGCGGGTCGAGTTCGACGTGATAGATGTGGCTTGGGTTCTTCACGCAGACGCGCCTGCCTGTCAGCCGCCGCACCACCTCGTCGTCAGGAACCTCTATCTGCAGCACAGCGGTCAAGCGCCTGTCATGTGCTCTGAGCGCAGAGTCGAGCGCGTCCGCCTGGCTCTCGTTGCGCGGGAAGCCGTCGAGCAGGAAGCCTTCACGCGCGTCTGGCTCGTCGATGCGCTGCGTGATCATCTCGATGATCACATCGTCTGGGACGAGCTCGCCCTCGTCCATGTAGAGCTTCGCCTTGCGGCCGAGCTCAGTGTCAGCGGCCACCTGGCTGCGCAGCATGTCTCCCGTCGAGATGTGCGCAAGCGAGAAGTCGGCTTGCAGCCGCTCCGCCTGGGTGCCCTTGCCAGCACCTGGCGGGCCGAGAAGAATGAGGTTGAGCTCTGGCACCTCGACAGCAGCCTACCCGCTGGAAAGGATCGCCGTCGGCTCGGGCGAGCTCTCGCCCTCAACCCCACTGAGACCCACTCGAGGCACAGCTGGGCGCGCCCCTTCAGCCCCGAGGAAGGACCGCCATCATCCTCCGCGAAGGACCTGCCGTCCAGTCGCCGAGCCGCGGCGCGCAGCGCTACTTCAGGAAGCCCTCGTAACTTCGCATCATCAGCTGCGCCTCGAGCTGCTTCATCGTTTCAAGCGCTACGCCGATCACGATCAGGATCGAGGTTCCCCCGATCGCGAGGTTCGTGTGGGTCTGCGCGATCATGATCGTCGGAAGCGCCGCAACCGCGGCGAGGAACAGCGCGCCTGGGAAGGTGAGACGCGTCAGGATCCTGTCGAGGAATTCAGCGGTTGGCCTGCCAGGCCGCACACCGGGGATGAACCCACCGTACTTCTTCAGGTTGTCGGCCTGGTCGACGGGGTTGAAGGTCACCGCTGTGTAGAAGTACGTGAAGATGATGATGAAGATCGACTGGCCAACGACGAACTGCCAGCCGTTTGGCGTGAAGAAGTTCGCGAGTTCCCGTCCCCAGTGGGCTTTGACGAGCTGACCGATCGTCGGCGGGATCATCATGATGCTCGCCGCGAAGATGACGGGGATCACCCCGGCCATGTTGACGCGCAGAGGCAGATAGGTCTGGCCGCCCTCGCTCATGCGGCGCCCGATCACCCGCTTTGCGTAGCGCACAGGGATACGTCGCTGTCCTTCCTGCACGAACACGATGCCCGCGACGACCGCGAGGACGATGAAGGGCATCATCACCTTGAACACCTGGTCTTGGGTCGTCCACCACGATTCCACTCCTGTCGGCAGCCTCGAGACGATCGAGGCGAAGATGAGCAGTGAGATGCCGTTGCCGATCCCCTTCTGTGTGATCAGCTCGCCAATCCACATGAGCAGCACGGCACCTGCGGTGAGGCATATGACGATGAGAAGAACGTGGGGCACGTCGAATTTGCTGACGACCGCTTCGCCGGCGGATGCTTGGAAGGAGCGGAACAGGAACACGAAGCCGATCGACTGGGCGAACGCGAGGCCGACCGTCAGATAGCGCGTGTACTGCGTGATCCGCGTCTGCCCGACCTCGCCTTCCTTGTAGAGCTTGTCGAGCGACGGAAGCACGACCTTCATCAGTTCCATGATGATCGACGCCGTGATGTAGGGCATGATGCCGAGCGCGAACAGAGCGATGCGGGCGAGTCCACCGCCGGAGAACAGGTTCAGCAAGCCGAGGATGTTCGCGCCGCCGAACTCCTTCTGGATGCTGTCAACCGCTTTCAGGTTCACCCCAGGCACAGGCAGGTTCGCCCCGAGCCTGTAGATCAGGAGCATCGCCGCCGTGAACAGCAGCTTCTTGCGGATGTCAGCGACTCGAAAGGCGTTGAGGATCGTTGAGAGCATCGCCTGTGCCCGTGCTCGTGGTTGGGCAAGTCAACTCGGGGGGGCCCTGACCGAGGCGCCACGGACCCCCGCCCGATCGACGAGCACAGCCGATTCTAGCTGTCGACCGTGTGGCAGGCGCCGCCGGCCGCCTCGATCGCACCGCGGGCGCCCGCGCTGAACGCATGGGCGTAGACGGTGAGCGGCTTCGTCAGCTGACCCTTCGCGAGCACCTTCACGGGGACCCCCTTCCTGCTCGCAAGCCCGCTTGCCCGCATCAGCTCCAGCGTCACCTCCGTGCCCGCGGCGAACCGCCTCTCGAGCTCGATGAGGTTCACCGCCTGAGTGTGCGTCCTGAACGGCTCGAATGGCATCGACTTCTTCATGTGCGGACCGCGAAGCTTGCGCATCCTCATGTGGATCGGCATCTGGCCGCCCTCGAAACGTGCTCGCCGCTCGGCGCCAGAGCGCGCCCCATAGCCCTTCTGTCCGCGGCCTGAGGTCTTGCCCGTTCCGGATCCTTCTCCCCGCCCGACGCGCTTGCGAGCACGCCTGCTGCGAGGCGCTGGGCGCAGGCTGTGCAGGCCGACCCGCCGCGGCGTGAGCTCACCGGTGTCCTCGAGAGGCGTCTCTTCGCCGCGCTCAGCGCTCACTGCCCTGCTCCTCCACCTCGATCAAATGCCGCACGGCATGCAGCATCCCCCGCGATTGCGCGTTGTCCTGCACGACGACCGTATGCCCTATGCGCCGCAGGCCAAGCGAGCGCAGGGTCTCGAGCTGACGCTTGTTCGATCCGTTGCGTGACCGCCGTTGCGTGACTGCGAGGGTGCCCATCAGCGCTCATCCGCTCGTTCGGCATCGGCACCCAGCTCAGAGGGCGACCGGGCCATCAGCTCGAGCTCTGGATCCGCTCGCGCCTCGGTCGATCCATCGGCGCCGGTCGCCGCAGCGGCTGCCGCGGCCTCGTCGGTTGCGCTCACATCTCCAGCGCCGCCCTCGGCTGCTCCAGCGCTCGGATCTGCAGCGCCGCCATCTGCCGTGCTCTGCGGTGAGGCTCCGGCCACCTCGAGCTCGCCCTGTCTGCCACCGGCCCTGAGCGCCTGCTCCGCTCGCGCGCGCTCGCCGCCGTTGGAGATCTCGCTCGAGAGCCCAAGCACCTCGCCGATCGAGAGGCCCCTCAGCTTCGCGACTTCCTCTGGCGTTCGGAGGGCTCTCAGGCCTGCGACCGTCGCCTTCACGAGATTGATCGGGTTCTGAGTGCCAAGGCTCTTCGAGAGGATGTCATGGATTCCCGCGAGCTCGAGCACCGCTCGCACGCCACCGCCTGCGATCACGCCCGTTCCTGGCGCTGCAGGCTTCAGAAACACCCTCCCAGAGCCAAACACGCCAGTCGTCTGGTGGGTGATCGTGCTCCCGTGCTTCGGAACCCTGAACAGATCTTTCTTGGCGCGCTCTACACCCTTCTGGATCGCGAGAGGCACCTCATTCGCCTTCCCATAGCCGATCCCGACGATTTCCCGCTCGTCGCCAACGACGACGAGGGCGGTGAACGAGAAGCGACGGCCGCCCTTCACGACCTTCGCAACGCGGTTGATCTCGACGACCCGCTCCTGGAGATCGAGGCCGCCTGGCTTCACTGAGCGATCTGGTTGCATGGCGCAGAGAGGGTAGCGAGGTTGCGCCCCCTAGACGGTGATCCCTGCCTCCCGCAGGGCTTCAGCGAACGCGCTCACGTGGCCGTGGTAGCGGTAGCCGCCACGGTCGAAGACGGCCTCTTCTATGCCGAGCGCCTTGACCCGCTCGGCGAGCAGGGCGCCACAGCGCCGCGTGCGCTCGAGCTTTGCGAGGCCCCTCAGCTCAGGCTCGAACCAGTTCACGGCCGCGAGGGTGCGTCCTGAGACGTCGTCCACGGCCTGCGCGGAGAGCCCCCTGTTCGAGCGAAACACCGATATGCGCGGCCGCCGTGCGCTCCCCGCGATCTTCGCCCGCACCCGCCGACGCCGTTTCAGGCGCCGTGCCTGATTCGTCGTCACGGTCATGCGCGCTTGCCGACCTTGCGCGCGACTCGCTCGCCCTCGTAGCGGATGCCCTTGCCCTTGTAGGGCTCTGGCGGCCGCTGCTTCCTGATGATCGCGGCGGTCTCGCCGACAAGCTGCTTCGAGATGCCCTTCACGACGATCCTCGTCGGAGCGGGCACCTCGAACTCGATGCCCGCCGGAGCTCGGATCGGCACCGGGTGCGAGTATCCGACCGCGAGCTCGAGATCCCTGCCCTTCAGCTGCGCCCTGTATCCGACGCCCTGGATCTCGAGACGCT
>JAJYUP010000041.1 GCA_021792455.1 Actinomycetes bacterium | reverse complement strand
ACCCGCGCGGTCCCCGCGCCGAGGGAGTCGGCGGCGGTTCGGGGCCGGCCGATGGTCGACGAGAGCATCCTCGTCGGACCGGTTCAGGTCCTGCCTGGCCAGCTGCTCGTCATCGTCGAAGGCAACCGCGTTTGGCTCACGCCGCGCGAGATGGAGGTTCTGCGGCTGCTCGCCGCGCATCCCGGACAGCTGCTCTCACGTTCGACGATCTTCGGTGCCGTCTGGCAGCGGCGGCTCGATCCGCGCGATCGCTCCGTCGACGTGCAGGTCGCGCATCTGCGCGCGAAGCTGTCGCAGGCATCATCGCATTGGCAGTACATACACACCCACGCTGGCGGTGGCTATCGCTTCGAGCCTCAGCCCGCTCCCGAAGCCGACGCGCGTCGCGGGCAGCGCCGCTCGCGCCGAACCGATGCGCGCGCACCGTCTGAGATCGCGAAGATCACGATCGGCAGCGGAAACCTTGCCCGCAAGAGAAGAGATGAGCCGTGAGCACCGTCCTGTTCGTGTGCCTGCACAACGCGGGGCGCTCACAGATCGCAGCTGAGCTGTTCAACCGCGCCGCTGGTGGGCGCCACCGCGCTCTCAGCGCCGGGTCCATCGCCGACTCGAACGGGAGCTTGCACGCAGAGGTCGTGGAGGTGATGCGAGAGGTCGGAATCGACCTCTCCGACCGACGCCCGCAGAGGCTCACCGCCGAACATGAACAGAACGCCGACGTCGTGGTCACTCTCGGCTGCGGAGACGCCTGTCCGCACATCCCCGGCAAGCGGCACCTCGACTGGGATCTGGCAGACCCGAAGGGCAAGCCCATAGAGGAGGTTCGCATGCTGCGCGATGAGATCGATGAGCGCGTGAGCGCGCTGATCGCGCAACTGGACGCGCCTCGAGCAGCGCAGCCAGACAGCGGGCTCTGAGCAGCTGGGAGGGGCGCGGCGCGCGGAAAGCCAGATCCCAGCACGGAGCGGTGTCGAGAAGAAGCGCTTTGGCCAGGCTGCTCGTCGCAGCGAAGAGGCGCCGCCTGGCTGTGACCTCCGAGACGCCGCGACCCAGGGTCTGCGCCGGGACGACCCAGCGAGGCAGGCTCACCCAGCTGCCGCAACTCCGCGGAGCTGGTCGACCGCCTCGAGCGCCTCGCAGCCGTACACCACAGAGGGCCCGCCCCCCATCATCACGGCGACGCCGATCGTCTCGATCAGCTCCTCCCGCGTGGCGCCTGCGGCGAGCGCGTCGTGGACGTGGTAGGCGATGCAGCCGTCGCAGCGCACAGTGATGCCGATCGCAAGCGCGATCAGCTCCTTCACCTTCGCGCTGAGGGCGCCCTCGCTGACGCTCGCGTCGTGCAGCGAGGTGAAGCCCGCCATAACCGGGCCCGCCTCGCCTCCGAGCTTGGTCATCAGTGCGCAGAGATGCTCATAGATGTCGCAGTAGTCCTTGCTCATGCCGTGAGACTACGCGGGGATCGGCGCCTCGAAATCCGTAGCGTGTGACAGAGACAGTGGGTAGTTGTCCCTGCACCCTCGCGGCGTGACGATCCGCCGGCTTCGCGAGGTGCTATGGACCCCGCGTCGCGAAAGCGCCTCAGGGAGATCATGCAGCGCCTCAGCACGAGCAAGCCGCGCGCATCCGCCCTGTGCGCCCTGTGAGCCTCGCATCCGCCCGCCCTGTGAGCCTCGCATGCGCCCTGTGAGCCTCGCATCCGCCCGCCCTGTGAGCCTCGCATGCGCCCTGTGAGCCTCGGCTGCACCGCGTAACCTGGTGGACAGGCGAGCAGCGATGGATATCGACGGCAGCGTGTGCATAATCACTGGGGCCTCCTCCGGCATCGGCGCGGCAACAGCGCGGCTCCTCGCGAGCGAGGGCGCCGCCGTCGTGCTTGCCGCACGACGTGCAGAGCGCCTGAACGCGCTCGCGCGGGAACTGCCAAATGCCCTTGCAGTCCCAACCGACATCACGGCGCCTGAGCACGTCGAGCAGCTGATCGCGAGCACGCTCGATGCGTTTGGCGCGATCGACGTGCTCGTCAACAACGCTGGACAGGGTCTTCACGTTCCGTTGAGCGAGCTCGAGCCTGCCGATCTGCGCGCCGTCTTCGAGCTGAACGTGATCGCGCCGCTGCAGACGCTGAAGGCGGCGCTGCCCACTCTGCTCGCCCGGCCCTCGGCCGCGATCGTCAATGTCAGCTCCGCGACATCGCTGCGCGTCTTCCCAGGGCTCGGTGGCTACGCCGCGACGAAGGCCGCCCTGAACATGCTCTCCCAAACCGCCGCCGCCGAGCTCAGCGGCACCGCGGTGAAGGTATCGGTCGTCTACCCGTCCGTGACGGAAACAGAGTTCCATCAGCACCTCAGGGCAGGTGCGATCGTGAGCGCTGGGCGGCGAATCCCACCAGACCCGCCGGAGCTTGTGGCGGAGACGATTGCGTTCGCGATTGAAAGCGGCGAGGAGCACGTCCTCGTCAGCGACCCACCCCGGCCGATCGTGCCGGGCAGTGACGACGCCTGGGCTGCCCTGCTCGCCCGCCAGACTCCTCGAGCCGGGAGCGGGGAGGACGGCCGCCTCTCTGGCGGCCCGTCGAGCGTGAACGTCGCTGAGGGCGGACACTCCGGACGAGCGGCGAGCCTGAGGGCGGACACTCCGGACGAGCGGCGAGCCTGAGGGCGGGCACTCCGAACAGGCGGCGAGCCTGAGGGCGGGCTCGCTGAGTAGACTTCCGAGCCGTACAGAGCGATGGCGGGAGGAAGCCGGTGAGAGACCGGCGCGGTCGCGCCACTGTGACTGGATCGTTGCGAACCCAGCAAGCCTGGTGGAGCGCAGATCTGGAA
Organism: Actinomycetes bacterium; assembly: GCA_021792455.1. Classification (GTDB taxonomy): domain Bacteria; phylum Actinomycetota; class Thermoleophilia; order Solirubrobacterales; family Solirubrobacteraceae; genus Palsa-744. Next base: position 19,174 of record JAJYUP010000041.1, on the reverse strand, counting down.
GCCAGACACTTCTGCCGTCGCTGACACCCCTGTTGACGGGACGCGCAATCCCCAGGAGGTATCGCGATGGCAGCACCTCGCAGCACGAGCCGGACCGTTTCGATGCGAGAGCGGGAGCTTGTCCGGGTCGGCGCTCTCTCAGTCGCGGTGCTCGCGATGTACGCAGCTGGGGCGATGCTGCTGCTCGCCTTCGCGCCTGGACATCCGGGATTGCTCGGGACGGCGATCCTCGCCTACACGCTCGGCCTGCGCCACGCCTTCGACGCTGACCACATCGCGGCGATAGACAACACGACCCGCCAGCTGCGCCACATCGACGAACGGCGTCCCGTCGGCGTTGGCTTCTTCTTCTCGATCGGCCACTCCGCAGTCGTGCTCGGGCTGATCGTCGTCGCAGCGCTCATCACGCATGAGGTGCCGAAGATCAGCGGCGCTGCAGGCTTCATCGGCACAGGTGTCTCTGGCGCGTTTCTGTGGGTGATAGGTCTGCTCAACCTCACCGTGCTGCTCGACATTGCGCGAGTCGCCTCTCGCATGCGAGCAGGGACCTATGAGGAGCGCGACTTGGAGGCGATGCCGGCTGCAGGCGGCGTACTGATGCGCCTCGGCCTCGGTCGCTTCCTCCGACTGATCTCGCACTCCTGGCAGATGCTGCCGGTGGGGGTGCTGTTCGGCCTCGGCTTCGAGACCGCCTCAGAGGTGGCGCTGCTCGCGCTTGGTGCTGGAGCGGCGGCCGCAGGGCTGCCGTTCCTCGCGGTGCTGTGCCTGCCGATCATGTTCGCCGCCGGCATGTCGAGCGTCGACACGCTCGACGGGGTGTTGATGGCACACGCCTACGACTGGGCTTTGCGCCGGCCGACACGGAAGGTCTTCTACAACCTCACGATCACCTCGCTGTCGGTGATCGTCGCGCTCGTGATCGGCACGATCGAGCTGCTCCACGTCCTCGTCTCCGCAGTTGGCCTGAGCGGCGGGCTGTGGTCGTGGCTCGCCCAGCTCGACTTCGAGGTGCTCGGCTTCGCGGTGGTGGGCATGTTCATCTGCACCTGGCTCTCCTCTCTGATCGCATGGCGTCTGTTGGGCATAGAGCAGCGCTTCGTTCACTACGAGTCGGCGCGCCTCGACCAGGGCCTCGGGGGCCGCGGCAAGCCGATCCATCGCGATTCAGAGGCAGGCCGCGGCAAGCCGATCCATCGCGATTCGCGGGCAGCTTGGGACACGCGGCAGGGGGGTCAGGGTGGGCTGTGAGCCGCGCCCTCGGCGTCGCCCTGACCGCTGCCCTGGCGTGCTGCGTCTGCACAGCGCCCCTGATGGGCATCTCGCGCGCATCAGGGTCCCAGGCGGCCGTCTGCGCGCGAGTCAGCTGCAGGCGATCGCGAAGGCCGCACAGATCGGCAGCGGCACGATCGAGCTCACCTCCCGCGCGAACCTGCAGCTGCGCGGGCTGGAAGCCGACGCTTCGCACGAGCTTGCACGCGTGCTCGCAGCAGCGCAGCTGTTTCCCTCCCCCGCACACGACCGCGTGCGCAACGTGATCGCGAGCCCGCTCTGTGGTCGCCAGGAGCGCGCGCACCTCGACACCGACGCGCTCGTGAGTGAGCTCGATAGGCAGCTGTGCGCCGATCTGACGCTGTCAGCGCTGCCAGGGCGGTTCCTGTTCGCCGTCGATGACGGCAGCGGGCTCGCGCTTGGCCACGGCGCCGACATCGCCCTTGCTGCGTGCAGCGAGCGCTCGTTCCAGTTGCTTATCGCTGAACGCCCCACGGTCGCAACGGTGCGTGAAGTGGACGCCCCAGGGCTCGCGATGCACGCCGCGAGGCAGTTCCTGGAGGAGCGAGAACGCACGCAGCAGACCGGTTGGCGGATCGCTGAGCTGGCGGACGGGCCGCAGCGCATCGGAGAGGAGATCGGCGCTCCGCTCGCGCCGCACCCTGCTCGAGACGCCTCTGACCCTGCTCGAGACGCCTCCGCAGCGCTGCAGGCGCGCGGGCCACTCGCACCTGGGACTGTTTGGCAGCGCGACGGGCGCATCGCCCTCACCGCCGTCGTGCGAGGGGGCTCGCTGCACGCCGGCGAGGTGACCCAGCTCGCGCAGCTGTCGAGAGCCCACAGCCTCGAGGTGCGGATATCGCCATGGCGAACGATGACGGTGTGCGACCTCTCACGCGCGTCGGTGAGCAACATCGCAGAGCAGCTGGAGGCCTGCGGCCTGAGCGTCGATCCACAGGCGATGGGAGCTCAGTCGGCGATGACGAGGCGGGCGGCATGAGAAGGCGGGCGGCATGAGAAGGCGGGCGGCACGCGACGGCGCGCAACGTGAGGCGGCAGGAGGAATCGGCGGGCACCTGCGCGACGGGGCGGAGATCTACCGTCGCTCGTTTGCGATCATCCGCGCAGAGGCTGACCTCGCAGGCCTCGACGCCGCGCTGGAGCGCACTGTGGTGCGGATGATCCACGCCTGCGGGATGGTCGACATCACAGGGGACATCGCCGCCTCACCCGGGTTCGCGCAGGCTGCAACAGATGCTCTGATCGGCGGGGCGCCGATCCTCTGCGACACGCAGATGGTCGCCGCGGGCATCACCCGCTCCCGACTGCCCGCAGAAAACGAGGTCGTGTGCACCATCGGGGAACCTGACGTTCCAGAGCTCGCCGCGAGCCTTCGGTGCACGAGGAGCGCAGCCGCGGTTGCCCACTGGCGGGAGCGGATGGACGGTTCTCTGTGCGTGATCGGCAACGCCCCAACTGCCCTGTTTGCCCTGCTCGCGATGATCGAGCAGGGGGCACCCCGCCCCGCGGCGGTGATCGGCGTGCCCGTCGGGTTCGTAGGCGCAGCAGAGTCGAAGCTCGCGCTCAGCAGCCATGAGCCGGGGCTCGATCACCTCGTCGTGCATGGCAGGCGCGGCGGCAGCGCGATCGCTGCCGCCGCGGTGAACGCCCTCGCCTGCGAGCGGGAGTGAGCGGCTCGGCCTCACCACGGGGGGCGGCGGCGCCGAGCGCGAGCGCGAGCGCGGACATCGGAGTGGGCGCTCGTGGGCGCGCCAGCGCAAGTGGGAGTGCAGGCGGCAGGACTGGCACGCTCTACGGCGTCGGCGTCGGCCCAGGCGACCCTCAGCTCATAACGGTGAAGGCCCGTGCCATCATCGAAGCAGCGGACGTGATCGCTTACACATCGAAGGCGGGAGGCGAGAGCCTCGCACGCAACACCGTGAAGGATCACCTCAGCGAGCGGCATCTGCAGATGCCGCTCGTCTACCCCGTGACGGTCGAGCAGACCGACCACGCCGGCGGCTATGAGGGGGCGCTCGAGGAATTCTATGAGACCTCAGCGCGGCTGATAGCAAAGCACCTCGATGCCGGCCTCGACGTCGCGGTGCTGTGCGAGGGGGATCCCTTCTTCTACGGCTCATACATGTACCTGCATGAGCGCCTGAAGCAGCGCTACACCACGGAGGTGATACCTGGCGTCACCTCCGTCAGCGCTGCGGCCGCCGCCGCTGGTACGCCGCTTGCAAAGCGCGACGACGTGCTGACGGTGCTGCCAGGCACCCTCGACGCCGATGCCCTCAGCGCGCGGCTGCGCGACGCCGACGCCGCGGCGGTGCTGAAGCTCGGCCGGAGATTTCGGCAGGTGCGCGAGGCGGTGAACCGCGCGGGCGTCGCGGAGCGCGCGCTCTACGTCGAGCGCGCAAGCTGTGAGGCAGAGCGCCTTCTGCCCGTCGCAGAGGTCGACCCAGATCAGGTCCCATACATGTCGCTTCTGCTGATGCCGACAGCGAACGCTCGAGGGAGGCTGCCCACCACCGCGGCACTCGAGACCGGGGCCCTTCGCAGGCCGGCGAGACCGCCTCGCCCCGGCGAGGACGCTCCCGTCGAGGAGGCTGCGGGCTGCGTCGCGGTGGTCGGACTTGGCCCAGGCGCACAGGAGTGGATCACGCCTGAGGCGCAGGCAGAGCTCGCCGCCGCGCATCAGCTGCTCGGCTACGGGCCATACCTCGACCGGGTGCCCGTGCTCGAGGGGCAGCGCCGACACGCAAGCGGAAACTCGGAGGAGGCCGGACGTGCGGCTCACGCTCTCGCGCTCGCATCCGCTGGAGCGCGCGTAGCCGTCGTCTCCTCCGGTGACCCAGGGATCTTCGCGATGGCAAGCGCCGTCTTCGAGCAGCTCGCGCAGCTGCAGCAGGAAGGCAGAGATCCTGGCGTGCAGGTGCGCGTGATCCCTGGGGTCTCCGCGATGCAGGCTGCTGCAGCGCGACTTGGCGCTCCGCTTGGGCACGACTTCTGCGTCATATCGCTCTCCGATCGACTGAAGCCGTGGAGCGTGGTTGAGCGGCGGCTCACCGCCGCCGCTCAGGCCGATCTCGTGATCGCGATCTACAACCCTGCGTCGAAGACGCGCCGACGCCAGCTCGCGCGTGCGCGGGAGGTGCTGCTCGGTCACCGTGGCGGCGAGACGCCGTTGATGATCGCGCGCGCCGTTGGCAGCTCTGAGGAGTCAGTGAAGGTGCGCACGCTCCGCGACGCAGATCTCGATGACGTCGACATGCGCACGCTGTTGATCGTCGGCTCCTCGCAGACGCGTGTGCTCCGCTGCGGCGCGACAGGCAGGCCTCTCGTCTTCACTCCGCGATGCTGGGAAGGCGAGTGAGCCAGGCAAGTGCCTGCGGGGCGTCTGTGACGCGCGGCAGCAGCGCAGGCCGATCGGGCCGGCGCACGACGATGACAGGCAGGCGCCTCTCGCGAGCAGCCTGAAGCTTCGCGGAGGTGTGGCTGCCGCCGCTGTCCTTCGTGATCAGCATGTCGATCTGATGCCTCTCGAGAAGCGCGCGCTCTGAGGCGAGCGTGTAGGGGCCGCGGTCGAGCAGCAGCTCACTGGAGGCGGGCAGCGGTCTCGAAGGCGCATCGACACAGCGCACGAGAAACCAGGGGGCACACAGGTGCGCGAAGGCCTCGAGGCCCTGCCTGCCAGTTGTGAGAAAGACGCGCTGCGGTTTCAACTCATCGACGAGCTGTGCCGCCTCAGGGAGCGTCTTCACCCAGTGCCACACGTCTCCTGGCCGCTCGCGCCAGCCCTCCCGCTCGAGCCGCAGCAGCGGCAGGCGAGCCTGCTCGCAGGCGATGACAGCGGAGCTCGAGATCCGCTCCGCGAAGGGATGCGTTGCATCGACGACTGCGCGGACGCGGTGGCACTGAAGCCAGGCGAGCAGCCCATCAGGACCGCCGAACCCGCCGATGCGGACCGGCCCTGGCGGCAGACGGGGGTGACTGACGCTGCCGGCGAGTGAGGAGACGAAGCGCTCGTTGCGCGCGACGAGCAGCGCGGCGAGCTGCCGCGCCTCGAAAGTGCCGCCAAGCACCAGGATCATCGTCGCCTCAGCAGGTAGGTGTCCATCACCCACCCTTTGCGGGCACGGACGGCGGCGCGCTCCCGTTCGATCCGCTGCGTGACATCCTCAACGATGCCTGAGATGAGCCGCTGATCCTCGGTGCCGAGGTTCGCTCCCCAGTAGATCTCGATGCCCTGCCCTGCAAGAGCCTTGAACGAGCACTCGGCGTCGAGCATCACGACTACGCTCTCCCCTTCCGCGAGAACGCCTTCCTCCGCACCAAGCTCCCGCGCGCCACCGTCGTGGGACTGAGGATCGCCCTCCGCCGCGAGCTGCGCGCGCAGGCGCCGGCCCGTCGTGATGCGCAGCTGCCCGCCGATGGCGTTGAGTGGGATCTGGTGGGCGGCGGCAAGCGCCTGCACGCTCGTGATGCCAGGGATGACCTGATATGTGAGCTCGATGCGCCGCCTCTTCACGATCTCATCGAGCACGCCGATCGTGCTGTCATACAGCGAAGGGTCGCCCCAGAGAAGCAGTGCGCCGCACTGCTCGTCGCGAAGCTCTGTGATGATCGCCTGCTCGAGGCGCTGCGCCCGGCTGCTGCGCCAGCGCTCGACGGCGGCAACGTAATCAGCGGCGGCACGGTCGCGCTCCGCGTCGGCGACCTCGACGATCCGCCAGTTGTCGTGATCGATGCAGCGATCGCAGAGCTCCCGCCGCAGCGAAGTGAGCTCAGCCTTCTCCGGCCCCTTCTCGATGACGAAGAACACCTCGGAAGCGTTCATCGCCTTCATCGCCTCGACCGTGAGCTGGCTTGGATCGCCAACACCAATGCCTATCAGCAGCATGCGTCTCATCGCGGTCCTCGACCTGCATTCGGCGCGCGCCCGGGCCGGCTCTGAGGACGCTGATGCCCAGCTTCGGCGCGCCTGGGCCGCACCTCGCCGTGCTCAGGCCCCACTTCCGCGCCTTCAGGCTCGGTGTCGGCGCGGTGCGGCTTCGGAGCCTCGCCGCGCTGCCGCTGCGGGGAGTAGAGGTGACTGTCGCAAAATCCCTCGAATCGAAGTGCAGGCCCGACGATGATCACGGCAGTCCGTCGCACACCCGCCTCAGCTACGGCTGGGACGATCGTCGCAAGCGTGCCACGCAGCAGGAGCTCGTCCGGCCAGCTCGCCTTCGCGACGACGGCAACAGGGCAGTCTCCCCCGTAGTGCGGCAGGAGCACCTCTGCGAGCTCCTCGATCGCCTGCACCGCGAGATGGAGCACGAGCGTGCAGCGATGAGCCGCGAGCGCTTCCAGCTCCTCTCCTGCAGGCATTGGCGTCGCTGAGCTCGCATGACGGGTGAGGATGACCGTCTGGGCTATCCCTGGCAGCGTCAGCTCACGCCGCAGAGCTGCGGCGGCCGCCGCGAAGGCGGGCACGCCTGGCGTCACATCCCAGGGGATGCCAAGCGCATCGAGGCGACGCATCTGCTCGCCGACGGCACTGAAGATCGAGAGGTCGCCTGAGTGAAGCCTTGCAACATCTTCGTGCCGCTGATGCGCAGCCACGATCTCTTCGACGATCTCATCGAGGGTGAGAGTCGAAGTGTCGATGAGCTTCGCGTTCGGAGCGGCGTCGGCCAGCACCTCCTTCGGGACGAGCGCGCCTGCGTACATGCACACAGGGCAGGTGGCGATCAGCCGCTGCGCGCGCACTGTGAGCAGATCGCGCGCGCCTGGGCCGGCGCCGATGAAGTGGACGGTCACATCCACTCCTTCCGCGCAGGGAGGCTCACGCCCGCCGCCTCCTGTCAGCTGGGCTCACACCCGCTCCGCTCGCGCACTCGGGCTCACAGCCGCTCCTTTCGTGCAGCCCACTGCACGAGTGGGCGCCGTGGCTTCCAGGCCATGAACGAGCCAAGAGGCCGCGCATCACTGATCGCGACCTGCAGCAGCTCTCCGCCATACCTCGCCCTCGCTGCCGCAAGTGCCTGCTCGCCCTCGAGGGTCACGGCGTTTGCGACGATCCTGCCGCCATCTGAGAGCGCCTGCCAGCATGTCTGCAGCATTCCGGGCAAGGCAACGCCGCCGCCGAGAAAGATCGCGGCGGGGCTCGGCAGGTTCACGAGCGCGCTTGGCGCGCGGCCGTGGCGAACCTCCAAGCCGGGCACCCCAAGGGCCTGCGCATTCGCGGCTGCCCGCTTCGCTCGCGCAGCGTCCGCCTCGATCGCGATCGCGGAAGCTGACGGCTCCATCCTCATCCACTCGATGCCAACGGAGCCGCTGCCCGCCCCGACGTCCCACAGCAGCTGTCCTGGCATCGGCTTCAGCGCCGCAAGTGCGATCGCACGGACCGGCCACTTCGTCAGCTGCCCGTCGGTCGCGTACGCCTCGTCTGGCAGGCCGGCGATCAGCGGCAGCATCTGTGCGTGAGAGCAGGGACTGCATTCGATCGCGACGAGGTGGAGCGGATCGGCAGCGCGCTCTCCCCACAGCGTCGCCGTGCTCTCCCTCACGCGCTCGGATGAGCTGCCGAGCTGCTCGAGCACGACGAAGCGCGATCCCCCAAAGCCACGCTCGCACAGCAGCGAGGAGAGCCGTGCCGCGCCGTCCTCGCCGCTGAGGAAGACGACGACTCTCCGACCTGGCTGAAGCACGCGTGCCACGACTGCAAGCGGCCTGCCCACAGCACTCACGAGCGCGACGTCTGCCTGCGGCCAGAGCAGGCGCGCGCAGGCGAGAGCGAACGCGGAGGGATGTGGAACCACGGTGAGATGCTCGCCGCTGATCCTGCGCGCCAGCGTCGCGCCGATCCCATGCAGCATCGGGTCGCCGCTTGCAAGCACGCAGACCTCCGCTTGCCCATGGCGCCCTGACCTCGCCTCCTGCGCCGGCTCTGAGTGCGCCTTCGCCTCCTGCGCCGGCTCTGAGTGCGCCTTCGCCTCCTCCGCTGAGGCGCAGCGCGCCTCAGCGGCGCTGCCCGCATCCTCCACCGCCGCGATCAGCTCCTCCAGCAGCGGCTTGATCGGAGATGGCCAGGGACGCCGCGCCCCAGGCAGCTCGCGCGGCAGCAGTGAAAGCTGGCGCTCTGAGCCGACGATCGTCTCAGCGCGCCTCAGGGCTTCGCGCGCCGTCAGGCTCAGGCCGCTCCAGCCATCCGCCCCGATGCCGACAACCGTCAGACGCATCAGGCGAGCACTTCGCTCAACGCCTTCGCCAGCCGCGCGTTCGCGTCTGGATCCCGTGCGGTGATGCGCAGGTCGTTTGCCTGAAGCCCAGGGAAGGAGCCTGCCGGCCGAACCGCGATCGAGCGCTCCCTCAGGGCGGAGATCACCGCTGGCCCATCTTCGACTTCGATCAGGCAGAAGTTGGCCGAACCCCTCCACAGACGCACCCCAGGCACCGCCTCGAGGCGTGCGGCGAGGTCCTCGCGCTCGCGCGCGGCGCGCTGCGCGATCGCGGCGAGCGCATCAGGCCGCTTCGCGGCCGCCGTCAGTGCCGCAAGCGCAAGCACGTTCGCCGACCAAGGCGGCCGCGCCGCACGCAGGCGCGCCGCCAGCTCTCGAGGAGCGAGCGCGTACCCTGCACGCAGCCCAGGGATCGAGAGCGACTTCGTCAGGCTGCGCAGGACGATGACGCCGTCGACCCTCAAAGACGCAAGGGAGCAGGCTTCCCCAGGAACCAGATCCATGAACGCCTCGTCGACGACGAGCGTGCGCCCCTCCTCCCGCAGCGCGAGCATCGCAGCGGCGGAGGTGAGCGTGCCGCAGGGGGAGGCGGGGTTGCCCGCGATCACGAGGTCCGCCTGCGCAGGGACGGCGGCGGGGTCGAGCGCAAAGCCTGCATCGCGGTCGCGGAGCACTCGCATCACAGGAACGCGATGGGCCCTCAGCGCCGCCTCCGACTCCGTGAAGGCTGGGGTGATGCAGGCGGCGAGCTTCGGGTTCAGCGCGACTGGCAGCAGCCACAGCACCTCTGAGACGCCGTTCGTTGGCACGACTTCCCCAGGGTCGCGGTTGTGCGCACACGCAACCGCCTCACAGGCCTCCCGCTCATCTGGATAGCGCGTCGCCCGTGTCTGCAGCGCCTCGAGGAGCTCAGCATGCAGCCAATCAGGCGGCCCGCCCGCGATCACGTTCACAGCGTGGTCGGCATCGCCAGGGCGCACGAGCGTGTCGCCATGCTGCCGGAGGTCCTCGAGGTGGCCGGAAGATTCATTCAGAGGGACGGTTCCGCACGCCCCGGCAGAGGGGCGCGGAGGTGCAGAGGGCACGGAGGACGCCGTGGGCGCGGACGCCGTGGGCGCGGACGCCGTGGGCGCGGAGGACGCAGTGGGCGCAGACGCAGTGGGCACGGATGCAGTGGGCGCGGAGGACGCAGAGGGCGCGGGCAGCATCTCGCCAAGCACGATCGCCCGCCCCCCGACCACCATCTCTACGCGGCTTGCGGCCTTTGAGAGCACCTGGACCGCATCGCCAAGCACATCGAGCCAGGCGCGCGAGCCTGCATCCGCTGGCAGCAGCCCCTCCCCAGCCTGCTCTGCGACGACGATGACCGGATCATCGCGCTCTCCGCGTTCGATCAGCGCTCGCAGCTGAGCGCAGACCACCTCGCAGACGCGTGATGCGCGATCAGGGTCCTCAAACGCGCCTGCCCTCTGCATCACCCCCGCGATCCACACGCCCACGCCGTCGAACAGGACGCATCTGCGCTGCCCTCCAGCGAGCGCCTCTGTCAGGTCATCGTCGACCTCAACGACCTCCCAGCTCGACGGCCGACGCGCCGCGTGCGCTGCGATGCGGTCCGTCATCGCTGGATCAGAACCATCCGCCGTCGCGAGGTAGCGCACGTTCAGGCCGCTTGCCTTCGCGAGCTGCTCGGCATGAAGGCTCTTGCCTGAGCGGGCGCCGCCGATCACGAGCGTCAGCGTCATCGTGTGTCAGACCCGCCTGCTGCGCCGCTCTATGCCGCGCGGCGCAGTCGCGCTCGATTCGGAGCCGCGCGATGCCGCGCCGCCCTGTGGCGCGCTCGATCCCCAGCGGCTTCGGCTGCCGCTCAGGCTGCCGCTCAGGCTGCCGCCTTCCGCCGCCGCCTCCGCAAAACGAAAGGCGATCTCAGGGTGCGCCGCCCAGTGCACGTGAAGGAAGGAGGCTTGGATCGACCGTGTCGCGAACCCCTCGAGCCAATCGCCGCGAGCGCTGCCCATCGCAGATGAGAGGTGCCAGGCGGCTGCCTCGCCGTCGTGACTTGGGTTCAACACGCAGCGGTGGAACTCGTGGCCGCGAGCTCTCTGTCCGCGCGCGATCCAGCGCGTCGCGCTTGCAGCGCGGGCATGCCTATAGCCGATCGTCAGATGGTCGCTCATCTCACCGTCCGCGGCAAGCACGCCGCACATTCGCCGTCCGTTCAGGCTCTCAGCGAGGTACAGCAGCCCTCCGCACTCCGCGAGCACTGGGTGCCCCTCCTCCGCGAAGCGCGCGATCTGCCGTCTCAGCAACCCGTTGCTGGAGAGCTCGTCTCCGTAGACCTCTGGGAAGCCGCCTGCGAGCAGCAGCCCGTTGCAGCCCTCAGGCAGTCTCTCATCGCGCAGCGGGTCGAGCTCCGCAAGCTCTGCGCCAGCCGCCTCCAGCAGCTCGAGGTTCTCGCGGTAGTGAAACGAGAACGCTCTGCCACCCGCAACGGCGATGCGCGCGCGCCTCCCGCCCCGTGAAGCCGCACCACACTCGCCCGCCCTCCCTGAGGCACGCTCATCAGGCCACTCATTCGCCCTCCCTGAGGCACGCTCATCAGGCCACTCATCCGCCCTCCCTGAGGCACGCTTCGCAGACCACTCACCCGCCCCCCCTTCGGCATCCAGCGCACCAGAGCCCGCCTTCGCGACCGTCACGCCCAGCGCGCCGCAAGGGCTCCAAGGCTCGCCCTCCAACCTGCCTGCCGCCCGCGAAATCTTCAGCACCGCGTCCAGATCGACCTGCTCTGAGATCGCGGCTGCGAGCGCATCGAGCCGCTCCAGCGCCTGCTCTCTCATCTCCGCTGCGGGCACGAGCCCGAGGTGGCGCTCTTGCGCGACCAGGCGCTCATCGCGCCGGAGCGCCCCCAGCACTGCCACCGCAGGAGGGCCGACCTCGCTAAGAGCCTCTCGCAGGATCTGCTCGTGCGCGTCGGAGCCGACGCGGTTCAGGATCACGCCTGCGATGTTCACGCCCTGCTCGAACGTTGCGCAGCCATGCACGATCGCCGCGACTGAGCGCGCCATCTTTCCCGCATCGACGACGAGGATCACTGGCGCGCGCAGCAGCCTTGCGACCTCAGCGGTCGATCCGAGTCCATCTGTGCCGGAGACGCCGTCGAACATGCCCATCACGCCCTCGACGATCGCTGTCTCAGCCCCCTGCGAGCCATGCAGGAACAGCGGCGCGATCAGCTCTTCTCCGCAGAGGAAGACGTCGAGGTTGCGGCCTTCGCGACCCGCTGCGAGGGTGTGGTGGCTTGGGTCTATGTAATCAGGGCCGACCTTGAAGGGCTGCACGCAGAGGCCCCGCTGCCTCAGCGCGCGCATCAAGCCGCATGCGACCGTCGTCTTGCCTGCGCTCGAAGAGGGGGCCGCGATCACGACCCTTGGGATCGTCCTGCCGCTCGCCACGCTCACCACTCGATCCCCTGCTGCGCACGGATGCCGACTTCCATCGGATGCTTCACGCTCACCACGCGGGAGACGAGGTCGGCGGCCGCCACGAGCTCTGAAGGGGCGTCGCGGCCAGTGACCAGCACGTGCTGGAAGCCGGGTCGCGCCGTCAGCGTGCTCACGACCTCGCTCACCTCGATCCAGCCCCACTTCATCGGATATGTCATCTCGTCGAGCAGCAGGAACTCGTAGCGCTGCTGCGCTATCGCCCTCTTCACCTCCTGCCAACCCTCCCTCGCCAGCTGCGCTGACTCGTTCAGGTCCGCGGACAGCCAGGACCAGCCGTCGCCCATCTTCTCCCAGTCGATCCCGCCGAGCGCCGCGGCCGCCTTCGCCTCGCCGACCTTCCACTTCCCAGACTTCACGAACTGGAACACCCCGCAGCGGTAGCCCCGCGCCCACGAGCGCATCAACATCCCGAACGCAGAGGTGCTCTTGCCCTTCCCCTCGCCTGTGATCACGATCAGCAGTGGCCTGTCACGGGGCTTTCGGCGCTTTCGCTCGGAGCTGCCGATGTCAAAAGGCCTGTGCGGCACATCGACGTGCTCGCCGCCGTGCCTGCGAAGGGTTGCTGCGCGCGCCGCCCCAGCGGACGTCTCAGAGTCCGTCATGCCGCCCTCCTTCCAGTCGATCTCTCTCCTCCTCCACGTTCGCCTCCCTGAAGCGGGTGAACCGCCGCTTTCGCCGCCTTCGCGAGCGCGGGCGCGATGCCGACGCGCACTCGCCCGTCCTCTGTGTCGATCACCGCGACCGTTGATGCGATCCTTCCCAGGCGGGCAGCCGCCGCCACAGCTGACCCGTCGTCGTCGCGCACGCGCCCATCTGTCAGCACGATCGCGATCGAGCGGCGGCCGTCTTGCCGGCGCGCCTGCGATCGGAGCACCTCGCAGGCAAGTGAAAGCCCCGCCGCAAGGGGCGTCGCACCACCTGTCGGCAGCGACTCGATCGCCGCCGCCGCCCGCTCCAATGCAGAGCCTGGAGCGATCAAGAGCTCTGCCTCGCTCCCCCTGAAGCAGACGACAGCGATCTCGTCCCGACGGGCGTACGCTTCGCGCAGCAGCTCGAGGAGCGCCCCCTTCACGCGCGAAAGGCGCCTCCGCGCGCCCATAGACCCGCTCGCGTCGATCACGAGGCAGATGAGCGTCCCTTCCCGGCCGGCCCGGACGTTTTCGCGCAGCTTCGAAGCTCCCCCCACCTCTTGGGCTTTCGCCGCGCTCACAGCGCCCGCGCCCCTCGAGGCTTTCGCCGCGCTCACAGCGACCCCCACCTCTTGGGCTTTCGCCGCGCTCACAGCGCCCGCGCCCCTCGAGGCTTTCGCCGCCCCGCTCCTCCCCCTCGCCCCGCTCGCCGCCGCCAGCGAGCTCTCTCCCATCCGTGCGAGCAGGGTGCTCACGATCGCGATGTCATCGCTGCCCTCCCTCGCCGGCTGGGTGTCGATCGCGCCGGTGCAGAGGCCGCTGCTGCGGGCCCGGCGTCCCGCTCCGCCGCGGCCTGAGCGGTCGAGCGCAAGCGCCGCAAGCGGGATGTGAGCTGGGATCGGCCCCCGCTCGCCACCGCTGGCAGCGGCGACACCTGCCTGCTGCGTGCCCTGAGTCTGCAGGTCCCCTCGCTCGCGCTCACCCTCAGGCGCGATCCCCTCACCTGCCTCACCCGTGCCATGCCTCTGCAGGTCCCCTCGTCGGCGCTCTCGCCAATCGTCGCGTCCCTCATCTCCTGCTTCGTGCTTTTGGGAGGCTGGCCCGTCATCGGACGGGCCAGGCTGCGGGGCCGACAGCGCCTCCTCCAGGGCCGCATCGTCGCTCGGCAACGGCTCGAGTGGCTCGCGCCGTCGGCGGTGGGCGAGCGCATACCCAGCGGCGCGCAGCAGGTGCTCGTCGCTCACCTCATCGGCCCCGTCCAGCGCGGCGAGCGCAATCGCGGCGCGGGCGCAGACGATGTCGCCGCGCACACCCTCGATGCCCAGGCGGGCGCAGGCGGTCACGATTCGCTGCAGCGCCCCCTCCCCCAGCGTCACGCTCGAAAGTCGCCTCTGAGCGGAGGCGATCCGCGCCGAAAGCTGCAGCTCCTGCTGCTCGAAGCCCCGGGCGAAGGCTCGCCTGTCCTGCTCGAAGGCGAGGCGTCGGCGCACGATCTCTGCGCGAAGAGAAGGGTCGCCTGGCGCGCTCACCTCAACGCTCAGACCGAAGCGGTCCAGCAGCTGGGGGCGCAGCTCGCCCTCCTCCACGTTCATCGTGCCGACGAGCAGGAAGCAGGCGTCGTGCTTCACGGAGATCGCCTCCCGCTCCACGTGCACGAATCCACTTGACGCCGCGTCGAGCAGGGCATCGACGAGATGGTCGGGCAGGAGGTTCACCTCGTCCACGTAGAGAATCCCGCGGTGCGCCCGTGCGAGCAGTCCCGGCTCGAAGGCCGCCTCGCCGTTCAGAGCGCGGCTCAGGTCGAGGGTGCCGAGCAGCCTGTCGAGGCTCGCGCCCAGCGGCAGCTCGACGAGCGGCGGCTGCCGCTGCCGCACCTCGGCGTCCGCTCGAACTCGTCCCCCTGGGGCCGTTTCGCCGGGCGCGAACGCACAGGTCTCGCCGACCGCGACGGCTATCGGCGGCAGCAGGGGAGCGAGCGCGCGCACCGCCGTCGACTTCGCCGTGCCCCGCTGCCCGCGGACGAGCACACCGCCAACCTCTGGGCAGACGGCGTTGATCAACAGCGCCTCCACGAGTCGCTCCTGGCCGACGATCGCGCTCAACGGATAGGTCGCGCTCACCGCTGCGCCTCCTCATCGGCCTGCAGCCCTCCACGGCCCCCCTCCGACTGTGGGCCTTGCGCCCTTGCCCGCCCTCGCGCACCTGACAGCTCGCAGCTGAGCTCGCCGAGGTCTGAGGCCGAGCCCCGCGCCCCCTTTGCAGCGACTGCCGCATCGGGTCCGCCCTCCTCCAGCTCGCCTTCCAAGGAGAGGAACCGCTGCCGAATCGCCTCAACTGTGCGCTCGCTCGGGCGCTCCCACAGGCCGCGATCGACCGCTTCCAGCAGCCGCTCCGCGATCGCGCGCGCGGCCCATGGGTTCGAGCGACTCATGAAGCGGGCGATGTCCTGCTCGAGCAGGTAGCGCTCTGCGATCCGCTCATACATCCAATCTTCGAGCACGTTCGCCGTCGCGTCGTAGCCGAAGAGATAGTCGACCGTTGCAGAGAGCTCTGCTGCTCCCTTGTAGCCGTGGCGAATCATCGATGCGATCCAACGTGGGTTCGCAACGCGGGCACGAAAGATGCGCCGGGCCTCCTCGGAGAGGGTGCGCGTGCGCACGGAGGAGGGCTTCGAGCTGTCGCCGACGTAAGTGGCAGGGCTCTCTCCGCGAAGCGCGGAGGCCATCGCGACCATCCCGCCGTGGTAGGCGAAGAACTCACCGGAGTCGAAGATGTCCTGCTCCTGCGAGTCGACGTTCTTCACCGCCGCCTCGATCCGGCTGTGGCAGGCGCGCATCTGCTCCTTCGCAGGCACTCCGTCGAGCCCCTCACCGTAGGCGTAGCCGCCCCAAGCCTCGTAGACCTCGGCGATATCGCCGCGCCCACGCCATTCGCCGCAGTCGAGCAGCTCAGGGAGCCCCGACCCGTAGGCGCCGGGCTTCGAGCCGAAGATTCGCGTCGTCGCCTGCCGCCAGGCTCGCCTCACCGCTTCGCTCTGCGACCTCGCGCTGCTCCGTCTCGCTGCCGGCGCAGCACCTGCCCCCTCGCCTGCGCTCGACCCGCTCGGAGGGGCGGCGCAGCCAAGCTCCTCGCCCAGCTGCATCGCAAGCTTCGCCGCATCGGCGCGCACGTGCGCCGCCACGAAGTTCTGCTCATCGCTCTCATCCAGGCGCGCGACCGCTCCGATCGCTTCGTCGATCAGAGCCAGCAGGTGGGGGAAGGCGTCGCGAAAGAAGCCGGAGATGCGCACCGTCACGTCGATGCGCGGGCGGCCAAGCTGCGCGAGAGGGATCACCTCCACGCCCCTCACGCGCCGGCTCTCGTGATCCCAGACGGGACGCACGCCGAGCAGCGCGAGGATCTCAGAGACGTCGTCCCCCTCTGTGCGCATCGCTGAGGTGCCCCACACGACGAGCCCCACCATCTCAGGCAGCCTGCCGCTCTCCTGCTCGTGCCGCGCCAGCAGCGCCTCCGCCAAGCGCTGCCCCACCTCGAAGGAGAGCTCAGAGGGCAGCGCTCGGGGGTCGACTGAGTAGAAGTTGCGACCCGTCGGCAGCACATCGGGCCGCCCGCGCGTCGGGCTGCCAGACGGCCCTGAAGCCACGTGCCGACCGTGCAGCGCGGCGAGCACGCTCTCGATCTCCTGACCCGTCCTTCTGATGCGATCGACGAGCTCAGGCGCACGCGCGAGTCTCGGGTGGGCACGCGCATGCGCCGCCGCGTGCGCGGGGTCGAACCCCTGCTCTTCCAGCTGCGCGAGCAGCGGCTCCTCCTCGCGCTCCAGCTTCAGCATCGCGGAGAGCAGTCCTCGCAGCTGCTGTCCCTCAGGCGCTCTGCCGAGCACGTGCAGCCCGTCCTTTATCTGGATGTCCTTCACCTCGCAGAGGTAGCCATCGATGTGCTGCACGAGCGCGCTGAGGTCCTCCGCCTCCGGCGCGCCCTCCCCCAGGTCGAGGTCGGCCTGCAGGTTTGCGGCCTCGATCGCGCTCCAGATCCGCGCCGCAAGCGCTGGCAGCTTCGGAGGGTCGAGCACCTCGAGGCGTGCATACTCGTCGAGCAGCGCCTCGAGCTCTGAAAGCTCGTCGGATGTGCCTGCGCGCATCATCGGCGGGACGAGGTGATCGACGATCAGTGCGTGCGCGCGGCGCTTCGCCTGGACCCCCTCCCCAGGATCGTTCACGACGAACGGATAGATGAGTGGCAGCGCGCCGATCGCGGCATCTGGCGCGCATGACGCGGAGAGGCCGACCGTCTTGCCTGGCAGCCACTCGAGCGTCCCATGCTTGCCGAGGTGCACGACCGCATCGGCGCCCCACACCGCCTCGAGCCAGCGGTAGCAGGCGAGGTAGTGGTGGGTTGGCGGAAGCTCTGCGTCGTGGTAGATCGCGCGACGCTCCTCCCATCCGCCGCGATCCCGCCCCTGCCCGTGGCCGCGTGGAGGCGCAATCGCGATCAGCACGTTCCCGAGCTCGAGCCCCGCGATCGCGAAGGAGAGCTCGCCCGCTGCGCAACCGTCGCTCTGCCGACCCGCGAGCGGCCCACCCCCCGCGATCAGGTAGTGCTCTCCCGGGGGCGGACCCCAGCGCGCCTCGATCGACTCCCGCAGGGGGCGGGGCAGCGTCTCATACCACCTCAGGTACTCGGCGACGGGCATCCTCAGATCCGTGGAGGCGAGCTGCTCCTCTGTGAGGAACTCTGGGTCCTGCCCACCTGCGGCGATCAGCGCGTGCATCAGCGCATCGCCGGTCTCGAAGGGGTTCTCGATCCGCATCCCATCCGCCTTCATCGCCTCGAGCAGCTCGAGCGCGCTTGCGGGCGTGTCGAGGCCGACGGCCATGCCGATGCGGGCGTGCTTCGTTGGGAAGCTCGTCAGCATGATCGCGACGCGCCGATTGGAAGCAGGCAGGCGGCGCAGGCGGGCGTGGGCTGCAGCGATGCGCGCGACGCGGGCGCAGCGCTCCCTGTCAGGGACGTAGCGCGCGACGGGCATCCCGATCTCGGTGCCCTCCTGCTCGCGCTCCTTGAATGAGATCACCCCTCCGAGCAGCCTGCCGTCGAACTCGGGGATCGCCACCTGGGTCGCGACATCGAGCGGCGCAAGCCCTGTGTCGGACTGCTCCCACCAGGCACGCGAGCGGGTCGCGCACACCGCCTGGATCACGGGCACGTCGAGGGCCTCGAGCGCCTTCGCATCCCAGCACTGCCACTGCTCGCCAATCGCCTCACCGTCGGGGTCCCTCGCATCGGCGGCACCGCTGCCGCCCGTCGCAAGCATCGTGAGGATCAGCGCGTCGACGTGGCCGCTCAGAAGCTCGAGCGCATCGATGCGCCCCTCCGCGTCTGCCCGCAGGGTCCGGCTCCACACCGCGATCGCGTTCGCCCCCGCCTCTTCGACGGCCTCAACGAGGGCGTCGATGAACGCAGTGTTGCCGCTCAGCCGGTGGGAGCGGTAGAAGCAGACTCCGACGGTCGGACGGTCCTCATCGCAGCGGGCGAGCGCCTTCTGCAGAGACACATCTCCCTCGCAGGGCACGTAGACACCCAGGTCTGGAAGCTCTCGCGCCGGATCGAAGCCGTAGCCCTCGAGCAGGAAGGTGTCGGCCAGAAACCGCAGCAGCTGCTCGACGTTCTCCGGATCACAGTGGCACAGGTACTCGCCAGCCTGTACGACGGCTCCTGCTGGGGCGAGCGAGAGTGCGGTCATCTCCGCGTCTGGCTCAGCCTCGCCGCCAAGCGCGATCAGCGGGATCGCCGCCTCCAGGCAGCGCTCACGCAGCAGATCGAAGCCATCCCACCCCCTGCGGCCGCCAAGGATGCGGCAGAGAACGACGCGTGCGCCGGCGAGCAGGTCGTCGATGAGGCTTGCAGGCTCGGCGAGGCCGCTTGGGTTTGCGCAGCGCACCTCTGGGAATCCACCTGGCAGGCGCTGCACCGCTGCTGCGGTCGCGAGGATCTCCGTGTCGGCGGTCGTGATGATCCTCAGCATCGCTGCACCTCCTGCGCCAGATCGTCGCGCCGCGCTGCGATCACCGGCAGATCGGGCGGGAGTCCACCGTCGATCAGCGACATCAGCCGGTCTGTGTCGAGATGTCTGGCGACGAGGTCACCGAGCACGTCGAGCTGGCGCTGCCTCGCGTCGGAGAAGGACAGCCGGCTCGGCGTGAACCTGCGCCCGCTCACCTCTGCAACCCAACAGAGCAGGGCCCTGCGAAAGGCGTCATGCTCGAAGACCCCATGCCAGGAGGTCCCGATCACGCGGCCCGCCCTGCACCCCTCCAGTCCGTCCTCGCCGCTTCTCGAAGTCAGGATCAGCGGTTCGCACGTGCTGAGCAGCCGATCGCCGCCCGCAGCGGCATCGCCATGCCCAGGAGCATCGCCATGCCCAGCGGCAGCGCCATGCCCAGCGGCAGCGCCGCCTCCGTCCCGCATCACGCGCCCGTGGCGGATCTCATAGCCGCCGAGATCGCTGCGAAGCCACTCGCAGCGCCCGACGCACCGTCTC